>JBLGBD010000004.1:0-58592 GCA_047617585.1 Pseudohongiellaceae bacterium | reverse complement strand
TATCAACGGCACTAAACTTTTTAGTCAGCAAGAGTCCCTTTCCTACTTAAGCGACAATACGAAAAAGCTAAGAGAAATATTGAAATTGAGTTCCCCTTAGGAGGGGGCCGCGCTATCGGGCTGTGCCACCAGGGCAGGGATCGGAGCATACCTAGTCTGATGCAACCTTTCGACTGGGAAAAGCAATACATTCCCGATTCAGCAAGATGGACTTCCCAGGGTTTGCCAGACATTTTCTAGATTTAACACTATTTGATGTCTAGCAATGGCTGGGAAGTCCAGCTAGAGCTAACCACTTATAATTGCTGGGAACTTTTTCGACCACTAATATTCATGGCTGTTGAGTCGATAAGTAAACTACATCGCACTCGATTACCCCAATTTTCTAGAAGCCACTTGTCATGGATCAAGCCGAATTTCACTGCAAACCATTTTCTGAACTCACCAGCCTAGAACTCTATGACATTCTGCAGCTGCGATCGGCAGTGTTTGTAGTTGAACAAAATTGCGTCTACCAAGACGTGGATGGTTTTGACTTGGACGCGCACCATGTCTATGCCCAAGTTGCTGGTCAAGTTGTCGCCTATGCGAGATTGATTGCCCCGGGAATAAAATACCCTGAGGCATCGCTGGGCCGTGTTGTTAGCCGCGGAAGCGTCCGCGGTTCTGGGCTCGGTAAGCAGCTGATGACCACGGCGCTACGCTACTGCGATGAGTTGTGGCCAGCAATGGGGGTTACCATCTCGGCTCAAGCCTATTTAGAGAAGTTTTACCAACAACTAGGCTTTACCACCCGAACCGAACCCTATCTCGAAGACGACATTCCCCATATAAAGATGAACCGGCAATAGCGCAGCCGCTCACCACTCACTTAATCAAGCAAAGGCTTTACTAAATAAGCGCATAAACCATAAACACTTACCCAATGCCGCCGATAGACTAAGTATCTGCTCTTTGGTTAACTCTTATGGATCTCTGCGCCTCCCAACTTACTTTGCTAGACCGTCTTAAATCAAGAGGCCCCCAGTCGGTAAAAATACTCGCAAATCAATTGGGAATGACCACAATGGGAACCCGGCAGCATTTGCAGGGCCTTGCTGACAAGGGGTATGTTGAGACCGCCGCGATAGCCGAAAAACAGACCAGAGGGCGGCCTGTGCATTATTGGTCGCTAACCGAGCAAGGCCACGCTCACTACCCCGATGGCCACAAAGACATTGCAATCCAGCTCATTAACCTCCTCAACCAAGGTCACAGTAAGGCACTGCTGGACACTCTGGTGAATCAGCGCAGCGAACAGCAACATACCCGCTATAGTGAGGCGCTTTCGCAAGGGCCAGCAAATACCGCAGAAAAACTGCAAAAATTGGCCAAGCTGCGCACTGACGAAGGTTATATGGCAGAAGTTAGGCTCTTGCCCGATGGCTGGCTGTTTATCGAAAATCACTGCCCTATCGCCAGCGCAGCGCGAAGCTGTAGTGGGTTTTGCAAATCTGAACTCGCATTGTTTCAGCAGCTGTTAGGGTCTAGCGCGCACATCAATCAAGTGGATCACTTAATGACCGGCGCTAGACGCTGTACATTTAAGGTCAAGCAAACAGTGGCGTAGCCAAACCTCGGCAGATGTGGGAAGCAATCTATTCCAAAAACTTTCAGGTATACTGCACGGCGCTTAAATTCACTCACCAGTGGCGCGCAGCCGCTGGCACCACCAAGCCACTTAAGTACTCCAAATGTCTAAATTTCCTCGGGTAATGTTAACGCTAGCGCTTTTAGTTGCCTTGCTGGCCACGTTGGTCGCGCCAAAAGCTATCAGCATTGCCATCAATGAAGATGCTGTCGATGATTTAATTGCCCTGCTGCCCACAGGCCCTGACCTCAGACTCGAGGTAGATAAGGGCCCGCTTCGTCGAGGCTGGTTCACAAGTTCCGGCACCCTCAATCTCAATTACAGCATTGCTGCGCTGCCCCCAATTCGGATCATTCTCGATTTCAACATCAACCATGGGCCGCTGCTGTTTACCGAAAACGGGCTGAGATTTGGCTTCGCTCACGCCAAGGTCTACCCCAAAATTAGTTACAGCGACCCAATACTCAATCTTAGTCAGTCCCCCAAGCAATTGGATGTGGACATGTCTGTGTTCGCTGATTTTAGCCGCACTCTGAATCTCGACTTTTCTGTCAGCCCGCTTGATGAGACGTTTCAAGGCTCGGCCGTCTCATTTGCTGGGTTTGCTGGCACGGTCACGCTGCGGGGCGATCAGTCTGCCGAAGCCCAGATAACGCTCGGTAATATTGCCCTTACTAATACTCCTAGTAACCAGCGTATTGAAATTACCAACGCAAGCGTTAGCGCAAAAACAGCCGCTATTAACTCGGCAAGTGCGCCGGCCTCGTTAGAATTTAGTCTGCCCTCAATCACTAGCAGCCGGCCCAGCCAACTGACTATTGAGGATTTGTCATTTACATCCAGTGTCACCAAACAGGCGCCCAGTGACTCACTCACCTTAAGGCAAGAAGCTAGGCTTGGCGCTGCAACCGGCGCGAGCCTGCTGCGTTCAGGTCAGTGGCATATAGAACTTAGCGAAATTAACGAAGAGTCTTTAACTCAATTTTATGCCATGCTGACTAAGCTCCAGCTGCTGCGTGGTGACTCATCACCAACTGCAGTTCGAGAAGTCAACGATCTCAACCAGCGCCTTGGGCTGCTGTTGCTCAATAACTCACTAAGTATTAACAGCGCGTTCGATATGAATGCCTATGATGGTGATCACCGCGGTGAAGTAAAACTTAGCTATGGCGGCCTTCCTCAGCTGCGAAATATCATGGGGCTAAACATTAAAGAGGCAGTTGCGGCGAGCACTTTCTCGATTGATCTCGATTTAGACCTTGAAGCGGTGACTCAAAGCCCAGCAAGCGAAATGCTCGACCCTTTTGTCCAAGAAGGCTACATCGTTATCAGTAACGGGCGAGTAAAAATGAATGCGAGTTTGCAAAATAGCATTGTTGAATTAAATGGCGCAGCAAACCCAGTGGAACGATTTTTTTAGGCGTAGTTTATGAATAATACCAAATCCCAAAAATTTGATGCAGACAATCCCCGTGAGCTATTTGCTTACCCTAAATATTGGGCTGAGTGCTTTGGCACCGCACCCTACTTGCCAATGTCCAAACAAGAAATGGACGCACTGGGCTGGGATAGCTGTGACATTATCATTGTGACCGCCGACGCCTACGTCGATCACCCCAGTTTTGGTATGGCGGTGGTAGGCCGGCTATTGGAATCTCAAGGGTTTCGAGTTGGCATTATTGCCCAGCCGGAATGGGACAGCGCAGAACCATTCAAAAAACTGGGCAAACCTAACCTGTTTTTTGGGGTCACCGGCGGCAACATGGACTCCCTTATCAATCGCTACACAGCCGATCTTCGGCTTCGCAGCGACGATGCCTATACGCCCCATGCCGAAGCTGGAAAAAGACCCGATCGCTCGGTCATTGCTTACAGTCAAAGGTGCCGCGAGGCCTACTATGACACTCCGATTGTTATCGGTGGCATTGAAGCTAGCCTGCGCCGCATTGCTCAGTACGACTATTGGAGCGACGCCGTCAGACGTTCAATCTTAATAGACTCCAATGCGGATATCCTTTTATACGGCAATGCTGAACGGGCGTTGGCCGAAGTCGCTCATGAAATAGCGGCTGGAAAATCTGTGAGAGAGCTCAATCGTCTGCGCGGTACGGCGATTGTTTTGAACAACACACCCGCAGGGTGGACAGAAATTGATTCAACTCGGGTTGATTGGCCATCGAATATTGATGACATCCCCAACCCCTATGAGTTCCATGAGCGGGCGGAGAAAGAGAAAGCTAAACAGCAAGAGTCTGCTGTAATCATAGCTGACCCTGCCAAACCGCAACCACTACGCATCGTGCCGATGCCGCTGCAGCGCAAAGTAGAGATGGATGCAAAGACTACTTACATTCGATTGCCTTCGTTTAGCAAAGTGACAAATGACCCTGTTCTCTATGCGCACGCATCAAGAGTGCTGCACCAAGAATCTAATCCTTATAACGCCAAAACATTAGTACAAAAACACGGCACGAAAGAAATCTGGGTAAATCCTCCGCCCATCCCGTTAACCACAGAAGAAATGGACTGGGTTTTTGATCTGCCTTTTCAACGGCGACCACATCCAAGCTATGGCACGGCAAGAATCCCTGCCTATGACATGATCAAAACATCAGTCAACATTATGCGTGGATGTTTTGGTGGCTGTACTTTTTGCTCTATCACCGAGCACGAGGGGCGAATTATCCAAAGCCGTTCCGAAGATTCAATTCTGCGAGAAATCGGCAAAATACGCGATCAGGTGCCTGGCTTTACTGGAACAATTTCAGACCTAGGTGGCCCAACTGCCAATATGTATAAGCTCAATTGCAAATCGCCGGCAATTCAGAAAACCTGTAAAAGGCTTTCTTGCGTTTACCCGAATATTTGCAAACATCTAGAAACAGATCACAGCCCAACCACCCAGCTCTACCGCAAAGCCCGTGCGGTTCCGGGGGTTAAACGAGTTGCCATTGCCTCCGGCCTGCGCTACGACTTGGCCCTAAGAGACCCAGAATACATTGAAGAATTAGTCACCCACCATGTGGGTGGATACCTAAAAATCGCCCCAGAACACAGCGAAGATAAAACTCTGTCCAAGATGATGAAACCGAGCATCTCTGCCTATGACGAATTTAAAGTGCTATTTGATAAGTTTTCGAAGAAAGCCGGCAAAGAGCAATACCTAATCCCCTACTTTATTGCCGCCCATCCAGGTAGCGATGATGAGGACATGCTCAATCTAAGCCTTTGGTTAAAGGAAAGAAAGTTTAAGCCAGATCAGGTGCAAACTTTCTACCCCTCACCGATGGCATTAGCGACGGCTATGTATTACTCAGAACGCAACCCATTGCAAAAGGTTCGTTACAAAAGCGAAAAGGTCAATGTGAATAAGGATTTGGATAAGCGCCGCTTGCAAAAAGCATTTCTGCGCTACCACGATGAGAAGAACTGGCCGATGCTCAGAGAAGCATTAACCCAGATGGGGAGAAGTGAATTAATTGGCGACGGACCTCAGTTCTTAGTACCACCGGCAGTCATCGCGCGTAAACGGCCAGCTGGCTCAAAAACCAATATAAAATCTCGCCGCCGACGCTAGGAGCGCACCTGGAGATTAACTTCTTCAAGGATCAACCAGCGTCCTGAGCTGTTCGATAGCACTAGCTTTTTGAGGGTTGAGTCGCTGTAAGTTGGCGACTCATAATCGAGCCAGAAATTAACCTCTACCGTAGCGTCATTTTTGGACACTACACTAAACTCAGAAAGATTGAGGTTAATTGAATCTGCCCTGGTGATCACTCTGGTTCTGCTTCTGCGCCAGCGATTGGCCGACTCGTCGTACCTCGGCTCAAAGTTTTCAGCATAGCTTGCGAAATAACCATCCATATCCTGGTCGGCCCAAGCCTCTAGCCAACCATCAATCGCCTCGCGGTAAGAATCCATTACCACCACAGGTTCAGCAGAATTGGCAACCTCGCTGGAGACAGCAGGTTCAGCCACCACTGCCCTAGCGCTGACTTCAGAGTTACTTGGCTCTAAAGTGACTGCTTGTTCTGGTACAGGGTCAACCATCGCTATGCTACTAGTAGAATTTTCTGTAGATGCCGTAAAAGACTCGACTGCGCTCGCTTGAGCTGCAGCCTCTCGGACTGATTCAGATTCCAGGGAACTGGTAACATTGGGCTGTGACCCAGGCATTTCGGCAGCAGCCGCGTCTGCTGTTTTTTCAGCCTCAATAGCCACCAGCTCAGCGAATTCTGGCACTTGCAACAGTTCGCCTGTCACTCCAATTTCTGCCGCTGTAACCAAGGCTAAGTTGGAATCAGAGGCGGGTTCTTCGTCGAGTGAAAACGTCGGGGCCGGTCGCAGTAGTGAAGGTATTACTGGCTGGGGATCGGGTATTGCTGTTACAGCAACACTACTGTTTAACACTGTCTCACCTTGAGCTGCAGGCTCAGAGTCTGAATTTGTAACTTCAGGCTGAACAACCTCGCGGGCGAAAGGTGACTCTCGAGACTCAGTCATCGCCGGCAAAGCATTCACACTCGCAACCACAGCTATCTCCGCGGCAGGAGACTCACTGTCATCCATAGTGAGCTGAAACAAAAACCCAAGTACCGCAATCGCAAAAACCGCTGCCACTGGTGCAATCACTTTTAGCTGGCCAGGTTCAAACAACTGACTTGCTGGTAAAGCGGCTTGTATATTGGACGCTTTTATAAGCCCTGCTAATTCCTCTTTGCCAAGCTCTTGCACGACAAAAGATCCACGCCTGGCATCGGCAATCAGTTGTGCCACCAAGGCAGCAGGCCTTGGAAAACCTTTTGTCGTGCGATACAACAAAGCCAGTGCCGCTGTGCTAATGGGCGTGTTAGGAATGCCCTCGTGGTCTAAATTATTTGCAACGAACTGACCAACTTCCTCAGAGCTCATTGGTTCTAAAAGAAATTTATGGGACACACTAAGTGCAAGGGATTTAAACTCCGTCGTTGAACCCAGGCGCTTCTCGAGTCGGGGCTCACCACAAACCACGATGTTCAATAACCGTTTAGAATTAACCTGTATCTCTGATAAACGGTGTATTTCAATTAGGGTGATATCACTAAGCAGATGAGCATCATCAAAAATTAAGACCCGTGTTTTTTCCTCGGCCTGCGCCAAACAATCTTCCATCAACCTAGCAAAATTATTCGAGCTAGGTAAGTTGAATTTATTGGCAAGCACTGACCGCACCATTTCAGGTGAATCTAGCTGCTTATCAATGAAAAACACCTCGTGGCCCTTGCGCTCCATATATAGCGCCAATTTATCGCACAAGGTCGTTTTGCCACTGCCAGGCACGCCCATAAATTGAATAAAGGTTTCACTATTCATCAGCGCATAGTGAAGACTCTGCATGCTTCGCAAATAGGGCCCTTCGCTGAAGTAAAACGCGTGTTTTGACATAAAATAACTATTGGTCTTTGTTTTCTTTCGTATTGTTAAGCGGCGCCGGAGACTCTTTTAAGTTGTATTCAATATTTGTTAGAATTCCACGCAAAATATTCATCTCCATCACGTCAAGCCGCACCCTTGTATAGAGTCTGCGCATTCTTTGCATCAGCAGCCTTGGGTTTTCTGGATCATGAAACTTGATTTTAATCATCACTCTTTCTAAGTGCTCAAAGAAATGCTCTAGCTGCTGCCGGGTGGCTTTTTCTTGATCCCAATACTGCTCTTCGGTTTTTACGACGCTTAACTCCTCGCGCTGTAATTGCTTGAGCACTTCATAGCAAATCACCATAACTGCCGCCGCTAGATTTAGCGAGCTGTAACCAGGATTGGTAGGGATTTGGACATGGTAGGTACATAACTGAAGCTCTTCATTATTCAACCCGGAATCTTCTCGGCCAAACACGATAGCTGTCTTGGCAGCGATCGATTCATTGACAATTTTCTCGGCGCATTGCTCAGGCGTAACCATTGGCCACGGAATTTTTCTGGACCTAGCGCTGGTGCCAATCACCAAACTGCAGTCGGCCACCGCTTCTTCTAAGGTCCCTACTACCCTTGCCGATTCGAGAATATCCACTGCAGACACGGCCCGCCCTACGGCCACACCGCTTGGAAAGTCCACCGGGTCTACCAGTATTAGCTGGCTTAGCCCCATATTCTTCATCGCCCTTGCCGCCGCGCCTATGTTACCCGGATGGGAGGTGTTCACTAGTACTATGCTTATATTCTCTGCGTTACCCATATACCGTCTGTCATTAATAAATTAAGAGCGCAGTATAACAGCAATCAAACCGCCAACTTAACTGCCGGTGGAGAAATTCAAGGCTAGTTTTTGGTTTCGGATAATCTGCCAACTTTGCTATCATAGGAGACTTGCGACACTTGATCGCCTCGTTCTTTACACACTTTCAGGATTATTCATGCATGCACTAGTAAATATTGCCTTGCGCGCGGCTAATGACGCCGGCGAAGCTTTGGCCCACAGCAGCGAAAGGCTCGATAAAGTGAGCGTGCTGGATTCAAATCCTGATAACTTCGTCACCTCCTTAGACGAAAACGCCAATCGCACCATCCTTTACCACTTGGATAAAGCATTTCCTACCCACAGCATTCGCTCTCGGGTCTCCGGGTTTAAACAGGGCACCGATAAGACAACCACCTGGTTAGTGGATCCCCTCATCGGTGGCCAGAATTTGTCCCGCGGCTATCCTGCCTACGGCGTTTCCATCGCTTGTGAGATCAATGGTGTGATTAGCCATAGCGTAGTGGTGTGCCCCGCCCTGCGAGAAGAAATCAGCGCCAGCAGAGGCAAAGGCGCCCAACTTAACTCCAGAAGAATCCGAGTCAACCCAGAGCCCAAACTCGGTTCTGCCCTTTTCGCGGTGAATGCCAGTGCAGATTCTATCGACACTCAGCTGGCCATAGAAAAAAACCTGGTGAATCAAGGCGGCTCAATCCGTAACTGTGGTGTTACCGCCCTTGATTTGGTCGCCACCGCCATTGGACGTATCGATGGTGGCTGGGCGCAGCAGCAATACAGCGTTGGACTTGCCGCCGCGCTATTGATTTTACAGGAGGCTGGCGGCATGGTGGCGAACGAAACCGGTAACCCTAATATTGCAGATGCGCGCGAGCTAATTTACGCGAGTCCTAGCGTGTTCAAGCAGCTAATGAAAATTCGCGGCGCAGTGCGCTAAGGCTCGCAGGCACAATAAACCTTTTTCCTAGGCTAGGGGTCAGGTAGTGTTAGAAATGTCTAGCTACAAAGTAGATCCCAGCGCATTGGTATTATAATTGACGCTATAAAGGTTATAGATACATGAACTCTAAGGTTAACAAAAACAGCAGTAATCTTACCGAGGGTTCAATCCAACAGTCACTTATCCGAATGACCATGCCAATGATTATCGGCATGATTATGCTGTTCACCTTTAGTTTAGTGGATACCTTGTTCATTAGCTTTCTAGGCACAGAGCCGCTCACTGCAATAAGCTTCACCTTTCCCCTTACCTTTACCATCATGAGCCTTGCCATTGGTTTAGGGATTGGTGCGTCTGCGGTTGTTGGTAAATGCATGGGAAGATCGGAACTTGAGCGCGCGAAACAAGCCGCAACAGTAATCAACTACATTTCCTTTGCCCTTGCAGTTATTACTGTTGCCATATGCTGGTTTTTTATGGATAGCCTATTCACACTGATGGGCGCAACACCCGAATTGTTGATCCCTATCCGGGAATACATGGAAGTGTGGTTTCTAGGCAGCGTACTCGTGGTTTGCATAATGACAGGTAACAGTGTGTTGCGTGCAACCGGCGACACTAAAACCCCAAGTTTATTAATGGCAGCTGCCGGGTTAATTAACGCAGTATTAGACCCTCTCCTGATCTTCGGCTACGGCCCGTTCCCCGAGCTCGGCATCCAAGGCGCAGCATGGGCCACTGTCATTGCGTGGAGCTCCGGTTTTTTCTACCTCACCTACCTACTTGCCTATAAATTGGAGATGATTAGCCGCACCATACCCAGCAAGGCCGTGTTTATGTCTTCTGGGGCAGATATGCTGCGCATAGGTATACCGGCAGCCGGAGCGAATATGCTGACACCTGTGGCTGCAGGTATTATGACGGCAATTGCTGCAGGCTTCGGCTACACAACCGTCGCAGCCTTCGGCGTTGGGGCTAGGCTGGAGCCTATAGCGACTTTAATCATTCTCGCCATGTCCTCATCCCTGCCACCATTCATTAGTCAAAATTACGGCGCCAATCGAGTAGATCGAATCGAGCAGGCTTATATTCTGTCGTTAAAATTCATTATGGTTTGGCAGCTGATTGTCTATGCCATATTGGGGCTAAGCGCAGGATTAATTGCATCGGTTTTTTCAGATGATGCCGAGGTAGTCAGTGGCATCAAATTATTTCTGTGGATCATGCCCATTGGCTATGGGTTCCAAGGCGTTATAATTCTTACCAACTCATCATTAAACGCTCTACACAAACCGCTATCTGCGCTGTATTTAAGCTTCGCGAGGTTCTTTATTTTCTACGTGCCGTTGGCTTACTTTGGTAGCCTGTATTTTGGCCTACCTGGCTTTTTTGCGGGGGCGGTGGGAGGAAACTTAGCGATGGCAGCTATTTCCTGGCGAACTTTTCACAAAGCCTTGCTGGGGGAACATAGCCTGCAGGAAGGGTTAAATCGAAGCAGTGTCAGCAAGCCAGAGCCGCTTTAACCAAGCTCTCGCCTACATAACAAGTTTAGCCTTGCCAAGTTCAGCCGGACTAAACTTAATCTTATTAAGACCAGTCTAATTAAGTCCGACCAAGCAAAAGTTAATCTCTCTAAACTTTACCGAATAAAACTCAGCTCACGCAGTTCTTGCTAAAAATGAGTTGTAGGTTAATCAGCAACTAGGCTAAAACTTTTATCGGCAACGACTGCTGTCGGGGCATCGCCCTCAACATACTCATCTTCAGAGTACGTTAATCGGTTGTTAGCTTCTTGAAAAGCTAACATTTCCCTACAAATCTCATTGTACTCCGCCGCTGATAAAAGCTCGGGCCGCTCTATCATATTGAGAGTGAATTGTTTGTCATTAGCCGCTGACAAATAATGTAAATTCTTCTTCGTTGTATCCAATAGCCCCTCTCGCTTTGCGGTTTCATACAGCGGCGTACCGCGCAGGGGAATGTAAGGAAAGAAGAAGAAATGCTCAGGTTTTATGAGTTGATTTAACTTTAGGGTCTCGCGCATATTTGCTGCGGTTTCTAAAGGCATTCCCACAATGTTAAACGTAAGCCTGTTGATTCCGGCTCGCTTGCAGTTATCTGCGGCTTTAATCACCTGTTCGTTGGTCATCTTGCGGCCAAGATTCTTAGACCGATACTCTTCGTCGCCACTTTCGATACCAAACCATATAGTGTGACAACCGGCCTCGGCTGCTAGCTTACAGAAATCCTCATTCATCACCTCGACTCGCGAGTTAATCGAAAAAGGCAGCCGAAGCTGATCTTGATAGAGGGCAAAAAACGCTCTGACAAATTTTAGGTTGGAAAGAAATAGTTCATCCCAAAACTCGAAATAACCCACATTGTATTTATCTCGCAGGCGTATCAGCTCGTTCACCATATCCTGAGGATCATACTTGCGTAAAAACGTTTTCTTGGTTTTCCATCCTTCAAGGATTGGCGTGTTGCAGCAATAAGTGCAGCGGTATGGGCATCCTCTTCCTGTCATCACGGGCAAGACTAACTTTCCCTTAGGGCCGAAAATAGATGAGTTTACATCGTTGAAACCGTCTTCTTTAGAAAACACGTCGTAGTCGGGGAACGGCAGCGATGCCAAGTCACCGATCTGATGGGGCTCTGTTTGATAGACCTCACCGTCTTTTAGCTTTTCCCACATTCCATCGACCGGGCCATCCTTTGATCCGCGCAAATGCTGTACCAAATTGCCCATGGCATACTCACCATCCCCCACACAAATGTAATCAATGTCTGGGCTTTCAATGGTTTGATCCTGTGAGAGCATCGCTTGATAGCCGCCGATACAAATTGGCAGCTGCGGGCAAAGTTTTTTAATTTCCGCAAAATAGGGCTCCATTGGATACCAATGGGGGCTCATGACGGAAAAAGCGATAACATCAGGGTTGAGTTCACTAACCCGCTTGGCGTAATTTTCAGGCGAGTAAAGGTCAGCGTCACGCAAAATCAGCACAGGCTCTAACAGCACTTCAACCCAAGGAAAATCACGCTTTAAATAGGCAGACATGCTGGCAATGGGCATGGCGATTTCGTTGCCATCTGGGGAGTAGAACGAGAATAAGACGCGCACCTTCGCTTTGGTTGCAGAACCAAACCATCGAGATTTATCTTGAGGGTAAACGGGCCTTTCGGTGCTTATGGCTATTACATCGGCCTTCGAATTCATGCTTAGTTACCTAAATTCCTAGTTGCACAGTGTTCATAGAATAGAGTTTACATTGGTGTCGCCGGGTACTCCAAGCTATCGACCGCAAGAGAGGAAAGTATACATCAACCATATTACTTTACCATGACAGTTATGCAGATAAATCCCTTATATTTCTTATGGTTACTGGCTTTGGTCAAGCATTTTAGTCCACTGGTTAATCGGTGATGCTTTATGTTCTAATAAGACGCGCGCTAGGGCGAATAGTTCCCTAGGGCTCTCAGACAACGCACATTGATCGAGGTTTCATGGACGCCCTAACCGCACTGCACACCCGCACTTCTAGCCCGCGCTTAATCGAACCCGGCCCTACTGCCCCACAGATGAAAAACCTACTGTGCGCCGCCCTGCGCGCGGCTGACCATGCCCTACTCCAGCCCTGGCGCTTTCTCTCTATTGGCGGCGAATCCAGAGCTAAGTTAGGCGCCCTATTCGTTGCAGCCGCCGTATTAGAAAATTCAGAACTGAGCACATCAGAGAAGGCCAAAATAGGCGCAAAAGCCATGCGCGCACCACTGATTTTGGTTGTGGTTGCCAGCCCCAAGGCGCATTTTAAAGTGCCTGAAATAGAGCAGAAACTATCGGCTGCCGCGGCAACTCAAAATATTTTGCTAGCGGCTTTTGCTCAGGGTCTTGGCGCTGTCTGGAGAACCGGAGACATGGCCTATTCAGCCACGGTAAAACAAGGGCTTGGGCTAGCCCCAGAGGAATCTATTATAGGTTTTATCTACCTCGGCACTTCTTCGGCACCGGCTCGAACCTTAGCCGAAGTCGATCCCGCTGATTTTTTACACGAGTGGTAAACGATGTCCTCTAGAAGCGTGGATATTCAGTGCTGGCACTGCGGGGAACAACTAAAAGGTATCTTACTGCCCTTTTCTCGCTTCGAAGAATGTCCCATGTGCGCTAGTGATTTACATACCTGCAAAGCCTGCCACTATTATTCGCCTTCACTTACCTCTGCCTGCAATGAAGATCGGGCTGACTTCGTTGTAGAGAAAACCAAGGCTAATTTTTGTGATTTTTTCTCACCCAGCCCCGACCCCTTTCACAGCGTCGATAGCGCCAATGCCGCCGCTGCCAAAGCCAAACTTGAAGCGCTCTTCTCAGACTCCCCCGAGGATCAGCCCCAGCCAGCGACGGACAGTAACAATCAGCGAATGTCTGAATCTGACAAAGCGCTGGCGGAACTCAAACGCCTATTTGGAGACGACTAAGCTGAGCTTTACAAGAAGCTTGGCTATGACGTGAATAAAATTTTGGGTGTCGCAGCTCGCTGCTATACTGCAAGTGATAGGTCATAGGACTCATAATGCGCAAAACAGTTTTTTCAACCCCAATCATCACCCCAATACTTCGCGGAATCTCCTTGGTAGGCCTGAAGCTGATTGGCTGGCGCGCTATTGGCGAACCTCTTAGCCATCAACGCTGTGTGCTCATCGCCGCGCCCCATACTAGCAACTGGGATTTTCCATTAATGTTAATGATTGTGCTAAAACTGCGGCTCAGGGTTTATTGGATGGGAAAACATACCCTATTTCCTTATTCGCTGGGGTGGCTAATGAAATGGCTTGGCGGCATACCCATCAATAGAGCGGCCTCTCACAATGTGGTCAATGAAACGGTTCGGCAATACAACGAGAACGACGAGCTTATTGTGTTAATTCCACCCGAGGGCACTCGAAGCAAAGTTGACCGCTGGAAAACTGGTTTTTACCACATTGCCAGAAATGCGAACGTTCCGATTTTATTAGGTTATGTTGACGCTGAAAACAAAGCCGCAGGGTTTGCCGATTTCTTTACCCCAACTGGGGATTTAGACGCTGATATGGCTGAGATTCGAAAGTTCTACGAGCAGAAGACCGGGCTACAGATTGAAAATTCTTAGCTAGTCTGCACTGCTAGCGCTCTACCAAGAGGGTTGCGCACATGGGAGCTCAATGGCTCGTAGCGCAAACTAAGCAACAGGTTTTCGAACACAAACCGCGCGTAGGTTTGAGTGTCGATGTCTTGCTGTTTAAACTTCCATTGTTTTAGATGCCACTGCTGCAGTTGTGCGGTCACTAGCGCAGCAAGCATTGTAGGTTTACCGCAGCTAAATTCGCGGCTAGCGATGCCAGATGAAATTGCATCCACTACACTCTGCTCGAATCGAAGCTCTAGATTCATAGCTTGAGCCTGCTGTTCCTTGGCGAGACCTTTCAGCTCCATAAAACAAAAGTAATACCACGGCTTCAATATTTCCATAGTGTATATCTCACCATAAATAATGGCGCGCAGGCAATCTACAGGATTTAAATTTTGACTAGCAAGACTACCTATCACTTGGTCGATAGTGTTCCTCAGAACACCTTCAATAACAGACGCGAGATCGTTCTTGCTGCCAATATAGGCATACAAACCACCCATACTGATTTCAGTCTCACGGCTTAAGTCCCTTAAACTCATTGCCTGAAAGCCTTTTTCATTTGCCAGCTTAAACGTGGCTGAGAATATTTTTCGCAAATTCACTACAGCTACAGCTGGGTTTTTAATCTGCATTTTATCTTTGTGGGTATCAAAAACACTACGCCAGAATATATCGCCACTAAGGTCGTAGCGCTGACAAAATGCATCGAACGTTATCTCGTAAGGCCAGTGTGACATTGGCTGTTCACCTGCATGTAGTTTCTATTTATTGTAGTAAGGGACAGTGTATTACGGTGAGACCTAATTGTTAACCGTAAATGTAAAATGAAAAAAGCCCTTACCTGCTTCCAAGTAAGGGCTTTTTAACAAACTCAAACGGGCTTGCGGCTTATAACATTGCTTGCAAAGACGCTTTCGCATCTTCACTTGGCATATGATTAAAACCAGCAACTATCTCTGCTAATGCTTTAGCTTCAGTTGAAGCCATATCGCTGGAGACGATCATACCAAGTGCTGCTTTGTCATCCGCGGTTGCCGCGTGCTGAACATTATGAACAGCCAATGCGATAGCCTTCAGATCTGCACTCACGCTAGCATCTTCAGTAATTGCATGCAGCGTTGCCTTACCTTCATCAGAAGGAAAGTGATTCATATCGACTAAAATTGCAGCAATAGACATTGCTGCAGCCGCATCATCGGCTAAAGCCAGTGGAGAAAATGAACCAAGGGCCAAAACAACCAATAAAACTTTGCCTAAATTAGATTTCATGCTGTCCTCCTAAGACTAACAAGGGAAAAACCCCACACTTAGTGTATCTCAAATGCTGCAATTTAAGTAGCAGCCTAAAATTTGCTAACTATAACCAATAAGATAGCATTGCCGCAAAACCTGCGATCAGGCAAAGCCCCAGCGAAAACTGGCGCAGATTCTCACGAGAGATCAGATGTAGGGTTTGCATTGCCAACCAATACCCCGCCAGTGTGGCTGGCAACAGAGGCAGAGACATTTTGATCTGGACCATACCAAACAGCCCGATGGTCGATAACATTGCCAAAGACATTATGCAGCTGACAATAAAAAACGCGGCAAGATTGGCCCGAATATAGTCACTACCCTCATGCTGCATGACCAGTGCCATAGGAGGGCCGCCAATCGATGAGGTAGTGCCCATGAAACCAGACAATAGACCTGCCGTAAACATGGCGCCTTTGGTTGCTTTGAACATGACGCTGCTGATACTTATTGCCACTGCGACAATCACCGAACCGCCAAGAAACAACGCCAAGGCGTCCGGAGCGATATAGACCAATAGAGCACCTCCGAGCAAAGTGCCAGGTACCCGCCCTAAAATAGCGAACTTCAGTTCCATCAGCGATACTGCGCGTCTGTGTTTAGCTGCATTCGCCAACGAAAGGGTTAAAGCACAGACAGTAATTGGCGCCGGCACATAAAGTGGATCAATAAAAAACAGAATTGGTGCGGCAATGATAGCTAGCCCAAACCCAATAGAGCTTTGCACATAAGACCCAATAAAAATAACGCCAATGGCGGCCAATAATTCGTAGTTCAATCCAAAAACCTTATTTTAGCAGTGACGCGGATGAGCACATCGGGACTAATGCACTTTGTCGGCCAGATTCTGGATAACAGCGCGGCGCACGCGACCTGGGACTGCGGATGATACTCGTTAACACTATGGCGCTCCAGCTATCGCCCCAATCCTTTAGCTTGCGACTCATAGGTATCTGACTCGATAGCCACTGCTTTCATCCTCGGCATTGAACTATGACTAGTTGCCCATGCCCGCGCCAGTCTCATACAATGATCTCCACTACTCATAAACCATGGCCCTATATACATGAAGACTAAAGCTGCTGTTGCGTTTGCTGCTGGCAAACCGCTGGAAATTGTCGAGGTAGACCTTGAAGGTCCAAAAGCAGGCGAAGTGCTTGTCGAAATCAAAGCAACGGGGGTATGTCACACTGATGCCTTTACCCTGTCAGGTGATGATCCCGAGGGGGCCTTCCCTGCAATTTTAGGCCATGAGGGCGCAGGTGTTGTTGTTGAAATCGGAGCCGGAGTCACTTCAGTGGCCGTTGGTGATCACGTGATCCCACTTTATACGCCAGAATGTCGACAGTGCGAATTTTGCTTGCACCCCAAAACAAATTTATGTCAATCCATTCGCAGTACCCAAGGCCGGGGACTAATGCCAGACGGCAGCAGCAGATTTTCACTGGACGGCAAGCCTATTCTTCATTACATGGGTTGCTCTACCTTTTCGAATTACACCGTGCTGCCTGAAATAGCCTTAGCCAAAATCAGACCCGACGCTCCATTCGACAAAGTCTGTTATATCGGCTGCGGAGTTACCACCGGCGTCGGCGCCGTGGCTTTTGACGCCAAGGTCGAACCAGGCAGTACAGTCGCTGTATTTGGCTTGGGCGGTATCGGATTGAATGTGATCCAAGGCGCCAAGATGGTCGGGGCCGATAGAATAATAGGCATCGACCTCAACCCGCAGCGCCAGGCAATGGGCATCGCTTTTGGCATGACAGATTTCATAAACCCTGCAGATGTAGACAATGTCACCGAGGCAATTATCGACATGACAGGCGGTGGCGTAGACTATTCGTTTGAGTGCATTGGCAACGTGAACACTATGCGCCAAGCCTTGGAATGTACCCATAAAGGCTGGGGCGAATCCTTTATTATCGGCGTTGCCGGCGCCGGCCAAGAAATCTCAACCAGGCCATTTCAACTGGTTACCGGAAGATCTTGGAAAGGCACAGCGTTTGGCGGGGCCCGCGGTAGAACCGATGTGCCAAAGATTGTTGATTGGTATATGCAGGGCAAAATCCAGATTGATCCACTGATTACCCATACCATGCCACTATCGGACATTAACAAGGCGTTTGATTTGATGCATACAGGCGAAAGCATCCGCTCGGTCGTGTTGTACTAAGGCTTAAATTTTCAATCAATCACCAGAAGCAAATTCGGCAACCCAAGGAAATCTTCATGAAGTATCTCCACACAATGATCCGGGTTAGTAATTTAGAAGAGTCGCTGGACTTTTTCTGCAATAAACTAGGGCTTAAAGAGCAACGCCGCAGCGATCATGAGAAGGGCCGCTTCACATTAGTCTTTCTTGGCGCTGATGAGAATCCTCAGTCTCAGGTGGAGCTTACCTATAACTGGGATCCCCAGCCCTACCCAGAAGGCAGAAACTTTGGTCACCTGGCCTATTCAGTGGATAACATTTATGCGCTATGCGAAAAGCTAATGCGCTGCTCAGTGACTATTAATCGGCCACCCCGGGATGGTCATATGGCGTTCATTCGCTCACCGGACAACATCTCTATCGAGTTATTGCAACGAGGCGAGCCCTTAGCCCCTAGTGAGCCTTGGCTAAGTATGGAAAATGTCGGCAAATGGTAAGAGCTAGCTTGAGCTAGCATGGTCGCTCGTTTAAAATACCACCACTTGCGAGCATGGCCATTCGGTTCAAGCTGTTTTTACGCCAATCGTTCTTTGCGCCCAAGCTAATCACTGTGCAAATAACGAGGCCACGCTAGATAACACTAGCAAAACAACCTAAACGCTCATCAACGAAGAAAGAGAAATCATCATGTTTCAGTCACTTCAAGCGCTTCCGGCAGACCCTATTCTTGGCTTAATGGCGAGCTATCGCGCCGATACCAATCCACTCAAAATTGATTTGGGCATTGGCGTCTACAAAGATGAGCATGGTGCTACCCCTGTTATGACTGCAGTGAAGAAAGCAGAAGGCTACTTACTTCACAATCAACACACAAAGACCTATATCGGCCCAACTGGCTCGCCTGAATACAACGATGTAGTCGCTGAACTACTACTGGGGCAGGCGTTGCAAGCCAGCCTTGGCAAGCGCCGCGTGACCATTCAAGCACCTGGCGGCTGCGGCGGCCTTCGTCTGGCTGCCGAATTCATTAAGAGCGCAAACCCAGATGCAACTGTCTGGGTGAGTGATCCAACGTGGGCTAACCACATTCCCTTGTTAGGCTCCGCGGGCTTAAAGATAGGGACTTATCCATACTATGACTATTCAAGTCACAGTGTTCGCTTTGATGAAATGGCGGCAACCTTAAACACTGTCCCCAAGGGCGATTTAGTGCTGCTTCACGGTTGCTGCCACAATCCATCTGGGGCTGATCTTTCACCCCAGCAATGGCTCACAGTTCGCGACATTGCTTTAGAGCGCGGCTTCACGGTTTTTATCGATCTTGCCTATCAAGGCCTCGGCGACGGTCTTGACGCAGATGTCTATGGCGTTAGGCTGATGGCCGAGTCTCTGCCTGAACTTTTGGTTGTTAGCTCTTGCTCAAAGAACTTTGGTCTGTATCGGGAACGCACCGGCGCTTTCACATTGCTCTGTGATTCAGACGCCGCGGCAACCGTTGCGACAACGCAGATCGCTGCAGCCGCGCGGGCTATGTACTCAATGCCACCCGACCACGGCGCAGCAGTAGTAGCTCACATTCTAAAAGACCCTGCTCTGTTAGCAGAATGGGATAACGAGCTCGCCGAAATGAGAAACCGCATTAACCGACTACGATCTCAATTTGTGCGAAGCATTGCCAGTGTTGGCGTAGATGCTGACTTCAGCTTCATTGAAAGAGAAAAAGGCATGTTTTCTTTCTTGGGTGTGAACGTCGACCAAGTGCAACACTTGATCAACGATTACAGCATTTATCTAGTCAACTCTAGTCGAATCAATGTCGCCAGCATAAACGATGGCAACATTGAGTACCTGACCGAAAGTCTAAAAGCTGTTTTGTAGTTAAGCGTTAGATACAAAAAAGCCTTGGTGTCACTTCAACACCAAGGCTTCATATCCCGTTAAATATAGCTTATTTCCTATCAGTTTGTCCGCGAGTGCAGTGCCTCTTTAACCTGAGCGGCAAAGCCTCTAAGCAATGTTTGCGTAGTATCCCAGCTTATACACGCATCGGTAACAGACACCCCTGGCTTGATCTCACTTAAGTCATCAGGGATCGGCTGGTTGCCCTCCTCTAAATTACTTTCAATCATGACTCCGATAATCGACCTGTTGCCACTTCGAATTTGCTCGGCAACGCTGTCGAGCACGATGCTTTGATTGGCATGATTCTTATTGGAATTACCGTGGGAGCAATCGATCATTAAATTTTCCCTAAGCCCAGCTCGAGACAACTCTTTTTCACAGGCCGCCACATTGTCCGCATCATAATTGGGTGTCTTGCCCCCTCTTAAAATAACATGGCAATGAGGATTCCCCGTTGTTTTAAACACCGCGACTTTACCTTCTTCGGTAATACTAATAAAACTGTTTGTCGCAGATGCCGAACGGATGGCATTAACAGCAACCGTTAAGCTGCCATCAATATTATTTTTAAAACCAACTGCTGAAGAGATTCCGCTGGCCAATTTCCGGTGAGTCGGAGACTCAGTGGTGCGGGCACCGACTGCAGTCCAACTGACCAAATCCTGCAAATACTGAGGCGAGATAAGATCCAGAGCCTCAATCGCTATAGGCAGGCCGACTTCAGCAATATCCAGCATAAGCTGTCTGCCTATTCTCAGGCCGTGGTCTATTCGTTTACTGCCATCTAGATGTGGGTCATAAATCAAGCCTTCCCAACCTACTGCAGTTCGAGGCTTTTCAAAATAGACTCGCATTAAGATCAATAATTCACCGGCCAACTCGTCTGCCAATGGTTTGAGTAAGCGCGCGTATTCAAGGGCTTCTGCGGGGCTATGGATTGAGCAAGGCCCAACTACAGCAATAAGCCGTGGGTCCTTTCGATCAAGCACTTCTTTTACAGATCGATGCCCCCTCTTAACCGTCTCTAAAGCTGCCCCTTTAATTTCCAACTCATCTTTCAGCTCTCCCGGGGTCGGTAGTTCTGTAAAATCGATGATGTGTAAATTATCTATTTCTTTGATGCGCTCAACCATGGTCATACCGCCAGATTCCTTGGGAGGCGAATTATCAATGATATGTTGGAGCAACTCAAAGACTTTTGGGCAATTAGCACGATACGAGCCTATAGACTAGACCCTTGGCTTTAGGTACCTTCTCGCTAAATAAACCATTAGTCGGAGTGAATCTTGCCAAAAGCCAGTGATCTTAAGAAAGGAATGATCATCGATATCGATGGCGACCCCCACATCATCAGGCAGATTGAAGCCAAAAGTCCGTCATCTCGCGGGGCCGTTACTATCTATAAAGTAAGGTTTAGTAATCTGAAAACTCAGCAAAAGCTAGACAGTTCATTCAAGGGCGACGAATACCTGAAAGAAGCCGATTGCATCCGGGTAACCGTGCAGTACTCCTACCTTGATGGCGAAACTTACTATTTTATGGATATGGCTGATTACACTCAGTACGCTATTAACGGCGATCAACTTGAAGGCCATCTGCCTTATCTAATAGAGCAACAGGAAGACATTATCGCGCTAATTATGGAAGGCAACTTGGTCGGCATCGAGTTGCCTCAATCTGTCAATTTAGTGGTCGTGGACACGCCGCCAGCGGTAAGCGGGTCTTCTGCCACTAATCGAACCAAAACCGCCAAACTGTCTACTGGCTTGGAAATACAAGTGCCTGAATACTTAGAGTTAGGCGAGACGGTCAAGGTGCATACCGTAACCGGTAAATTTATCTCGCGAGCATAGGTATAGTGGTGTTAAACAAACAACCAAATCACAATGACAAATACTGCACAGCCTAAAACTAGCCCTGCCAGCAAACTATAACGATCCTCAGCGGTATTGTAGGTCCAGTTTGCTGGTGGTGAATCAATCTCACCGAGTTTTGCGTCAAGAGCAGCAAATTCTTCATCACTGATGTTCTGTTGCTCTTCATGGGCCTGAGACGCCTCCGGGCTCACTAAAGCCACAACAAGTTCTTCGTCAAAGTAGCCGCGCCGCGCGGCCCTTCTGTCTACTAGAGACCCTTTATCTTTGGGTTTAGCTAGTGGTTTGCTTTTTGCTCTGGACTTTTTCTGTTTGGGGTCGATCAAGTCCTCGCTTTTTAGTATTGCAGCGCCGTGCTTATAGGCTTTAGTGGTAAGGGAAAGCGTGCGAGTAGAAAGGTTGCGGGCCTTGGCAAAACCCAGCAGCGTGAACTTGAAGCGATCATCTTTGAGCACTGTGCGCAGTGATTGCTTGTATTCATCGCCGTCGATGTATTGTCGAGCTAGCTCTAATTGTTGTTGTTCCGAGAGCGCACAGTCCTCAAGTGACGACCATTCATTGCGATTTGCGTGACAAAGGACACTCATCAAAAAGCATCGCGCTTGTTCTAACAGGGTGTTTTGACCCAACATGCTCTCGATCTTGGGCACATAGTCTGCGTCTGCCACAGTCGAGTCTAGTCCAAGCCTCATGCCCAAACTAAGCTGATCTGCAGACAGACCCGATGTAGAGTTTTCCGATACCATTTTCTCACTAAGCCTGTGGAATAAACGAGCCCGTTTTTAAGTAGTGAATCACATTATCAATCACTCGATTGTCACGCATCATAAGGGTGTGCATTACTGGCAAGATCAAGTGTTCGTTCATGCCTGCAACCTTCGTGCTTTCAACTGAAACAATACTGTCGTTGGGGCCATCGAGCAGGAAAAAACCCAATGGATTTACATTTATATTGCCAGCAATGACCCCTAGGTCGAAGTTTACCGCACCTAAGGCCTGCGGAACATGCCCTTTCCCTGTGCCTAATGCAGAGCCCGTAGGCCCGCCAAAAAAACGAAACCCAGGCACATGAAGGAGCCCGTTAACTAGCTCGCTGCCTTGATTCGGAGGTCCCATCATCACTACCGAGCCTAAATTTGGGATAGGGTTAGCCGCTACGTAGTAGCGAACTAAGATACCGCCAAGGGAATGAGTCACAAAATGAATCTGGCTCGCATCCCCGCAGCCTGAAACCCCGCGTGATACAGCGTCATCGGCCAATACATCAATCGCGTATTTTCGCGAAGGGTAATTAATATTAACCGAGTGATAGCCAGCACGCTCGAGCTTTTGCGCAAGCTCTGCCATTGAATTAGAAACCCGCGCCAGTCCATGCAGCAATACAACACACTCTGACGCCCCATAGACTGGACAACTCACCCACAGCAACATGGCAAGTAAGAATTTCACACTGACTCCTCGTCAATACTGGACTGGCAATTCCAGCAAATGGCAAAATTGGCCAAATTATTCTCGTGGCATTGGCGGCAAAACCAATCTGGACCTTCGATGGCCTCACCGCCTACCGCTTCCTTAATTAGTTGCTCAGCCAATTTAAAATAAAGATTATTAAGCACCCATACTTGAGGCTGGCATTCAGTAATTGGCATTTCACCGGCGATAGAGGACAACAGCTCATTTTTTACAACAGCCGGGATGTTGTTGTGCTCTAGGATATTTTTAATATGCCAAGCCATGGCCGAGCTATCTGCGGTGTATACTCGTTTCATTGAAACTAATGCTCAGTTAATGTTGAACTCATTTTTTTCAGCGGTAAATATGCCGCCAGCGCAGGCCTGCTGCCAACAAACACCCCGCATAGAGCAAGGCTCCGCCCAATACCATCGCGGCCAGATGTGCCACACGAACCCATAGGGACATGGTAGCCCAAACCTCCCACTCGCCTTTCATGTAAAGCAAAAAGACTGCCATTGCCGCGTTTGCAAACAACAAGCGAAAACTGAATACCAACCAGCCAGGGTGAAAACTAAAAACCCCTTCCTTGCGTAGTGCTAGCACCAACAGACCCGCATTTAGATAGGCGGCAAGACTGGTAGCCAAAGCCAATCCAACATGGGCAAAACCGGCTAAGTAAAAACCCAAATTCATCACCATATTAGCAACCATGGCGATCACCCCTATTTTTACCGGCGCCGAAGTATTTTGTCGGGCATAGAACCCCGGGGCAAAAATCTTAATGGCCATAAACGCTAACAGCCCTATTGAGTAAGCGCGCAAACTACCCGCAGACTGGATCACATCGTTCATGTCGAATTTGTCATTTTGGAACAACGTGATCAACAAAGGCTCCGCAATCAAGATCAATGCCATGGATGCTGGCAAAGCTATAAGGCAAACAATGCGAAAGGCCCAGTCTAAGGTCGCGGAAAATTCTTCGATGGATTTTTCAGCATGGCGCCGGGACAAACTTGGCAACACAACTATTGCTATGGCGATACCAAAAGTGCCAAGAGGCAACTCCATTAAGCGGTCTGAAAAATACAGCCACGAGACACTGCCGGCGATTAGCAAGGAAGCAATAAACGTATCAAGCATTAAGTTGATTTGACTAATTGAGACCCCGAAAAGAGCAGGTATCATTAAACTCTTTATCCGCAAGACGCCTTCGTGGTCTTTTTTACGCTTTGGCACTGGCAACAAATTAATCTGCGCCAAAAAAGGCAATTGGAATAGCAGCTGAGCAAAACCGGCGATCAAGACACCCCAAGCAAGAGCTAGCTCGGGAGTCGATAGATAAGGCGCCAGTAAAAAGGCACAGGCGATCAGGGAAATATTTAGCAGTGCAGGCGTCAGCGCGGGAATCGCAAACTTACCGTAGCTGTTGAGAGTTGCTGAACAAAGCGCCGTCATGGAGACCAATAGCAGATAGGGGAACGTGATCCTCAGCATCTCGATGAACAAACTAAATTTAATCGGCTCGTCAATAAAACCATACGCCAAAGGCACTGCAAGCAGCGGCGCGATAATCCAAACGATGGCGGTAACTACAGCAAGCAGACCGCCCAAACTCGCCGCCACGGCATTGACTAATTCCTGCACCTCGAGATGGCTTTTAGTGGAGCGATACTCAGATAGGACCGGCACAAAGGCTTGGTTAAATGCCCCTTCGGCGAACAGCCGCCGAAGAAAGTTTGGAATCTTATTGGCTAATAAAAAAGCGTCTGTGCCATCACTGGTGCCGAACAGCCTGGCGATGGCAATGTCTCGGGCTAGCCCCAAAATGCGCGACACCAGTGTCATAGACCCAGTGAGGCCGCTGGACTTCAGCAGTCCTCGCTCCTTCACGGCGTTTGATGCCGACGCCACTGGTTCGTTATCTAGGGGTGATTGAGACATTAATTTTCTTTGTAGTGGATGGGTACAGTTTGCGTGCCGGCACGCAAACTAAGCGCCTATTCTATGATCATTAGTCCCAAGTCACAATAAAACCAAGTGTTAACAATAGCTTACATAATGAGAAAGACCACGCACCAATATTTCCAAGGCTTGACATAACTCGCCTAAAACGGCATAGTGTCGCGTCTTTTACGGCCGTCATTTTCACGCCCTGTGCTTATGGCAGCTACAACCGAATTTAAATGGCTCTTAGAGTCACTGATAAACACACAAGGAGCCCACATTGGCTAATTCTCCACAAGCCCGAAAGCGTGCATCGCAGGCCGAAGTAAGTCGCCGCCACAACGCCTCTTTTCGGTCTATGGTCCGTACATATATCAAAAAAGTCATTGCCGCAATTGAAACCGGTAATTACGAAACCGCAACTACTGCCTACAACACTGCCGTTCCAGTTATCGACAGCATGGCAGACAAAGGCATTCTGCATAAGAATAAAGCGTCACGTCATAAGAGCCGCCTGAACAAAGCTGTCAAAGCCCTCAAGGCTTAGTCTTTATCAAGCGCAATAAAAAACCGGCTATTGCCGGTTTTTTATTGCCTGCTATTTGTTAACGCAGCACTAGATTATCCCGGTGGATGACTTCCTCCTCACCCCCGTATCCTAACAAGCGCTCGATTTGATCACTGTTATGACCAAGAATCTTTACAACTTCTGCAGAGCCGTAGTTAGTCAGCCCGCGTGCAATCTCAGCCCCCTGGGTATCGACGCAGGCAACCACTTCACCACGATTAAACTGGCCTTCAACACGCTTAATCCCTGCCGCCAAGAGGCTTTTCCCGGAGTGCTGCAGAACTTTGACGGCTCCCTCATCAAGAAACAGCTGCCCTTTAACCGTTAACTGCCCTGCAAGCCATTGCTTTCTAGCTGTCACAGGCTCTGAATTAGCCAACAACAGCGTACCCAACTCCTCGCCTTGGGCGAGTCTGGATATGACATTACTCAACTTACCTTCGGCAATAACAGTATCGGTACCTGATCTCGCGGCCAGTTTTGCCGCTTTTACTTTAGTTAGCATACCGCCCTTGCCCAAAGCTGAGCTACCGCCCGCTATCTGCGCTAGGTGAGGATCATTGGCAGAGCCTTGTTTAATTAATTTAGCTTCGCTATTGGTGCGCGGGTCTGCATCAAATAAACCAGCTTGGTCCGTGAGCAAAATCATTACATCGGCATTAATTAGGTTAGCCACCAAGGCCGCAAGGGAATCATTGTCACCAAAACACAGCTCTGCAGTTGCCACTGTGTCATTTTCATTCACCACAGGAATAACACCCATTTCCAGTAATGTACTCAAAGTGCTGCGCGCATTTAAATAGCGAGTTCGATCGGAGAGATCTTCGTGGGTAAGTAATATTTGAGCTGAGCGAACGCCGTGTTTTTGAAAGCAACTCTCGTAGGCTTGGATGAGCCCCATCTGACCCACCGCTGCGGCCGCCTGTTGCATATGAATTTTAGTTGGCCGTTTGGTCAAACCTAACCGCGCAACGCCTTCAGCGACAGCACCAGAGCTCACCAGCACTATTTGGACGCCGCTGTTTTGAAGCCCAACCAGCTGCTCCGCCCAGCCAGCAATGGCGGCAAAATCTAAGCCCAACCCATTATTGGTGACTGATGAACTGCCAACTTTCACTACCCAACGCTTGGCGCTGGTCAATTGCTCTCTCATGTCCGTGCAACCCTACTCCTCATCCCAATCTTCATCATCGTCTAGATAATCATCTTCGGAGGATTCTTCGCGGCGCTTTCTGCGAGTTGACTCAATGCTGGCGCGAATTTCAAATGCCATTTTGCTCTCTAACTCTTCTAGCTGCTCAATGTAACTTTCGTCATCCATCAGTTTCGTGCGATGAATTTCGATAGTTTGCATCAACTGTTCACACAGAGACTCACAGCCTGTTTTGTCGATTGCTGCAATTTCAAAAATCTCGCCGTTCCACTCCAATTCGTTCTGCAGACGCTGCTTGAGCTCAGCAAGGGCCTCCTCGTCAATAAGATCTTTCTTGTTCAGGACTAACCAACGCTCTTTTGCTGCCAGAGTTGTGCTGAACTTCGCCAGTTCTCCAATAATTTTTTTCGCATTGTCCACCGGATCACTCTCGTCAATGGGCAGCACATCAATCAGATGAATCAGCAATCGGGTTCTAGACAGGTGCTTTAAAAACCGAAACCCCAGCCCAGCACCTTCCGCGGCACCTTCAATCAGCCCCGGGATATCCGCCATTACAAAACTGCGCTCCATACCCAACGATACCACGCCGAGATTAGGCACCAATGTTGTAAATGGGTAGTCGGCTACCTTTGGTCTGGCCGCAGAGACCGCGCGAATCAAAGTAGACTTACCAGCATTGGGCAAACCTAATAGTCCAACGTCTGCCATCAAGCGCAATTGCAGTTGCAGCTCTCTGCGCTCCCCAGCAGTGCCGTCTGTGGTTTTTCGAGGGGCTCTGTTGGTACTGGATTTAAACCGCGTATTACCTAAGCCGTGGAACCCGCCTTTGGCGACCATTATTGGCACATCAGGGTCCCTGAGATCAGCAATTAGCTCTTCAGTATTAACATCAATAACAGTCGTTCCGATCGGCACTCTAACTAACAGATCATCGCCGCTGCGGCCTGTACAGTTCTTGCCTTGCCCTGACTTACCTGTTTCAGCGGCGTAGCGAGGCTGAAACCGGAAATCGACCAAGGTATTGAGCCCAGCATCGGCCTGCATATAAACACTGCCACCGTTACCACCGTCGCCGCCATCAGGGCCACCGCGTTCGATGTACTTTTCGCGACGAAAGCTCAGACAGCCATTGCCACCTTTTCCAGCCTCTACAACGATTTCTGCTTCGTCGACAAATTTCATAATTCTCTTCTAAATTAGGTTAAGCGCGATTGGGATTTCGAATTCTGTAATGTATAAACAAAAAAGCCCCGTCAATTGACGAGGCTTTCCGACTACATCGGTGTTTCTTAAGCTGTCAAAATACGAACGAACTTGCGGTTGTTCGGGCCTTTCACTTCAAATAATACTGTTCCATCTGACTTCGCGAATAGCGTGTGGTCTTTACCACAGCCAACGTTTTCGCCGGGATGAAAACGCGTGCCGCGTTGACGAACAATGATGTTGCCGGCTCTAACTACTTGGCCGCCGAAGCGTTTCACACCAAGTCGCTTGGAATGTGAATCGCGACCGTTATTAGTACTACCACCTGCTTTCTTATGTGCCATGACTAACTCCTACTAAACTCAGGCCTTAATGCCGGTTATCTTAACTTCAGTAAACCACTGACGGTGGCCCTGCTGCTTGCGACTATGCTTACGTCGATTGAACTTGATGATTGTGACCTTAGGTAAGCGGCCTTGTCGGGTGACTTCGGCTGTGACCGCACTGCCCTCAACATAAGGAGCGCCAATTTTAACCGACTCGCCTTCGCCAACCATCAGAACCTTATCGAATTCTACTGTTTCGCCTGTGGCTAGTTCTAGTTTTTCAAGCTTAAGAACTTCGCCTTCTTGAACTCGGTGTTGTTTGCCACCGCTTAGTATTACCGCGTACATAAATGTCTCCAAAATCCGTTAGTTAAGTGAGGTAACGGATTGAAACCCACCCGTATCTATAGGGGCCAGCATTTTACGGGATGATTACCTAGTAGGCAAGTGAAATAGGGTCTGACTCGCAAACTGACCAGCTCTCGTTGCAAACTGCCTAAAATTCACAGCAAGAGGTGCAAGTTCAATCTCTTAGCCAGCTTGACAGTACAAGGTTGGCTCCCTAGCATGCATCTTCTCATTAATTAGACCAAAACCGACCTCAAAGGCCGGTTTCACCAGCAGCCCCTAGGCCCCTGATGTATCAAAACATTCGCGCATTAATAGAATCTGATTTAAGCCAAGTGAATCAGTTCATAATCGATCAACTTTACTCAGATGTCGGTCTAGTTGAGAGTATCGGCCATTATATCGTTGATGCAGGCGGTAAGCGGCTGAGACCCATGCTGGTTCTGCTCGCCAGCAAAGCGGCTCAAAGCACCAACGACAAGCACATCAGCATGGCGGCGGTTATCGAATTTATACACACAGCGACTCTGCTCCATGACGATGTAGTTGATATGTCTTCACTGCGCCGCGGCCGCCCTACTGTAAACGCCCAATGGAACAACCCCTCGAGTGTTTTGGTCGGCGATTTTATCTACTCACGGGCGTTTCAGGTGTTGGTCAAGATTGGCGATATGCGGGTGATGGAAATCATGGCGGATACCACCAACAAAATAGCCGAAGGAGAGGTATTGCAGCTTATCTCCAAAAGCACCCCATCCTCTTCGCAGGAGATGTACATGAAGGTGATCCACAACAAGACTGCGATACTGTTTCAAGCTGCAGCCCAATGTGGAGCGATTCTATCGGGCGCATCCGAGCACATTCAAAAGTCTCTAGGGGAATATGGTCTGCACTTGGGCATGGCATTTCAGTTAATTGACGATCTTTTAGACTATGACGGCAACCCTAAAGAGCTTGGCAAAAACGTGGGGGACGATTTAGCCGAGGGCAAGCCTACCTTGCCACTTATCTATACTATCGCCCACGCCAATAAAGACGATGCGGCGCTAATTCTAAGTTGCCTTAAGGCTGAATCAGTTAACGCCCAGGACACTGCAACAATCATCAATCTGGTAAAATCTAGCGGCGCTTTGGATTACACCAAAGCCATCGCGGCTGAGAAAACTAAGTTGGCAGTGAAATGTCTCGACTCACTCCCAGCGTCCGAATACAGAGAGGGCCTAAGGGACCTCGTGGAGTTCTCACTCAACCGCACTAACTAACAATAATAATATACGGGGATACCTCATGTTCCAGCTCTCTGACATGCCAACGCCTGAACCCATTATGGATAGCATTGGAAATATTCAAGATTTCGAGAAAACACCGCTGGCCGAACAATTCCCATTCACTGACAGTTACAACCTTATTCAATCCAGTGTTACTCGCTTTAAAGACGATGTCGCGTTGGAATTTTTACTGCAGGGCCTACCTGACGAACCCACCACCAGGGTCAGCTTCTCTGAGCTTGGGGCGAAGATAAACTGCACTGCCAATTTGCTCACCCGGCTGGGAATAGGCCAAGATGATGCAGTTTCCATCATTCTACCGGCATTGCCTCAAACTCATTTCGCGCTTTGGGGAAGTCAGGCAGCCGGCATCTCTAATCCTATAAACCCAATGCTTGAAGCTGAGCATATTGGTGAAATTATCGCTGCGGCTGGGGCCAGTGTAGTCATCTGCCTTGGCAAATCCCAGCACATTGACATCTGGGACAAGGTAATTGTTGGCATTCAAAATTTACCCCAAGTAAAAACAGTGTTAGCGGTCAACATTGCTGGCCTGTGTGAAGCATTACCTGCCAAAGACCCCTCTGTCAGCTACGAAGTTTTAGACTTTGATAAGGCCATCTTAGAAATGCCTGCCGATGCCCTAACCAACAAAAGGCAGTTTAATGGCAATCAAATAGCGGCGTTTTTCCATACTGGCGGCACCACTGGCAGACCTAAGCTTGCTCAGCTAACCCATATGAATTTGGCCTTCATCGGCCAGCTTATGCAGGTTTATACCGCACATCAAAATCGCCAGAGTATTCTATGCGGCCTCCCCCTGTTCCATATATATGGCTGCATCATTCAGGGGGTAGCGGCCTTTGCAGTGGGCTATAGAATTCTCCTCATGACCCCTGCCGGGTTTCGTAGCGTCCCTGCTATGACCAATTTTTGGAAACATATCGATCGCTTTAAAATCACGAGTTTTGCGACAGTACCCACAGTGCTTATGGCGCTTGCTGATATTCCTGTAGGAGACAGCGATATCAGCAGCCTGACTAATGTGAACTCTGGCGCTGCCCCCCTATCCCAGCCGTTTAAAGAAGGTTTCGAGAAAAAGCTAACTGTGGATGTAAGTAATGGCTATGGCATGACAGAAACCACAGCGCTAATTTCCCGAGCCCCAGCCAACCAGCCTCCCGGCAGCGTTGGCATGCGCATACCTTATTCCCAAATTCGCATCGCTCATGTGGATGGCACTACTGTCACTAAAGACTGTGAGCTTGAAGAAAGCGGTGTGATCTTAGTAAAAGGGCCTCAGGTTTTTGCCGGTTACAAATCTGAATCAGACAATAAACTCGCGTGGGTGGAAGACGGCTGGTTCAATACCGGCGACTTGGGCTACCTTGATGCCAATGGCTATCTCTATCTGTCGGGTAGAGCCAAGGACTTAATTATTCGAAGTGGCCACAACATTGACCCTGAGCTAATTGAAGAGCCTCTAAATACCCATCCAGAGGTTGTTGTATCAATTGCTATAGGAATGCCCGACGCCTACGCAGGTGAGCTACCCATGGCCTATGTGGTGGCCAAGCCTAACAGCAAGGTCGATGCCCAGGAGCTAATTCAATACAGCGCCAAGCATATATCTGAGCGAGCCGCAGTACCCAAGCGGATAGAGTTTATTGATGCTATGCCCGTCACCGCGGTGGGCAAAATATTCCGCCCGCGCTTACGCCAGATGATCTCAGAAAAAATCGTTAGCGAAGTGTTGGCCTCTATGGGAGCAACAGCTGCCATTAGCAGCGAGATGGAGAAAAAACGCGGCCTGGTTATCAGTATTGAGCTCAATGATAAAGATAGGATCAACGAAGTCACTAGCATGCTGCAAAGCTATATTTTTACCATTACCGTGAGTTAAATATATGACCAAGTCTATTCGCTTTACCCTAGTAGCTATTTGTTTATTAATTTTAGGCTCTTGCACGACCACAGGAATGGGCAGTGGAACACCTCAAGAGCGCCGCTCGGCGATCCTCGAGATGCGCCAAGAGGTGCTCAATGAATTGCGCAGCATCAAGCCCGACACTCAAGCTCAAATAGGCAACGCCGTGGGTTATGCGGTTTTTTCCAACGCCAACATCAACCTCATTTTCGCAAGCTTTGGTGGCGGATATGGCATCGTGCATGACAACCAATCTGGCGCAGACACCTATATGCGCATGGGTGAAGTCGGCATAGGTATCGGCGCCGGCATAAAAGATTTCCGTGCTGTTTTCGTCTTTCACAACGAAGCCGCTCTACAGCGTTTTATGGACATAGGTCTCTCTGTTGGCGGGCAAGCTGACGCAGCTGCTAAAGCTGGTGATCTTGGTGCGGCGGTAGGTGGAGAAGCACTGATAGACAACGTCAGCGTTTATCAGCTAACTCAAAGCGGTTTGGCACTGCAGGCGACGATTAAGGGCACCCGCTATTGGCATGACAGTGATCTCAATTGAGGCCCGGCTTATTTGTCAAAAATTATACTGAAACCGGGGCTGGAGTCGCGCAGAATACTGCTTGAATCGATAATCCTAACCTTGTCTAAACTTGGCACATAGATCTCTGCATTCAAAGCGATGAGTTCCTGCGCTGACTCTGCATAAAAACGCGCCTCATCAATCTCCCCCAAACCTTGATAGACCCGCGCCAATGCCAGATAAAATGCTGGTTCTTCTGCTTTCAAGCTAAGAGCTCGAGTAAATGAAGTTATGGCTTTGTCTAAATTCTGAGCTTCAACTGCCAAGTTTCCTAACGCAAAATAGTAATAGGGATTTTTTTTATTGAAGCGCTCTATGGCTTTTTCATAGAGCCTAGACATCCGAATATCTCCCATACTTCGGTAATATTTTGCCAAGTTATTAATGGCGGTCGCATTGCGATCATCAAGATCAAAGGCTGCTTTGTAGGCGTATTCCGCGAACGGTTTATTGCCCATTCGATTGTAAGTCGAGCCGATATTGTTCCAGCTAATTGATTGTTGCGGATCTAGAAATAAAGAATTCTTAAAGTAAACTAGCGCTGCCGCGTCGTTCCCTGCAATTAACTCCTCTACCCCCAGATTGTTGAAATACAAGGCTCTGGCTTCTTGATCCGAAATTATTGACGACGTCAACTGTTGCAGGGATATCTCAGGCGTGAAATCTACCACATAGCGACGCTGAGCATTGAAACGACCTGTGGCATTAATGTGCTGGCTTAAAACCAGCAGATCCCCTCGCCGATCCCAGTTGGGCTGCACATCAACCGTTTGAAATTTAGCATCAAGCCCGGCATAGCGCGCGATAGCAATATACAGGTTCATCACTGACAGACAATTGCCCTCGCGGGCATGAAACGTTTCAATCGCGGTGTGGGTTTTCTGATCAGAGTAGGTAATACCTAGATGCTCTTGGCCATACAAAAGCTCTTGAAGTCTTTCAACCTTATTTTCCTCGCCAACACGGGGCCTTATAACCTCATCAACTAGCAATTTGATTTCGTCGGAAAGCTCAAGCGGATCGACCTGGGCAAAGCGATCTTCTGATTGGTCAATAATCTGCCGGTAGATTTCCTCATCACGGACAAAAGAGGTATCTATGTCGATGGTTTTGCAGGAGATTAGCAAACAACATAGCAGCACTGCAGTCATGCGAGCGCGCCGGGATGCCAGGGCTAAAGCATTAAGCGCAGCGCTTTGGGTTTGCAGTGAAATTATTCGGTTCAATATAGCCTTCAAATTAATACCTTATAGGAGTAGTCCTGCCCTTATTGCTGAGAGTCATAAACTGATAGCGCCCGCGTAAAAAAGGCACTTTGTCTTGTTTGAACTTCCGAAACAATGCTATCCAACCTGCATAGTGCGCTACTTTCTCCATGCTATAACCAAGACCGGCGTAGTCCACTTTTTGGTTCAGACGCCGAGCTTCCCTCCCCCAGGCTTTGTGGTAATTTACCTGCCTGCTAGGCCACTCATACTCATACACTAGGGCTGCGCGAGTTTGCGCAATGCGCATATTATCTGCCGAAAGAAATCGAACTTCGAACTCAGTATTAAAGGCAAACTCCCCACTAGAGTCGCGCTCCCACTTCACTAACGTGTCTATTACTACGCTTTTAGTCACAGGGAGATTTGAAATATACTCAAATGGCTGAGTGTCTGCGTGCATAATCTCATAACCCGCATCAGTATTTCTTAACGAACTTGAAATACTTACTCTGGCGTTTTCATCAATGTCCACTATAGCGTCTGACCCAATCAGCGCTGATCTCTCGACGAAATCGAATAACGCTCTGGATACCGCCAAGGTCTGTGGGGGCAATTGCCAACTGTGGCCAATGTCATCTGTAAGCAAGAGTTGTGCACCGTCAAACTCCATACTTGATGGCTGAAAATTCAAGCGTGCAGTTTCCCCCAATGCCACTCCGCCTGGCACAATAATTTCCTGTATGGTTGATTGATTGAATTCATCGCCCAAGGACTCCTTGCGAAAAACGGTCGGTTCGTTTCTAGCCAAGGCCGAACCACGCGACGCATCATCTGTCTTAAAAAGCGAATCGCTGCCGCGAAGAGACCGCTCCCCGAGGTAGACAAACTCGGCCACCTCGCTATCCAAACGCCTTGCTTCTGCGCTATCGATAACCAAACGTCGACCAGCAGTCGCAAACAGCTCTCCAGCGAAAGCCGAAGTATTCGGCTGAAGCAACGACTGGACCAACATACCTAGCGACCGGGCAACATCGGCTATCGCCTTTGCTGATTGCGCATCAACCATGCCAAAACTAATGAAAATTCTTTGGCCATCCGATGCCTCGAGCCAACGCTTCAAAAAATCTCCGCCCAAGCTTTCGCCCGTGCAGTCTTGGCAGGGAATCACCGCAACCCCACCGAGCTGATTGCGATTAAAATCCTGTTCCCAGTCACTTATTTCTCTGGCCGAGGGCAGCAACCCAAGCGGAATATCCCAAAAGCCGCCAAGGCGTGGCTGATCGGGCCTGCCTCTACCTAACTCTCTATTATTAACATTCACTGTGACGTCGATTAAAAGCGCATCAAGAGGGCTGGCTAGTAAACTGAGAAACTCATCGCGGTCTATTTCGTCATCTAGCGAGCCCGCGAAGTTACTTGGCCCGTTTAGCAACAAACCAAGAGCGAAAAGCCCATAGCAGACGCGCTTTCTACCTTGCTCTTTAAGGGAAGTCAGTACACGCATCGAAATTTTCGCCCCTTCTCCTGCTAGCAAGTTGATTACGCAATGCGGTGACGTAGATGGGCTCACCGAAAAAATGAATTGGTTGAGACATTTCTACAATTAGTCTCTCAGCTTTATCAAATTCCTGAGCTGCAATGGCATATTTGACCGACGCCTCCATAATAAAGCCATCCGCAGGCAACAAGCTGAAGGCTTGTTCTTGATGAGCTCTGCCAAGCATCCAGTCTTGGCCTTCTAGTAAATAATATTCCGCTAGCGCTAGCTGCACTTCAGCGTCATTTTCGCGTAGTAGCATCGCCTGCAAAAACTTTTGCTTTATGTCTTCCATCACTTGCTGGCGCTGAACCTGTGGATAGACTTTTTCGCAGTCTTGCAGTTCCGATTCCCAGTACTCTCCATAATCCAACAATATATCTGGGTTGTCTGGCGCTAGTTCAAGGGCTAACTCGAAATAGCCGGCTATTTCTTGGTCTCGACCGGCCCTCGACTGAAACCGAAGTGCGTCAGCCAGACCGGAGTAAGCTCTCGCGATTGCGTCTTCCCCTTCTATGATTTTCTTGAAGAAAAACTCCGCCATCTCGATCCGACTAGAATTCAAAGCCAATTCGCCAAGCATCAGGGTTAAAGCAGGAACTTCTATCGCCTCGGGCTCAACTTCTGCAGGCAACTGTAACGGTTCAGTGTCGACAACCCCCTCGGGCCTAAGACTCTCGCTTAAGTAGCGCTCAAACTCTTGTTCTAATTGAGCTGTGGTAATACCGAAAGCCAGATCAAAAGCAAAGCGATGGTTTCTACCGACATAAAGGTACTCTAAATATTCTCGAAGCTGATCTCGCCTATCAACAAATTGATCCTCTTGATAGCCATGGAGCAAGAAATGCAGCAACGCCTCTGACTTGAGATTGGCGATCTGAATTAAACGCGGTGATGCCAGCGCCTCATCAGAGTACAAAAATCGCTCCATTGACAGCTCCATATTTAATCCAGCCATCAATTCATTGGCTCGGTCGGACACTCGTTCCAATTCGGGCTTAGCGCGAGTTAGTGATAACCGCGACAAATAACTCGCCATGCCTTCTTCGTACCAGCGAGGCACTTGCAAGCTGCCAAAATTATTTTGCAGAAAATGGCCATACTGATGCAGTACTGCTTTTCTACTTGACTCATTCCTAGGAACGTATGCCATGAAATTAGCCCTGGGAGTCGAGTGGAAAAAGGCCATGTCACTGCTAGTCGAAAAATGCTGAAAGTTTTCAGTATTGGAGAAAAAATAGACGTGGTTAGGGACATTCGCCTTTGGCAGCGGTGCTTCCCCTTGAATTACCTTAGCAGCAAGCTGACGCCACAATTCCAGCTCTGTTATAAACTGAGAGGTTTGTCGACTCGAAAGCTGACTATAGACTTTGAAATGCACAGTCTCGGCAAAAAACCAGCGTTCGGAAAGCAACTCTTCCTGCGCGCCCGCACTCGTAGTCGTTGCCAAAACCCCGACAAGACCCATCCCGAGGCCGCAGAAAACCTTGAGAAACATTAAATTAGTTAGGGTCTTGTGGATCATAGTTAGACCTAGCATAACAATGGTTTGATTTACTGTACCACGGCCCGCGCGAAGGCAAAATTGTAACAGCACTGACAGAATCAAAAATCCTCCACAAAGCCTCACAAACCTGCCATGGATGCGATCGTGATTGGTGCAACCATGGCATGTTTAATAACCCTTACATCGCTGGATAGTTTGGGCCACCGCCGCCTTCAGGCACTACCCAGTGGATGTTCTGCGATGGATCTTTAATATCACATGTTTTGCAGTGGACACAGTTTTGCGAATTAATTTGAAAGCGTTTGTCGCCATTTGCTTCCTCCACTACTTCGTATACTCCTGCCGGGCAGTAACGTTGGGCCGGTTCATCGAACTCAGGCAAATTAACCCCAATAGGGATTGAAGCGTCTTTCAGCTGCAAATGCACAGGCTGGTTTTCTGCGTGATTTGTATTCGACAGAAACACCGACGACAGTATATCGAAGCTTATAACTCCGTCTGGCTTTGGATAGCTAATTTTAGCTGATTCTGACGCTGTTTTAAGTGACGCATAGTTTTCAGATTTATCGTGAAATGTGAAGGGGAACTTGCCAAAGAAAATGTTTTGTTCGATGAACGTTAGTGCGCTACCGATCCAAAACCCAAAATTATGGAACCCTGAACTAAAATTGCGCGTCTTGTGCAGTTCTGCATAAAGTTCTGACTCTTTGAATCGAGTCGCATAGGCACTTGGATCGACAGCGGGCGACTCCTCATTAAATTCAGCAAACAAAGTCTCTGCCGCAATAATTCCAGACTTCATCGCCGTGTGGCTGCCCTTAATCTTCGCGGCGTTCAATGTGCCGGCATCGCAGCCTATCAACAGCCCGCCAGGGAAATTCATCTTCGGCAATGAGTTTAAGCCGCCCTTAATAAGAGCCCGAGCGCCGTAGCTGATGCGTTTGCCACCCTCGATATACTGCTTTATCACCGGGTGATGTTTAAACTTTTGAAATTCGTCGAAGGGGTTCAGATGAGGGTTTTCGTAACCGAGATCGACAATCAGACCCAAAGAAACTTGGTTGTTTTCGACATGGTAAAGGAAGCCGCCACTGGTGCCGGCATAACTATCGCCGACCATGGGGTAGCCAGCAGTGTGCACAACTAGGCCTTCCTTGTGTTTGTCTTCTGGTATTTCCCACACTTCCTTTAGGCCAATACCGTAGTGCTGAGGGTCGCTGTCTGCATCAAGTTTAAATTTAGAAATTAGTTCCTTGCCCAAGTGACCGCGGCAGCCTTCGGCAAACACCGTGTATTTAGCATGGAACTCAAAGCCCGGCTCATAAGACGGCTTATGCTCGCCCTTGGCATCCACACCCATGTCGCCGGTAGCAACCCCCTTGACGCTGCCGTCTTCGTTATAGAGGATCTCTGCTGCCGCAAAGCCCGCAAAGACTTCGACCCCCAATTCGACTGCCTGTTCACCCAGCCAGCGACAGAGATTGCCTAAGGAGATGATGTAATTACCATGATTGTGCATGGGTCTGGGCACTAATAGATTAGGAAACTTAAATGAAGACTCAGCACCAGGCAGGTAGTAAACGTCGTCACCTGTAACCGCCGTGCTCAGAGGTGCTCCCCGCTCTTTCCAGTCAGGAAATAGCTCATTCAAAGCACTTGGCTCAAAAACCGCGCCAGATAGGATATGCGCGCCCACTTCTGAGCCTTTTTCAAGCACACAAACTGACAGTTCTTTACCAGATTCTTTAGCCATCTGCATAAGTCTGCAGGCACTCGATAGCCCTGCCGGACCCGCACCCACAATGACCACATCGACTTCCATTGATTCGCGTTGCATAAATTAGCCTCTGTACTTCAGAAAAATGGGTATTTGCGACTTAAGTTAGAGTATTCCTTGGTAGAATGCTCGCCTGCGCTTTGCCGCCCTATTATCCTTGAATAGCTTGAGCAGCGCAAAACTCATGGCGCTTAGGTGCACCAGCATCGATGGAGCAACCAGCCACCAGCACAGCGGCCGATAGATCCGATGCCTTTTCATCTGCCCACAAAGCGGCAATCCAAAAAAGTGAACTCAGGCCATAGAGGACACGTACTTAGACTATCCTTTCTAAAGAAAGCACTAAAACTGTCGCTAACATATTTCTTAAAGCTGAGCCGAAATGTGCTTAAAAGTCGCGAATAGTGGCAACTTTGCCCCATAATTTGCACAATTTGTTACAGTAATCAACGGTGTGCTTAGTTACAATGGGCACCTTCTTCCAAGTACGTTTCTCGACGCGCGACTCAATTAGAAAGTTAGCCAATGAATTTCCAGCTGCAGATCAGTAAGAGCTACAGCAAATTCTAGAACCTTGAAATCACGAGCCATAACTGGAGTATCGAATGCCAAGGCGCAGCACCAACACACTATTCAAGCTAGGCTTAGTAAGTCTGGCAATCTCGCTGGCACTGCCAGCAAACGCTCAAGACCCAGCCAACGACGCTACGGAAGACTCGACCGTAGTGTATGAAGCCCAGTTTTTTAATCAGTTTAGCCCCGTTTCTGTCAATGACATGATCGATCGAATTCCTGGCATCGGGCTAGCCCTCGGCGGTGGCGGCGGTAATCGCAGAGGCCTGGGCGGCGGAGCTAATGAAGTTTTAATCAACGGTCAGAGAATCACCGGCAAATCTAACGCAGGCCGAGCTCAGTTAAGTCGTATCGCAGCAAACCAAGTAAAACATATTGAAATTATACGTGGCACTTCTGAGGAAATTGATGTTCGCGGCGGTGGCCAAGTCGTTAACGTAGTCTTGCTCGATGCTCAGTCTCGTTCAAGTATCGCTGCCGAAATCAATGCGGATAGGATTCAAGACGGCACCGTGGCGCCGGGGGCAAGATTGTCGTACAGCGGCCAAACGGGAGACTTCAATTACCTGTTTCACATCGAAACAGACCCGCGGTTTAACAACCGGCTTGGCGAAGAAACCAGTAGCACCCCAGATGGCAGCTTGGTTGAAACCCGCAGTGAAGACCGAAGTCGGGATCAGAACGAATTCGAAACCAGTGTCAACTTGGGCTATCGATTCAGCAACAGCATGATCCAGCTCAGCGCCCTTTATGGCGAAACCAGCCCGCCTACAGATATCGATAGAATAATTACCGATTTCTCGGGCCCCGCTGTAACAACCAGGCTAGAGCGTGAAGGCAATCAGTGGAATCAAGAAAACTGGGAAATCGGTGGCGATTACGAATATGAGTTCAGAGGCGGTAACAAGTTTCGCTTCTTGTTTATCGTAAACGATCGCGACACGAACTTCGTTCGCGAGCGGTTCGATGTTAGTGCTACCTCTGAACAGAAAAACTTGTTTATCAATTCTTTAGGTCGCGATCGAGAACGCATAGCGCGCACGTCCTATACCTTTGACCCCTCTGACAACCAAGCGCTTGAACTTGGGGTAGAGACAGCACAAACCATTAGAAACAATGGTTTACTTGTGGGCGACATAGGCAACGAAGGGATTCCATCAGAGCTCACCGGCGGCCTAGTCCAAAGTGAAATCGACAACGCATTCTCAGTAATTGAAGAGATTAGATACGAGCCTTTTGCCATTCACAATTGGCAGATCAATGACAAAATGGCTCTGGAAAGCACGCTAATTTACGAAGACTCAGCGATCACTCAAACCGGGGATGTCAATAATGAGCGCAGTTTTGGCTTTCTGCGACCACGACTCGATTACCGTTACGACATTACTAACAGCATGCAAATTCGAGCGACCATCGAGAAACAAGTTTCTCAACTGAGCTTCTCTGATTTCAGCGTCACTCAAGATGGCGGCGATGACGATCAAAACGTGCAAGGCGGCAACCCGTCTATCGCTCAGGAGCAGTCTTGGAATCTTGATTTGAATTTGGAGTTCCGCCTGCCCAATGATCTAGGTGTACTTAATTCGCGGCTCTTCTATCGCGACAACGCAGACGTCATCGATCGCATTGATGTCTCGACCGGGCCAGACAATTTGCAGTCTGCTCGGGGTAACATCGGAGATGGCTACTTGTATGGGATAGACCTTGATGCCAGCACCAAGCTAGACCCCATCGGTATAGAAAACGGCCTGCTTACTCTTAGTTTTATAACTGCTGACTCCTCAGTTACTGACCCGTTTTTAGGCATTGACCGACGCCGAAGCGGCAACAATCGCTGGTTTGGCCGCGCTAATTTTCGCCAAGATGTTCAGCGCTGGAATGTCAGCTACGGGGCCAATTACTCCAACTCAGCTCAGGATGGTAGCGGCAGGCTTAATATTGATGTGTTCGATACAGAGCGTAACTTAGAAGAATACAATCTCAACTTATTTTTAGAAAAGCGCATTGAAAGTGGAATGACATTCAGACTCGACGCTCGCAATATCAGTGACCGACTAGAATGCCGCCAGAGGACTCGTTACGAAGGCGCCACGGCAAACGGTATTGTTGAAGAACGCGAACAGTTTTGCACCAACACTGGTTTGGTCTACGCGCTTAAGGTTCGGCACACTTTCTAGCTAAGGCCTTGCTCCAACTGCAGTCACAGCTCCATTGACTGAGTCTGTTTTAGTCCGCGTTGGGCTTAAAGAGACTCAGATGTACAGCGCGAGCGATGCTATTAACACAGCAAGCATGCCTGCTTCCATGTAGTGCAGCAGCCTTTTTGTTCTAGGGGCTTGAGAGTCAATTATTTGATGAATTGATTTACTCAGTCCGATGTACCTTAGATTAGTCATATCTCTTCCGCCTTCCTGTACAGACCTGCTAACAAATACCTGCACGCAAAACTGTGTCAACTCGCCTAGATTACCCTGTAGCGAATAGCCCGCTGGCAGTGTGTTAGTCATTAGTTAGACGACAAAACACCAAAACAGTTACACAACGTGAGAGGTGATCGATTGCATGCAGTTGGAATTGATACGCGAGGGCGTTGTATTGCCCTCGGTAAATTTTTCAGGATAGGCTAAAGAGATAGTTTTTGACGATCAGTAGCGAAGACAACCACACTGGCTGTTGTTGATAGGCTGTTGATAGGTTTTCGAAGACCTATTCAACCTTTGTAAATATCATCATATGCTGCCATGGCAAAAAATCTAGAGTATCGGTCCATTGCAACCCGAATACCCCCATCTCTTTTACCACTTGCTCCTCGGTCATCTTATGCAGCGGACGAATGGGCACGGAGTCATCTTCACCGCGATACTCAAGTAGGAAAATTCTGCCACCTGGTCTTAGGGCACTATAAATACCGTTGATCATTTCAAACGGGTGAGAGAATTCGTGATAGGCATCCACCATAATAGCGGCATCAATAGAGTTTGGGGGTAAATTAGGGTCGTCGATCTGGCCGAGTACACCTTCGATATTGTCCACGCCGTCCTGCTTTTTGGTGTCTTCAATCAAAGCCAGCATCTCGGGCTGGATATCCACAGCAAGAACTTTACCGTTAGGCACTTTCTTAGCGATTCTGAATGAAAAATACCCAGATCCTGCGCCAATATCAGCGACCACATGATCCTCGGCTAAATTCATATTCTCGACCACTGCATCCGGCATCTCTTCTTCAATTCTGCCAGGTCGATTTAACCACTGCGCAGCCTGATGCCCCATTACAAAGGATATCTCGCGGCCCATGTAAAACTTACCGATGCCAGTGGTTCGGCGTGCCGGGTCTTCTATATAGCCGGGGTTTTCGGCGCCAATCGCCCCGTTAAATGTGACCAACAAAAGCATTATAGCCATTAAACCGGATGAAGCGCGCAGCCTAGTCATAAGTATATTCCTTGATTTTGGGAAAGCTCAACGCCCTACAGCCGTGCCAAACTAGCTAAGGTGCGTTTAGTGAAACTACCAGTTGTATGGGATTGTAGATCACAGACCTCCCTGCTAACAACACAGTAAGGGCGGATGGAGAGTATACAGAGCCTGAGGGGAAACTGAGGCTTAAAGAAGCTTCAGCAGGCGGTGCCCAGAACCTTTACACTTCGGGCAGGTGCTGGTTTGGGTTATTTTCCCCGCGCCATTACAGACATTGCAAACGTCTTGATAAGGCTTGCGTAGAATAGACTGCAATTCATTCAACGCTTGATTCGGCGCCGTATTTACTGAATTCTTTACTCCACTCATTTGGAAACTTCTCCTCGTCAACCAGTTATGATTCTTGAGCTGAGGTTGTCACAGATGTGATTTAAATCTCAGTTAAGGTGATTATGCTTAAATCATCTAAGAGAAGTTGTTAAGTGGTTCACAAATTATAAGTAAGGTGTAAAAAAAACCTACATGCCCAAATAACCGGCAGAGCAAAGCACCTATGGTAGAATTTCCGGCAATTCTTCAGCCACAACTAAGATTTGGATTAACTTCATGACAAAAGTATTAGAAGGGATAAGGGTTCTAGACTTCGGGCGCTATATCGCAGGCCCCTACTGCGGCACACTGTTGGCAGATATGGGCGCCGAAGTCATTCGAATTGAGAAGGTAGATGGCAGCGAAGACCGCTTCCTCTCTCCAATCACCGACAAGGGCGATGGCGCGTTGTTTTTACAATTAGCCCGCAACAAGCTCTGTATGACCCTCAACCCAATGAAACCAGAAGGCCGAGATATCGTAAAAAAACTGGTAGCCACAGCAGATATCGTCATCGCAAATCTGCCGCCGGACACCTTAGCGGCCATGGGGCTAGACTATGAGAGCCTTAAGGCAATTAAAGAAGACATTATTCTCACTACCGTCTCCGCCTTTGGTCGCGGTGGCCCTTATTCTAATAGGGTTGGATTTGACGGCTTAGGCCAAGCCATGTCCGGCGCCATGTACATGAGCGGCACCCCCGAGCAGCCGGTCAAAGCCCACCCGCCCTATATCGATTTTGGCACAGCCAGTTTGTCTGCTTTTGGCACCATGGCTGCCCTGTATGAGCGCCAAAAAACTGGCAGGGGTCAAATGGTTGAAGGCTCCTTGTTTGCAACCGCCCTAACCATGACCAATGGTACTGCAATCGAACAGCACGCTATCGCTCGAAACCGAGTGGCCACCCTCAATAGAGCCCAGACATCCGGGCCAGCCGATACATTCAAGACTAAAGATGGCTGGGTGCTAGTGCAATCCGTTGGCGGGCCACTGTTTAAGCGCTGGACCGACCTAATTGGCGAAGATCATTGGCTTGACGACCCCAAATTCAAAGACGACATTAGCCGCGGCGACAATGGCGAGCTTATCTCCGCCAGAATGGCCGAGTGGTGTGCTCAAAGGACATCAGCTGAAGCACTGGCTGCCATGGAAGCAGCCCGTTTGCCTGCCGGTCCAGTCATGTCTCCCCAAGAGGTCTTAGATGATCCTCATATCGCTGCGAAAGGCATGTTCAAACCAGTGGCATACCCAGGTTTGGAAAAGCCAGCGCCGCTTATGGTTACCCCGGTAGAATTGTCTGAAACTCCCGGTGAGATTCGTCACCGGGCGCCAACTCTTGGCGAGCATACTGACCAAATAATGACTGAGCTTGGCTACTCCACTGAGCAGATTGCCGACTTCCGGGAACGCCGAATCGTCTAGCCACCTCACCGTCAGTGCTGGGGGTAATGCAGCCCTCACATGCCCCCGCGCTGAATTAGACTAAACCGAGCTACCACTATTTTTTCCACTTGAAGTTTGTAACTCTGGCAGTTTTGCCTGCTGTGCAACACCCCCCCATTTTCGCTCTTTACATTCAAGCCTTAGTCCTTTGTATAGAAAGGCTAGCAAACTAATTTCGACTTGGTTATTCTTCATCACGGACTATTTACGGGTTTACCGGGCAACTGTGCCCCATCGACGAATCTACCAACAAGGCTGCCATGAAAATTATAAACACCAGACGACAATTTCTTAAGTCTTCCTCGGCCCTCCTGCTTGCGGGAACCAGCGCCGCGGCGAGTTCTACCAGTTTCGCGCAAAACTTAAGTGGTGAGGATTATTGGCAAATGGTGCGCAATCAGTTTTCGTTTACAGAAGATGCTGTTCCCATGAATGCGGCCAACCTTTGTCCGGCGTTTAGGGCTGTGAGTGAGAAAAATGCCTTACTGACTGCAGACATCGACCAAGACTGCTCGTTTAACAACCGCGCCAAATACGGCCCAATGCTGGAAACTACCCGTAATTTGGTGGCCAACCAACTCAATGTAAGTGCCGATGAAATAGCCTTAGTGCGCAATACCAGCGAAGCTAACAACCTTATAAACAATGGCCTAGGCTTAGCTCCCGGCGATGAGGTGGTCATCTGGGATCAAAACCACCCCACTAATCATGTCGCCTGGGAAGTGCGGGCTGCGCGCTTCGGTTTGACCGTTAAAAAGGTCACCACTCCCATTAATCCGACCGGAGTAGACGACCTAATCGACGCCTTCACAGCCGCCTTTTCTGCAAGCACAAAAGTTTTAGCCATTACCCATGTATCCAATGTCAGCGGCATTAAGCTCCCTGCCAAGGAAATTATTCAAGCCGCCCATGCTAGGGGCATATACGTCCATTTGGACGGCGCTCAAACTTGGGGAGCCATGGCATTAGACCTCAAGGACCTCAACCCGGATTCGTTCTCCGCCAGTGCCCATAAATGGTATATGGGGCCCAAAGAGGTTGGTCTGCTTTACATCAAGGCTGACAACATTGATAAAGTGTGGCCAAACGTGATCGCACCCGGTTGGGGAGACACGGCGACTACAACGCTTAAAGGCGCAAGAAAATTTGAATCCCTTGGCCAGCGGGACGACGCCGCTTTAGCAGCGCTGGCCAGCGCCGCTGAAATGCATAATTTAATTGGCGCTGGGCGCATTGAAAATAGAATAGTTGAGCTTTCACAGCGATTAAAAACAGGCATCCGCTCTGCTGGCCACGACTTAGTCACGCCAATGGAGACGCAGCTGAGTTTTGGTGTCTGCATAATCCGCGTTCCCGCTGGGCAAAATGATAGCCTAGCCAATGCTTTGTATACGGATTTTGGTATTGCAGCAGCTGGCACCGGCGGCATCCGGCTATGCCCAACTATTTATAATACCTACGAGCATGTGGATCGGGCGATACGCGGGGTCAATGCCCTGTTGGGTTGATTCAAGGTAACTTGAATAGTCACAGACCCAAACAGAGCTCCTATTGAACCCTACACAGCCAATCTCGCTGCTCTAGAGCGACTGCAGGAATTCATGCATTGCCCTGTTGGTTTCTTCTGGTGCTTCTTGCTGTACCCAGTGACCTATGTCGGGGAGTAAAACGACGCCTCTGAAATCCTCGGCTATTCGGGACATGGCACCATTTAGCTGACCTTCACTGGCGCCCGAAATGACAACGTCTTTGGTGCCTGCGATAAACAACGTCGGCACAGTAATCTTGGTGTTTTGCAGGTGTTCTGTAATTTCCCAGTTGCGCTGAAAATTTCGGTAGTAATTAATCCCGCCGCGAAATCCAGCCTGTTCGAACTGACTCACCACATAATCTAGATCCTCCTTACTAAGCCAATTGGGCAAAGCCTTAGGCGCACCTAGCCTGCCGATCCAACCCCCAGCGCTGCGCTTAGAATCCGTGATTTGGGGTGCCTCTCGCGGCGAGCCTGGAGACAAATACAAACGGCTCAACAAGCCTTCAGGGTCACTGTCGTATTCTGCTTCAGCAACGCCGCCAGCCTCATTGTGATAGAGAATATAGTAAAAATTATCTTTAAATGTTTCTTGCCAAGCGACCATCGGTGATTGCAATGGCCGACCACCATAGGGCACGCTCATTGCGATCAATGCGGTAAATCGAGTTGGGTGCATCAACACCGTATTCCACGCAACAATTGAGCCCCAGTCATGCCCAACCATGACAGCCTTCTCTTCGCCCAACGCATCGAGTATGCCCACCATGTCGGCAGCCAAGGTCACAATGTCATAGGACTCAACACCCTCAGGCGCGTCAGTTTGACCATAGCCACGCATATCCGGTGCCACTACTCGATACCCTGCATTGGCAAAGTAAGTCATTTGATGACGCCAGTTGTACCAAGACTCGGGCCAACCGTGCGCCATGAGCAATAACGGCCCACTGCTACCTGCCTCGGCAATCCGCATGGTGATGCCGTTGGATTCAATCATGCGAAAGCTAACCCCCGCCACTGGCGACATTTCAGTCATGTCGTTACTCCTCTGCCCTGTATTTGGTTGCTGCGCATTAAGCGCGCCGGCGTGAATTAATAGTAAGCAAGTAAGCAGTAAACTACTTAAATAGGATTGACTTAAACCGCGCATTTATTTCTCTCCTTGAATAGTCTTGCAGAGTACCATGGCCCGTGTTTATTTCTCTATTCAAACCTTCGGCAAGCTGCCTGGACACCATTGTTCGAGGCAGAAGCTACCGCTAAAAAGCAATCCTAAAAACCTGACACAGCCACGGGAACTATCCTTTGGCCCTAAAACAGTAGCGCCTAGAGAAACGCCGGTTCTGCAACATTTTGACGGCTAGACAGCGTCGAAATTCCACTGTCTGCATCACGCAACACATCTACCCAGCGCTGTTCATCAAACTACTTATCGACGGCTGGCTTGGGCTGTCCAGCAAATGTTAAGACACGGCGTTAGCCTGGTGCGGCAAGCTAAGAGTCGGAACGTCTCTAGGCTACTAATTGCGCTTCCAATCGCTTGCCTCACAATTACTCCTGGGTATTGAGAAAAAACTCTAAAAGTAAATACGTCTTATTTTAGTGGACTGAATTAATTGTATGGATCGGGTAAAACTTAAGGATGTGCAGCGACTAAAACTTGCCCCAATTCTTCCTCGCTGGTGACCCATGCTGCAATCGGTCATCATTTTTACTAATTATCTGTTTATGGAATTACAGGCGTGGACAAACTGTCTGAAGTGCTCAATAACTTTTCAATCTCTGCTGGGGTGTTCTATACAGGAAATCTATGCGGGCTTTCCAGCTTCAATCCTGATGGCTCAGAAGAAGGTCACATCCATCTGTTGAAAAGTGCAAAGCTTACGGTTATTGACCGACATGATCAGAAATCTCTCATCGACGAACCTTCCGTTTTGTTTTATCCACGTCCAGCGCAGCACCGGCTATTGGCAACCCAGGCCGACGATGCGCAAGTTATTTGCGCCACGATAAAATACGGCACTGGCAGCAAAAACCCGCTAGCCAATGCTCTATCTGAGCTACTGACCATCAAGCTTAACAGTGCAGTGCAGTTACGCATGACCACTGACTTGCTTTTTCAAGAAGTTTTTGCGAAAGAAAGTGGCAGGCTTGCCATGATGGATAGACTAACTGAAATATTTGTAATCCATTTACTGCGCTATGCGATGACCAACAACTTGGTAGCTTGGGGCATGCTATCTGGCCTATCTCACCCCCAATTATCAAAAGCAATAATTGCAATGCATCAAACACCAGAAAGACATTGGGAACTGGAAACCCTCGCCGAATTAAGCGCTATGTGGCGCTCAAAATTTGCTGAATTATTTCGCGAAAAAGTAGGCCAGACAGCGGGAGACTATCTTCTGGAGTGGCGCGTTGCTCTCGCTCAAAACCATTTAAAAAAGGGCAGGCCCGTTGATTGGGTTGCCAATCAAGCCGGCTATGAGAATGCATCGGCATTGGCCAGAGTGTTCCGCAAAAAAACTGGCCAATCACCCCAAGCAGAGGGTATTACTAAACAGCCAGCAAACTACTGTCTGATCTGAATTTAGAATCAGGGCTGGCTGAGCGTAGAGATATTTCCAAAAACCTGGCCAGCGCAGTATTTGAAGGGTACTCGGCCATTGCAGCCTATCTTCAAGAAGTCTTCTGTTTCTGTGGTGCTGATAAAAGTTGATTCCCACTACTTAATAAACCGCCCCAAGCTCTTAAAGAGATGATTGGTAGGTTTACGCCATTGCTCTAATTTGTTGTGAAAACGTTAGTCACAGCGACCTAGATTGTCCGCTGAGAAACATTAGGCGCCGGGGCCGCAATCAAGGCAACGCTCCACCGGTGGCGGGCCCATCTGCAGATTGCGATTCAAATGTCGCAGCGCGGTACGCAACCCTTCTTCAATCACCGGGTGATAAAAAGGACTATCCAGCATTTGTTGTACCGTGAGGTTGTGCTGTACCGACCAAGCCAATAAATGACCAATGTGTTCAGCCGCTGGGCCAGCCATTTCAGCGCCTAAGAAGACACCGCTGCCGGTTTCGCCATACACCCTGATAAGTCCTTTATTTTTACCAATGACTCGACTGCGGCCTTGGTCTTCAAAACTAGCCTCACCCACAGCAAAGCCTTTAGCAGAAGCATTGAGTTGAGCAAACGTTGCACCCGCTAACATAATCTGCGGATCAGTAAAAACCACGGTGAGTGGGGCGCGCCGTGGCCGTGTTCTTATATCAGGATAACGCCCCGCATTATCGCCCGCTATCTTGCCGTCATCGGCAGCTTCATGAAGCAAGGGATGGGCGTTGCTAACATCACCAGCAATAAAAATATGGCTGCCTGCAATTTGACCAGTTGCATCATCAAACTGCGGCACACCTGAGTTATCAAGGGGGATTCCTGTTGCCGCAAAATTTAAACGGTCCAAATTGGAACGCCTGCCAGTTGCGGCCAGCAAATAGTCATATGTGGCTGTATGGATTTTCTCCGCTTCTTTATAAGTGATTTCTACGCCTTCACCTAACAGACGAACCGATTCGACCAGGGCATCGGCTGAAAGATGGAGCTGCGGGGCTAGCACACTACCCATCACTGCATTGATTTCCGGATCAGAAATTGGCCCAAATTTATTGCCAACCCCTAAAAGATGCGTCTTGACACCTAAGCGTGCCAGTGCCTGCGAAAGCTCCAAACCAATAACTCCAGTGCCCACTACTGCAACCGAAGCCGGCAAATCCTCCCAGTAAAAAACATCGTCATTGACAATGAGTTTTTCACCAAGCGCTAGCCATGGTGGCGGCACTAAAGAGCGAGAACCCACTGCGATAACAATTCTTTTCGCGATTACTTTAGTATGGCCATCAACATCTAATTCATTTGGCCCAACGAAGATGGCTTTACCTTTTATCTTGTCTTGTGCCGGCCAGTTTTCTACCGCATCTTCAACGAACCCAACGAAGCGATCCCGCTCGTCTCGCACTCTTTGCATCACCCGCTTGCCATCGATAACCTTGTCTTTAACATCAATACCGAACATAGGCGCTTGGTCTATTTGATGACTGATCTCTGCCGCTGCAATAAGCAATTTACTTGGCATGCAGCCGACCCTAGCGCAGGTTGTGCCGTAAACTCCTGACTCGATTACGACAACGCTTTGGGTGTGTTGTTTGGCGGCCCTGTATGCCGTCATTCCGGCTGTGCCGGCACCGATGATTGCTACATCTACTTCTCTTGTCTGCATAATGCTTTCCGCTACTTAAGTTAGGTTCTAGACTGTTAGGAATGTTTCAGTTCGATAGTAAAAAGTATAAAGGCTTGCGCTAGGATTGGAGCTAGTAAGTATATTGATTGGCTCCAATCTTCCTTTGCCAACGCTTTAGCTTGGCCATGGATTGGGCTATGCTAAAACCTCAATGCCAATCTAGGAGTAAACCCTGTGACAAAAGTCTATGACGTTCCCTACATGGAGCGCACTCGGCAGTATTATCGAGCGCAAGGTTATACTAGTGATTATCAGTGGGCACATTTTGATGACACCCCCTTCCAAGCATTGACAAAACCACTGTCAGAATCAAGGCTTGGCTTGGTCACCACGGCAATGCCTGACACTGAAATAGGCCGTAAAACTAGGGCTGTCTACTCCACTGCAATTGCGCCGCTGCCCGAGTCCCTCTATACCGCTGAGTTAAGTTGGCACCATGGCGTCACTCACACTAATGACGTTGCGTCCATTTTGCCAATCGAACAGCTGCAGGCACTCAAAGCAAAAGGCTTAATTGCCGACATAGCACGTGAATTTCATTCCGCGCCCACAGACTACAGTAAACGCAACACTTTAGAGAAAGATGCGCCAGAAATACTCAGAAGATGCATTCAGCAGAATGTCGACATTGCGCTTTTGGTGCCATTGTGACCCGTGTGTCATCAGACCGTGAGTCTGATCGCAAGAGTGCTCGAAGCCAATGGCATAGCAACTGTCATTGTTGGGTCTGCTTTGGATATCGTGAGGCACAGCGGCGTTCCTCGCTATCTACATAGTGACCTCCCTTTGGGAAACCCCTGTGGTGCGCCCTATGACAAAATTATGCAGCAATCCATCATGAATTCAGTAATCCAGCTGCTAAGTGAGGCCAAACAGCCCAACACTGTAGCACGCAGTCCAGCCGTTTGGTCCGGCGATAACAGCTGGCGAGACGATTACTCCAAAGTAGATGCTAACAATGCGCAGCAGTTAAAACTCAAAGGCGAGGCGCGCCGGCGGCAACAAAGCCAAGACAAGACCAACGGTGGCGGGCGTGCTGCAATGATTCCTTAGGGCTCACAGGCTTTGTTTACGATACACAATTGACCTTGGGATAAATCTGCTGGGTCTGAGTAAAGCCTTCGCTGTTTGTGCAATGGTTTGTATTGAGCTCTCACGAGTGACGGACTTAACACACGGTTTTTATTGAAAAAAGCCTATAGAAACGTTTGACGACCCCGAGATTCTCTGTACAATGTTAGTTAGCTTGAGACTAAGCGTTATTTATATGCCCCATTTCGACGTCTTCTTAGTAATACCTCGTCCTGTTGTTCATAAGTACCAGCCAAAATTTTAAGCACGTAATCCAAGCTGACATCCAGCTCGGAAAAATTTTACCCTATACAGGATTAGTAAACATGGCAGAAACAATTCAAGGAACCGTTAAGTGGTTCAACGAGAGCAAAGGTTTTGGTTTTATCGAACGTGAAGGCGGACCAGACGTATTTGCACATTTCAGCGCAATCCAAAGCAGTGGCTACAAGACACTAGCTGAAGGCCAGCGTGTTGAATTTACCGTATCAGACGGTCAAAAAGGCCCACAAGCGGACAATATTGTTCCTTTATAAGCCTTAAGAAGACAAAACGAGTTCCGGATTAGTCCGGAACTCTGTTTCCTGCAAGCCACACCCCCTCGATCGATTTAGTATTAGAAATATCCGCCAGCGGATTCTCTCCCAGCACGATTAAATCACCCCACTTACCGGGTTCTAGCGTTCCAACATCCGTTGCATTACTGCAATCTGCTGCAATAGCCGTTGCCGATCTTATAACGTCGAAAGGACTCATTCCCGCAGCCACCATCATCTGCATTTCCAGATGGGAAAAATAGCCCTGAAAGCGCGCTGGCGGCCCGGAATCAGTGCCCATAGCAATGCGAACCCCTTCAGCACTGAGCACCGACAGGTTGGCCATAGCCACCTCTAACCCGGCTTTATAGGCTTGGGCGCTTGCGCTCCTGCGCATTCGCGACTGCCGATCCGGTGCCCGCAACTGATCAAGAATGCTGGAGTCGACCTCTTTCAAGAAAAAAGGATCCGCAAAAAATTCTGGCTCATCCTCGTAGATAAAGGTTGATACCTCCCTGGTTAGAGTCGGGATATAGCACACGTCCCTAGCTTTTATCAGGTTCAGCAGTTCATCATCTACGGCCAGATCTCTAATACTATGGGCAATGAGATCGGCGCCCGCGTTTAGGATGGATTTTGCATCATCGAGATAAAATAGATGCACCGCTACCGGCAGACGCCGCCCATGAGCCTCGCTGATCAATACATCAACCAACTCTGGCAACATTTTAGGCGTGCGCCCCAAATTATCATCTACCCGCACCTTGATAAAATTTGCCCCGGCATCAGCATTCGCATTCACTTGAGCGCGTACCGATGCAGGGTCGGCTCCAGTGACCACGCTACCTGCGACCAAGACCCTCGCCCTCTTCAAGTCGGCTCGGTATTGATCATCACGCAGCGCAAAGCCTGCGGCTTCGTCACCGCCTAAACTATTCACTGTGGTAACACCGTAACGCGCGTATAAACTAAGCTGCCGCAAAAGGTTTTCAGCAGTATAGTGCCCCGTCTCCAACCCCAAAGTATCACCAACATGGGCATGAGCATTCACTATGCCAGGCATGATAGTTTTACCCGCTACATCAATTATCTCGGCACCAGGGGGTATGGTCACCGACGCTCGCGGGCCGACTGTTCTGATTCTGCCGTTGGTAATGATGATTACGCCGTCTGCCAGAGGCGCAGCCTCGGTACCATCAATGATGGTTGCACCAACAAATGCAATAGAACCCTCGTTCGCTGTAGTCTGAACGACACACAGACAGGCAGCGAGGAACAGCCCGAGCCGAGCCGCAAAAAATTCTTTCATTATTTCCTCCACGCTCAAAAGGGAGAAGGACAGGGCTCGAGACTTGCTGAGCACCCTAAACCCCTCTACTGCCCCTACTTTACTAGGCATAAGAGCAAAACAGCAATAAAACATTATTCCCAGCATCGTGTTGCAACGGGGTTCCGGCCATTACCCATTCAACCAATGCATAGGGAGCTTGCAAGTAAACTACTTGTTTATATACAAATAGGTTTAAACTTCAGCAGTGACAGGAGACAGCGATGGAACTCGGTGCATTTTCGGTGAGTTTAGCTGTAAAAGACATTCTGGCGTCTAAAGCCTTTTATGCGGCCCTCGGCTTTACCGAAGTTGGTGGCAATCTAGACCAAAACTGGCTAATCCTGCGCAATCGCAGCCATACCATTGGCTTATTCCACGGCATGTTTGATAGCAACATACTCACCTTCAACCCAGGCTGGGATGAAACCAATAGCCCGCTGGCTGAGTTTACCGATGTTCGCGATATTCAGACCCAAATTGAAAAAGCTGTTGTCCTACACAGCAAAGCCGACCCAACAACCGCTGGAGCAGCAAGCTGTGTGCTTATTGGTCCTGGTGGCAAGTCAATTTTGATCGATCAGCATGTTTAGCAAATACGACTTAAATCATCTGTATTCGAAAGTGCCCGCTGACGGGTAAGTAGAGTATCAGTAGGAGCAACATTGAAAATTTACGGACGAAACGACGAAGACGAACTGCAGTTTTCCCAAGAGACTTCAATTATAGGTTCACCAGATTCTCTGCGTGAACTTGCGTCATTCTTATACCGCTGTGCCGATGCAATCGAAGACGAGGGCGACGAGTGGGAGCACGAACGATTTGAGAGCAGTGATGTGGTGAGCGCCGCCGTCATCGTTTTCAACCCCGACTTGGTTGAAGACATTGAATAAATAAGCGCAGCATTCGCTCTGCTGGGTCATCCCATTTTTCATTGATATAAATCACTGCTTGGTTTTAGTGAAACCTTATACTGTGGGTAGAAGTTAAGGACTAGCCAAGCAATATGGGTGAGTAATCTATGAAAAGACGAGATGCTATTCTCTCGATGGGGCTGACGTTGGGTGGTTTTTGGCGTTGTAAATGAACGCATAGCGGTTGGTAGCTTAGAGCTTTGGCAGATAAGCAACGACTCTATGATGACCCATCGTTCCATGTGCATCACGTTCAATTTCAGCTCATTGGCCGTGATGGCCTCCCGCCTGCAGAAATAGAACTCGGAGAAAAAGACACTATCAAAGTAGCGCCAGGTAAAACTCTACAGTTCGTAATGAAGTTTGACCGCTTTGCGGACCCCGACCATGCCTATATGTATCACTGCCATATTTTGGAACATGAAAACAACGGCATGATGGGCCAGTTTACGGTGGAATAGATTAAGCCTTAGACCAAAGCTTGTGGGCGGCCATTCCGCACACCATAGCAACAACAAACAACAGCACATTGGAATTGAGGCTAGTCGCGGCAGTAAGAGCTGGGCCGGGGCAATAGCCGGCTAAGCCCCAGCCTATTCCGAACAGCGCAGAGCCTACAATTAAAGGCCGATCAAGATCTTTCCGACTGGGCAAGTCGAATGTTAGTGCAATGAATGGCCTTAAGCTTTTGCCTGCAAGGTAAAATGCCGGTGTAGTAACCAACAAGCCCGCCGCCATAACTAAAATAAGGCTAGGGTCCCACTGGCCTGCAACATCCAAAAAGCCTATCACTTTTGCTGGATTAGTCATGCCGGACACTATCAAACCAAACCCGATCAGCAGACCCGCCCCAAGGGCGGCTAAGGCAGACTTTACTGATTGTACAGTCATAGCCCACCCCCTCCTACCAGAGCCACCGTGAAAACGGTTATCACCCCAGCGCCGACAAACACAGCGGTAGCCACAATAGATCTTAATGAAAATCTGGCTATGCCACAAATGCCATGCCCGCTAGTGCAGCCACTGCCTAAACGAGTACCGAAACCAACCAGAAACCCCGCCAACACAGTTATTAATGGGCCCGCTTGGGTTTCTATTTCAATAGCTTGTCCGGCGAGCAGTGGGTAAAAAACACCGGCGCCCACAAGCCCAAGTAAAAACGCCCAGCGCCAGCTACCCTCTGGCGCAAAGGAAAAAAGTGAGCCTGCCAAAATGCCGCTAATGCCGCTAATTTTTCCATTGGTCCACAGCAGCACGCTTGCAGCTAAACCTATTAGCAAGCCGCCGATAACCGCCGTGATTGGGGTAAAGTTTTCCATCGACATCACACTCCTGTAGCTATGCATCTACTGTTGTATAAAACCATTTCGTAGCATGCAAACACAAGCCGTTAGTTTTGCCTTATACTCTGCCGGTCTTATGCCGAAAAAAATTCAAAGGAATGACCCATGCACTTTCTCTATGACCTGCCTGAAATTGTCCTGTTCTTGGTAGTATTGCTGCCCTGCCTTGGCATAGGTTTGGCTGGATTATGGTTGGTGCGATCTCGCAACTGGACATTGCAGTTTGAAGATGACAATGGCGCTATGGCAGTCGTGCATGCCTTTGTCGGCGTTCTCTACGCCGTTGCCTTGGGGCTCATGGTAATTGGAGTGCAAGGCAGCTACGCCGACGTGGAAATGGCGGTTATGCGCGAAGCTGCCTTAAGTGGTGATCTGTATGTTGATGCCAACGGTCTAGAACCAGATGAAGCCAGAAACATTCAGGCGCTGCTGCAGCAGTATTTGACTCAGGTCATTCAAACCGAATGGGTGATTGTCTCTAACGGCGAGGAAAGAGCCGCTATTACATCTGGCGCGGCGCAAGCGACGATTAATCGCGTCAGTAGTGAAATACTGCAGTACACGCCGCAACAGGATACTCCCTATCAACAGATTATTTATGCTGAGGTTTTAACGGGACTGAATGACCTACTGGACCAACGCCGCACCCGGCTGCATTTGGGCAGCACCGGTGTTAGCAGCGTTACTTGGAGCGTCATAATTTTTGGCGCCCTAATTACAATTGGCATACTTTGGTTCTATCGGTTTAAAAGTGAACAGGCCCACTACGGCTTAGTGGGAGTTACTTCTTTGATGTTCGGCTTGATGATTTTTCTTATCGTTGCGATGGACCACCCTTTGTGGGGAGATTTCAGCGTGAGCTGCGCACCTTTCGCTGAGGAGCTTGCAGTCATTGCTGAGGTAGATTTCACCGCCACCTGTATGCGTTGAAAGTTTTCCTCCAGTAGAGCCCAAATCAAACCGAATAATTTTTAGACATGTGCTCACCGAGCGACCCATTATTCCTTATACTCAAGCTATGAAATATTTAATCACACTGCTTCTTGCGTTCACCGCCACGGCAGCTGCCGCGCAATCAGGCTGCACAGACCAAAACAGCCGCCAAAGAATCAATGGCAGCGTCACTCGGCAGGACTTCGAGACCTATGTAGAGGTACCCTTCGAAGTTCCACTGGGTACTAAGCAGCTTTCTGTCAGTTTTGACTACGACAGAAGCAATCGAACCACTATCGATCTGGGCCTGTTAGACCCCAATGGCTTTCGTGGCTGGAGCGGCGGCAACAAGAGGCAATTTACATTGTCGGCTAACAGCGCTACGGCCTCTTATAGCACTGGCCCAATTGTTCCAGGGACTTGGCATGTTCTTCTGGGTGTTCCCAATATCCGCGAGGGGCAAACAGCGAACTTTGAAATTCAGGTAACTCTAAACTGTGACATCAAGCCCAGCTCAACTGCGATTACTAGCGACCGTGGTGAGGATTGGTATACGGGCGAGCTTCATAGCCACAGCGGACACAGCGATGGCTCCTGTGAGAACACGGAGGACGAAACTATCTTGTGCCCTACTTTCAGAAATATTGAAACGGCGGCAAATCGCGAATTGGATTTTATCGCAATCACTGACCACAACAGTGTTTCTCAAAATACCAACAATGAGATACTGCAGTCATATTTTGCTAACACCCTGCTAATACCGGGGAGAGAAGTCACCACATTTTATGGGCATGCTAACGTGTTTGGCACGACTGAATTTATAGATTTCAGATTAAGCTCAGATCAAGTCAACAAGGCCGACTTTCTGCTTGACCAAGTGCAAAAGCTATCAGGTCTGTTTTCGATCAATCACCCAGGCTCACCTTCTGGCGAAGACTGTATGGGCTGCGGCTGGGTGCTAGACGACACCGATTACAGCCGGGTTGACGCCATTGAAGTGGTTAACGCAGGGTTTGTCGATTTACCCCGGGGTCAGGCTCATATTGATTTTTGGCATGAGCGGTTAAATGCGGGCTTTAAAATCACTGGCATCGGCGGCAGCGACAGCCACCTTGCAAACCGTGCAACGACCTTGCCCTCCGCTATCGGCAATCCCAGCACTTGGGTGTTCGCAAAACACTTAAGCGTTTTCGACATTTTGGAGGGAATACGCTCAGGTAACGTATTCATAGAAGTCATGGCCGGGTCTGGCAAGATCACTACTTTTGCAATCAACCAACAGCCAATGGGTTCAGAAGTTGAAGTGTCTGATTCGATAAAGCTGCAGCTGAGCTGGCGATCAGAGTTCGATCTAATACCGCGCTGGATTCATCAGGGCAATGTAATATCTTTGGTGGATGAGGACCCAAGCTCAGCCAATTTTTCCGGCTCCTTAGACGCCAGCTCGTTGCAGGTTCCTGGATGGCTGCGAGTTGACTTACTCGATTCAAAAGGTGTGACCCGAGTGATTGGCAACCCGGTGTATTTACGAGAGCGCTCTGAGTAATCATCAAAGTCAGTATTTTTCCGCTGCCATATTTGAATCATAAACGCAGAGCTTTTTGTATCAACCAAGGTAAATCAATTGTATGAACAGTTAGCTTTGCTGCTTCAAGAAAACAATACCCTATTACTTTGGCTGGGTGCACTTTCTATGCTGTGTTTTTTGGCCACCGCTATTGCCGTACCAATGGTTATAGTTAATTTACCAGATGATTATTTCGTGACAGACAAGCGCAGCTCTCTACTCTCGCAGAATTTTCACCCCTTTGTTGCGCTTACCCTCCTAGTGTTTAAAAACTGTTTGGCACTGGCCGTTGTGTTGGCTGGCATCGTCATGCTGGTCATTCCAGGCCAAGGCCTGCTCACTGTTTTAATTGGGGTGCTGATGCTAGATTTCCCGGGCAAATATAAAGTTCAGCGCTTACTTGTCAGCAATAAAACCGTGCTTTCGTCGATTAATTGGCTGCGCCGGCGCAAGGGCAAGAATGAGCTGAAAGTTGAGGTGTAAGCGATACTGATATACCCCTTGGCTACAGCGGCAAGGACGCTTGAGTTTTCCCGCAGCAAAGACTGGTAATGATATTAATCCCTTAGAGTTCTCATGTATTCTTCGTCATCGACAACGTCAAAATAGGAGCCCCCATGCAACAAGACAAGCTAACTTTTAAGGCGAACAAGCAACGCAAACGAGATGCCCGCAGGATCAGCATCGGATTTGGGCTACTCTGCACCCTCCTGAATGCACCGGTGCTCACCGCTCAAACTGTCAGCACTGTGGTAACTGATCATTTTGTGGCGTCACAACCTCAAAACCTATCATGGGGTTGGTTTCCGATCGACAAACAGCCCGTTTTAACCATCCAGTCTGGCGACACCGTGAGCATTGATACCCTTACTCATGAAGGTGGCACTCAAACTCAAGAGCCGGTGGAGTTTCTGTCGGCGTTAGGCGTTCCTCGCGAAGAAATGCTGCAAGATATGCTAGATTTCTGGTCCTCTAAGCAGAGCCGGCCGCGGGAAGGTCGCAGCGGACACATCATCACTGGCCCTATTTATATTCAGGGAGCAGAACCCGGCGACACGCTCGAAGTTCAAATTCTCGATGTGCAACCCAGAGTCCCTTGGGGCGTCAACAATACCGGCCCGCAAAGCGGTGTATTTTCGACCCGCTACCCAGGCTATCGCGAAGATGACCAGACCTTGGATATCCCAAGGGAGAAACACCTAATTAGAACAGAGCCGGTAAACGGCCGAAACGTTGCCGTTTTGGCGCCTAACATCCATGTTCCGCTCGCGCCTTTTATGGG
>JBLGBD010000003.1:0-63121 GCA_047617585.1 Pseudohongiellaceae bacterium | reverse complement strand
TTTTCAGCTTTTTCGTTCAGCGCTTTAAACCCAGGCTTGCTAAGAAATATTTCACCGCGCACTTCGAGCGTAGAGGGTATTGGCAGACTTAAGATGCGCAGCGGAATTGATCTAATGGTTCGTACATTGTGAGTTATATCTTCACCGGTAATGCCGTCACCTCGGGTGGCTGCCCTCGTTAATAGACCATCAACATAGAGCAAGCTAACAGCTACCCCATCTACTTTCGGTTCACAGCTAAATTCAATGACGCCGTCAAACTCCAAGCGCTTTTTTATTCTATTTTCAAAATCTTCTAAATCTTTCTCGCTAAACACCTTATCAAGTGACAGCATTGATATCGCATGAGTAACTTGTTTGAACCCGGTTAAAGGCGCTGCTCCAACGCGCTGGGTTGGAGAATCTGAAGCACGCAAATCATATTTTGCTTCGAGCTCTTCTAGGCGAAGCACCAGTACATCGTAATCTGCATCAAGAATTTCTGGAGCATCAAAGGAATGGTATAGGCGATTGTGATGATCTATTTCGTCAATAAGCCGAGAGACCTCTTGCAAAATATCTTGTGGGATTTGTTCAGCCATCAGACCAAACTAATTTCGCGCGCCAGCAGCTTTCAGCCTACGCAGTTCAAAGTCTCTTACTCGCTGTCGATAATGTTCGATGGTTTGAGAGGTCATCACGTTGCGATTGTCATCTTTCAGCTCACCATCTAGGTCAGTTTTTACCTGTTGAGCTACCGACAACATTTTCTCAAATGCCTCAAGGTTATTCATCACGGTTGGCAGCGCGAGAAAGAAACTGACGCCAAGTGTTGTGAAGTTATCCATGTTGTTCAAATCAAATGTGCCTGGATTGAGGACATTAGCTACACTAAACAGCACCGGCCCTTTTTTATCAGCCCCGATACGCTGATGAAAAATATTCATTTCACCAAATTTAAGCCCGCAGGTGATTAAGACCTGTAGCAGATCGTCACCGGCAAAGCCATAACCCTCTCTGGCCATAACGTTGAGTACAAGCACTTCACTTGGCCCGGGTGGTGCCGATGCTTCATATTCGGATTGCGCTTTGGAGCGGGTATCTGGCGTTTTCTTGGCAGGTTGTTTGGTGGCTGCTGCGCTGATTTTTTTTGCCGGCTGCGATGACGCTACAGCAGTTTCTTGATCTGCCTGAGTATCTGGCAGATTAGGTTCTCCCAGTTCATCAGGTTTTGGCGCGGGCTCAGGCGGCTTCTCTTGCGGCGTAATGCTGCGCTTCAGGGCAGAAAAAAACGACCGCGACTTTGACTGCTCGGCGACTGGCTCTTCGACTGGCTCTTCGACAGGGAGATCATCATCAAAAAGACTGTGCTGGGATACCGTTTCCGCTTTGGGTTTTTCAGGCGCGACAGGCGCAGGTTTAGCTGACCCATTAAAACCAATTCTTTCGCCAGCACTTAGAGAGAAATCCTCCAGTTGCTCTTCAAAAGACTTAGCCGACCCAGTCTCTAGGTTCGCTTGGGTAAGATCCGCAGCGTCAACACTTTCACTGAGGCCTTCATCGGCTAGGAATTCATCACTTTCAAGAACCTCATCTTCATGCTCCTGGTCGAAAACCTCAGCCCGATGATTGTCCTCCTCAGCGAACTCTTCATCGGCAGAGTCTTCAGCGCTTGCGCCAGAATCAGTTCGATAATCGGGAGCTATGGATGCTAAGGAGTCGCTCACTTGCACATCGTCGTCGCTGTAGTCTTCATAGTCTAGAAGGACGTCATCCGCGCTTTCATCTTCTCGACTCGGCTGATTCTCCCAAATTTCATCGCTACCGCCGTTGTCTGGGACCTCTTCATCATGCATCGCGCCAAGTTGCGGAGTTTGCTCTAAATCGTCTTCGGAAAAATCTATTTCAGAATCGACAAGGTCTGCGTCGTACTCTTCAGGCCCTTCGTCAGTTAGCGCAGGCTCGATCACAGTATCCTCTCTGTATTCAGCCTCATTGGCATGACTACCGAGGGTTTCTGCTACCGGTTCAGGGCGTCTTTCAACGGGAGGTAGATTTGACAGGGAAACTGCATCCATCAGAATAGGCACATCGCTATCAGCCGCATCATCCGAACCTAACTGCATATCTTGCGCACGCAGCAGAGCGGCATCTAAAGCGCTGTTTTGACTGTTAACAGACTCCAAAGAACGCGCAACAACACGCGCGCCGCCGCTGGGCAGTTCAGCCATTTCAAGGGCTTCGAGATCGATATCAGACGGAATGTTTTTGTCGATAGAAAGACGTATCTGGCCCTTGCGAGCGCGCAAAGCCACAAAAAGCCCGCGCAGCACAACTGCGACTATGGCTAGACCAAGAATGAGGATGATAAGTTCGCGTGAGCTCATAAAGCAGCTAATGTTTTAACCAAAATTCAATGTGCGGAAATTATTAGTTATATCTTACAGTTACCGCCATTTCTTTAGCGAAAATGACAGCCATTTTACATCGCGGCTAATTCTGCAGCCTCCTCAATATCCACTGCGACGATTCGAGACACCCCGGCTTCATGCATGGTCACACCCAGTAGCTGGTTTGCCGCTTCCATTGTAATCTTGTTGTGTGTAATGAAAATAAACTGAACCGTTTTAGACATTTCCTTTACCAAGTTGGCGTAACGCCCTACGTTTGCGTCATCCAGAGGCGCATCGACCTCATCCAGCATACAAAATGGCGAAGGGTTCAACCGGAAAATCGAAAACACTAACGCGATCGCCGTCATGGCTTTCTCGCCACCGGACAAAAGGTGAATAGTGCTATTACGCTTACCCGGAGGTCTCGCCATAATAGCTACCCCTGTATCTAGCAGATCCTCGCCTGTCATATCCAAGTATGCATGACCTCCGCCAAAGACTTTAGGAAATAGATCCTGCAGGCCGGCATTGATCTTATCGAAGGTATCTTTGAAGCGTGATCGCGTCTCTTTATCGATTTTCTTGATCGCATTTTGAAGAGTGTCCAGTGCTCTTTCCAGATCATCGTTTTGCTTGTCTAAATACAATTTGCGCTCTGATTGCTGCTGATACTCATCGATTGCCGCTAAGTTGATTGGCCCAAGTCGTTGAATTCGGTTCGCTAGCTTCTCCAATTCTTCATTGCATTGGGCCTGGTCCAAATCTTCTGCCAATTCCTTGATCACAGTCTCGAGGTCGAAACCGCCATCATCTAGCTGCTGCAGTATGCCCTCTCGCTTAACTGAGGCACCTTCTGTCTTTAGCCTTTGCTGCATCAGGGATTCTCTGAACCCCGATGCTTTTTCTTGTACCGAATTGCGCTCTTTTTCGAGTTCACGAATTTTAAATTCGTTGGCATCGGCAGCCGCTTTTGCCGCCACCAACTCAGCTTCAACCTCCAGTCGCTTCTCTAGCAACGCTTCGAGTTCACGGCGCATGTTCAGCAATGGCTCATCGGACACATCGATCTGAGAAGTCAAAGACTCTATGCGTTCTTTTGCACGCTGCACCTGACTCGCCATCCGGTCCATTGTCTCTCTGGTTGAATGCAATTGAGATTCAAACGATTGCTTCTTTAATGCCAGTTCATGGGCTCGGTCCTTACTGCTTCGTGCTTGATGACGCGAGCTTTCTAACAATTCCTTGGCCAGTCCACGAGAGCTTTCAAGCTCAATCCTTGCCCCAATATCCTGCTCCATAGAGTCTAAAGCATCTTGTAATCTTGCCCTCGAAGCAGCGGTATTCTGTTGTTCAACCTCCAACTGACGGGAGAGTTCTTCTAATTCGTGACTAATGCGATTTTTCCGCGAGCGAGCTTCTTCGATTTTTGCTAGTTGAGCGCTGATTTTTGATTTCACTTCACCCAAGGCTTGTGTCTTGTCTGAAATTTGGCGCTGCATGTCATCTCTGGCGCTTTCATCGCTCAGCAATTGTGATTTTAACGCAGCCTGTCTGTCTACCAGATCCTCAGCTTGCTCTGAGTATTGCTTGATCGACATAAACAAATCGCCAATTAAGCCTCTTCTGGTAATGATCGAGTCTTGCTTGTTGAGGGTATTTACCCGTATCCAAGACTTACCCAGCCACATACCGTCGACAGTCACAATTGACTCTTTAGGCCCTAGAGAATTTCTCGCTTGCAGTGCTTCAGATAAATCATTCGCGGTATAAATACCGCCCAACAAATCACTTAGATTCCACTCAGATTCTATGCGGCTGACCAATGGCGTTAAGCTGCTTGTTGTGGGGTATTCAACTTGGCTGCCGGCAATGACATCGATCATTGCAAGACGGCCTTGAGGCAGATCAGACAAGAGCTCCTTTACTGCATCTAAGCCTTCAATACAAATACCCTGCAAGGAATCTCCCAGCACGGTTTCAACCGCCAACTCCCAGCCGGCTGTGATCTGCAGGCTTTCAGCGAGCCTAAGCTGATTGTCTAAACCTTTCACGCCTAGCCATTTATTGAGCGGTTCATTGTCTTGCCCTAGCGCTGCCTGCTGCAGTGCTTCAAGCGAGGCAAGCTTGCCTTTGGCTTCTTGCATATTGCCGCGCACTTGGCTCAGGGTATCGGCGCAATCTGACAGCTCTATTCGAGTGCTATCGATTCGCTGCCCGACCGTGATATTCGACTCTTTGAGCTGAGCGATAGCGTTTTGCATAGATGCAATTTCTTTTGTCGCAACGCCAATGCTTTCATCATCTTCTGCATCGACCAAACCTTGTTGCTCGGTTTCCAGCTGCTTTCTTCGCTCTACCCCTCTTTCGACTATACGCTCCAACTGCTGTATTCGAGACTGCTCTACTTCGGCAACCTTTCGCGGCTCTTCAGCCCTCTGGTTAAACTGATCCCATTCTTGTTGCCACCGCTGCAACGACTCTTCGGCATCAATTAGGGTATCAGCCGCAACGGCTTCCGCCTCTGAAGCCTGCTCAAGCTCTGGTGTTAATTCCCTGAGGGAAGAATCTAAATGGGTAATTCTCTTCAGGTCTACATCTAACTCTTCTTTGGTTTGCGCGAACGCCTCTTCTGTTTCAGCCAAATCGATTTTAAGCTGATCGGTGCGTTCGATATGGTATTCAATAGATTGCTCTATCCGAGCGATATCATTGCCCAGGCTGTAAAAGCGGGCTTGTACTTCCCCTAGGGCATCCGACAGATCCGCGTTATCCGACAGGTGCTTTTCAACCAAGGCATCAAGCTCTCGCTGCTGGGCGATCGTTGCTTCTATTTGAATTTCTAACTCTGAAATGGACTCCTGGTTGAGTTTGATTTCTTTATCCAGCGACTGCCATTTTAAAGCGTTTAGATTCGCCCCGGTTTGCCGCTCTTCTTTCTTGTACTGCGCATATTTCTCCGCAGCAACGGATTGGCGCTGGAGGTGAGATAGCTGCCGCTCTAGCTCGTTTCTAATATCGGCTAGGCGTTCAAGATTGTCCCGAGTCCGCTTAATTCGGCTCTCAGTCTCTTTCCGGCGTTCTTTATACTTCGAGATCCCTGCGGCCTCTTCGATAAATACCCGGAGGTCTTCAGGTTTCGACTCAATCAACCGCGACACCATGCCTTGCTCAATAATTGAGTAGCTGCGCGCACCCAAGCCTGTGCCTAGGAAGATATCGGTTATATCCTTGCGGCGAACCTTCGTTCCGTTGAGGGAATAGGTAGATTGGGCATCCCGGTCCACTTTGCGTTTTATGGACACTTCAGTGAAGTTGGCATATTCCCCAGTTAGCTTGTGGTCATGATTGTCGAACACTAGTTCAACACTGGCCTGCCCAACCGGCTTGCGAGTGCTGGAGCCATTGAATATCACGTCTGTCATATTCTCGCCACGCAGGTTTTTAGCAGAGCTTTCGCCCATAACCCAGCGCACCGCATCAATTACGTTGGATTTGCCGCAGCCATTGGGCCCAACAACAGAACAAAGGTTAGATGGAAAATCAATGGTGGTAGGGTCGACAAACGATTTGAAGCCGGCCAATTTAATGCATTTAAGACGCATGACTGACCCTTGCGCGAGATCTATAAAAACGTGAAATAGAAGTAAATATTACTTGTAAAAGGTATCTAGGAATGTTGTTCAAAGCGAGTGTCTTGGCTGGTTTTTTTTGTTAGAAATCAGCGGAGAATAGTATCTGATCTAGCGCCATTTTACACTCCTTAAGTTAATCGAATTGGCTAAATTCTCACGCCACTCGAGCGAACTTGGCAATCTGCCAACTATTTGATTCGCGGCCACTCCAACAGCACCGTGGGGCCGCAGGCCAAGGCGGCCTGTTATTTTAGTCACCCTGAGTAACCCTAAATTATCTGTGCAGTCACCTAGAGCTATTGCGCCTGTCAGCTATAGTCAAAGTCAGCAAGGACAGCTGATTAGAGTACAAGGATGTACTCGCCTCCCAACCCTACAAAATACAATAAGAGGAAACCCGCCATGCTTACGATCGAATTGCCGTTAGATGTAAACAACCGCCTTGAGCTACTTTCCCTCGCTACGGGGCGCACCATGCAGTTTTATATGCTGGAAGCACTATTGGAGTATTTAACCGATGTCGAAGACAGGTATACGTCCGCAGAACCTATCGCTTTAGGTAATTTTTCGGTATCAGGAGATGGCGCTGAGTTTGAGGCTGGGGCGTTGGATTAAGTGGTTGTGGCTTGAGCTCAGCGGACCGGGTCTGCTGAGCACTTGCATTAATTGGTCGGGACGGCAAGATTTGAACTTGCGACCACTAGACCCCCAGTCTAGTGCGCTACCAGGCTGCGCTACGCCCCGATGTTGATCGTTTCTATATTCTAAGATGATTATCAGCTTAAACGAACAAATTTGAGATCTTTTGAACTAGAGATCCCCGATGTTGATCGTTTTTATATTCTAAGATGATTATCAGCTTAAACGAACAGCTTTGAGATCTTTTGAACTAGAGATCCCCGATGTTGATCGTTTCTATATTCTAAGATGATTATCAGCTTAAACAAGCAGTCTTGGGCACTATAACCGTGCGATAACTGCTTCTAAATCAGTGATTAAGGACTTAATCTCACTGGCATTCACATTGGTTGCGGCTGCTATATCCGGGCTTTCTGTCATTTTTTGCCGGGCGCCACCAATGGTATAACCTTGTTCGTAAAGCAAACTTTTGATTTGGCGGATAAGAATAACATCTTGACGCTGGTAATAGCGTCGATTGCCTCGACGTTTAACCGGCTTAAGAGATGGGAATTCAGCTTCCCAATACCTAAGGACATGGGGCTTAACCGCGCATAGCTCACCAACCTCGCCTATGGTGAAATAGCGCTTGGGAGGTATTGGAGGTAATACGTCGTTATTCTTCGGTTCCAACATAGCCTTCTACCCTTGCTTTTAACTTCTGCCCAGGGCGGAATGTGACAACCCGCCTTGCTCTAATTGGTATTTCTTCACCAGTTTTGGGGTTACGACCAGGTCTTTGCTTCTTATCCCTAAGGTCGAAATTTCCATATCCAGATAATTTTACTTGCTCGTTTCGTTCAAGAGAAAGACGAATTTCTTCAAAGAATTGCTCTACAACTTCTTTGGCTTCTCGCTTATTCAGACCCAACTCTTCAAACAGACGCTCGGCCATATCGGCCTTTGTGAGTGCTCCATCTGTCATCGTTTCTTTCCCCGATTAGTTCCGCAAATTTGCATTAAATTGTTCTTGTAGTGCGTTGACGGTATTACTAATTATTGTATTTATCTCGTCGTCCGTAAGATTGCGCGAAGGATGTTGCCACGTCAAGCCCAAAGCGATACTTTTTTTCCCTACTTGTACCGCATCTCCTTGATAAACATCGAATATTCTAAGGTCTACAAGGAATTCACTGCCTTGCAGCCTAATTTCGCGCAGAATTTCTGCGGAATTCACACTATCGTCTACAACTATTGCCAAATCTCGGTTTACTTCTGGAAATTTTGAAGGCGCTTGGGATTTAGGCAATCTGCCCCGGGTTAAGGCAGTAAGCTTGATTTCAAATGCAAAAACCGGGCCTGTCACTCCAAGCTCGCGAACCACGCTCGGATGAATCGCTCCTAAAACTCCAATCACGCCCAATTCTTTATGGGAAATCTCAGCGCACTGGCCGTCATGAAAACCGGCTTGCTTAGCCGCTACAAAATAATAGTCTTCAAACGAGCCAGTCATTCCCAGCAAGTTCTCTACATCCCCTTTTAAATCGAAAAATGACAGCGCTGATTTGTCTGCGCGCCAGCCTGTGGGCAATCTAGAGCCGGCAATCAAGCCTGCGAACATGGGGGTCTGATCCGTTGTTTCTAGGCTTCGATTGAAAACCAGCCCACTTTCAAAAATCCTAACTCTATCCTGCTGCCGGTTTTGATTGTACTGCAGTGTTTGCAGAAGGCCGGGGAGCATACTGGGCCGCATTACCGACAACTCTTCTGAAATTGGGTTCTGCAAGTTGATTACACTGCCAACCTCACCTAAAACTAACTTCAATAGAATTGGGTCAATAAAGCTGTATGTCACAATTTCCTGATAGCCATTGGCCACCAAATGCAATTTTAATGCGTGCAGGCTAGTTTTTGCTTCAGGCACGCATTGTAGAACCTGCCTGCCAAGGCCCGGAGTTTTGGGTAGTTTGTTGTAGCCATAAACCCTAGCCAACTCTTCTATTAAATCAGCCTCAATGCTTACATCAAAACGGAATGACGGCACGTTAACCAACACGCCCGAATCATCTTTTTCAGTCAGCTCAAAACCTAGCCTGGACAGAATATCGACTATTTCAGCAGTCGGTATTGAAATGCCCAACAGCTTGCTAACCGAGGCGAATTTTAATTGGACAGTGATAGCTGCGGGCAAATTACCAATGGTTTCCACCACCGGGCCTGCTTCGCCCCCGGCTATATCTAGCAGTAATTGAGTCGCTCTAGCCATGGCCCGATGTTGCAACTCATAGTCCACACCTCGCTCATACCTGTGGGATGCATCCGTATGCATGCCATATGAGCGCGCTTTGCCTGCGACTGCCAACGGCGCAAAGAAGGCACACTCAAGAAACACGTGTTTGGTTGTGTTTGTTACGGAGGAATTTAAACCGCCCATGATGCCAGCCATCGCAAGAGCTTGTGTGCTGTCGGCTATTACCAAGGTATCTGGGGTCATAGTGACTTTCTTACCATCGAGCAGCGTCAAAACTTCATTTTCTTGGGCGAAGCGCACATCGATGGCACCGTTAAGCTTTGCAAAATCGAAAGCATGCATTGGCTGCCCCAATTCCATCAGAACGAAATTAGTGACATCGACAACCGGGTCAATGCTACGCAGACCTGAACGCCGAAGCTTTTCTTTGAGCCACAAAGGTGATGCGGCATCAAGATTGATATTCTTTATAACCCGGCCCAAGTAACGTGGGCATGCATCAGGCGCGGTGATGCTGATAGGAATAGTGTCGCCAATAGTCACCGCAGGTGTAGCGTGCACCGGGGAGGTTACTGCCAACCTAGCCAATACACCCACTTCTCGAGCCAGCCCAGCCATACCCAAACAGTCGCCCCTGTTGGGGGTCAAATCTATCTCTATAGAAATATCATCTAAATGCAGAGCTACTCGAACATCTTGCCCAAGCGTCATGGTGTCAGGCAGTTCGAGCAATCCATCAGACTTTGAGTCTAATCCTAATTCTTCTGAGGAACACAGCATGCCATTAGACTCAACGCCCCTCAGCTTTGCCGCTTTGATTTTAAAAGGCTTCTTCTCATCAGGAATGATGATCTCAGCCCCAACTTTGGCAAAAGGAGCCACGAGCCCTTTTCTAGCATTCGGTGCTCCGCAAACAACTTGAAATGTATTTTCGCCATCACTGACTAAACACACATTGAGCTTGTCTGCATCAGGGTGCTTGTTTACTTCTTCAATTCTAGCAACAACCACCCCAGTAAATTCTCGTGCCACTGGTGCGCTACCGTCAACCTCCAAACCAGCCATTGTTAGCTGATCCATTAGCTCGGGTGTTTCAACTGCGGGGGAAACCCATTCGCGAAGCCACTGCTCACTGAACAACATTTAATTAATTCCTGAACTAGTGAAAGCGTTTGAGAAAACGCAGGTCATTTTCAAAGTAGGTTCGAATATCAGCAACTTGATAACGAAGCATCGCTAATCGCTCTACCCCCATACCAAAGGCGAAGCCACTGTATTTTTCAGTATCAATATTAGACATAGCCAGCACCTTTGGGTGCACCATGCCGCAGCCCATTACTTCTAGCCAGCCACTGTTGCCGCATATACGACAGCCTTTGCCACCGCAGCTGACGCATCCCATATCGACTTCCGCCGAGGGCTCTGTGAACGGGAAGTATGAAGGCCTAAACCGAACTGGCATGTCTGCTTCAAAGTAAGCGTGTAAAAAGTCTTCTACAGTGCCTTTAAGATCCGCGAAACTAACATTTTCATCGATGAGCAACCCTTCCACCTGATGAAACATTGGGGTATGGGTTAAATCAGAATCGCAGCGATATACTCTGCCAGGGCAAATCATTTTAAATGGCGGCTTACCGCCCTCCATCACTCTCACCTGCACCGGTGATGTATGAGTTCGAAGCACCGTGCCAGGACTCACATAAAATGTGTCATGCATAGCCCGAGCAGGATGGTGGCTCGGGATATTGAGGGCTTCGAAATTGTGGTAGTCGTCTTCGATCTCAGGACCCTCGGCAACAATGTAGCCTGCAGAGGTAAAAATCGAAGTAATTCTGTCAATTGTTTTGGTGATGGGATGAAATCCGCCCGGCGACTGTTTAGTGCCCGGCAGGGTTACATCAATTCGTTCAGCTTCTAATTTCGCATCCAAGCCTGAACTTACTAAGACTTGCTTGCGCGCCTCAATAGCGTCTTGAAGCGTTTGTTTTGCTAAGTTGATCTTGCCCCCGGCAGCCGGCCTTTGTTCCGGCGGCAGGGTACCTAAGGATTTTAACTGAGAAGTTAATACGCCTTTTTTTCCCAAATATTGCACGCGCAGCTCATCAAGTGATTTTTCGTCACTTGATAAGCTGATTGCGTGAAGAGCGTCTGCAAGAAATGCGTCAGTATCTACCATAACCTTGGTCCGCTTGGTTGGGACTAGGCTGCGAGAGTAGCTTTAGCTTGTTCTACAATAGCCGTGAATGCAGGCTTGTCATGAACGGCTAGATCAGCCAATACACGACGATCCACTTCTATGTTTGCTTTCTTAAGACCTGCGATAAGTTGGCTGTACGACATGCCACTAACACGCGCCTGAGCGTTGATACGTGTAATCCACAAAGAGCGAAACACTCTTTTCTTAACACGTCTATCGCGGTACGCATATTGCCCTGCTTTAGTTACAGCTTGCTTAGCAACACGGTAAACTCGACTACGGGCACCGTAGTAACCTTTTGCTTGATCTAATACTTTTTTGTGACGTCGACCAGCGATGACACCTCTTTTAACTCGAGCCATGGTACTTTCTCCTGAACCTTAAAATTAACTTAACTTAAGCAAGCGCTTGATTGCTGGTACATCTACTGGGTCAACCAGGCTAGTACCACGCAACTGACGCTTACGTTTTGTAGTCATTTTGGTCAGGATATGGCTTTTGTTCATGCTTTTACGCTTGAAGCCAGCTCCAGTTTTCTTAAACCGCTTAGCGGCACCCCGGTGGGTTTTCAGTTTTCCAACTGCCATTACATTTAACTCCGCATTTGCACACTTGTGCTTAAATTTTGATTTATCCAATAACATTTTTGAAAATCAAGAAGGCCAGTGTCCATTGATCTCGTAATGAGCAATGGACACTGGCCTGCTACAAACTACTGTTATTGGCCCTTTCTAACCGGCGCGAGCACCATCACTATTTGCCGGCCTTCCATCTTGGGTTCCTGTTCTACAGTTCCATACTCCACCAAATCCTCACGAATTCGAGAGACTAATTCCTGCCCAAGATGCTGATGAGCGAGTTCTCGACCGCGGAATCTTAACGATACCTTGGTCTTATCCCCATCACTTAGGAAACGTATCAGGTTGCGTAGTTTTACCTGATAATCCCCTTCTTCCGTCCCTGGTCGAAACTTGATTTCTTTAACCTGAATGCGCCGCTGCTTTTTCTTACTTGCAGCCTTTTGCTTTTTCAGGTCAAACACATGTTTGCCATGATCCATGATTTTGCAGACCTGAGGGTCCGCATCTGGTGAGATCAACACCAAATCTAATTTCGCTTCAGCTGCCGCAGCTCTTGCCTCTGCAATCGAGACAATGCCGACCTGCTCGCCATCAGCTCCCACTAGCCGAACTTGTTCGGCCTCTATAAACTCGTTAATTATTGCCTTTTTGGAGCTACTTCTCATAATCAGCGCGAACGCCTATTCCTCTAGTTAATTCTTTTTATGTCGCAGGATCATACTGCTGTGCAGCCGAATCGACTGCGCTACGACCAAAGCGGGCGACATCTTGGCCTATATGGAGACAAAAGTCATCAAGTGTCATCGTTCCGAGGTCTTCACCACCTCGTTTTCTTACAGAAACTGTGCCTGACTCCACCTCTTTGTCGCCTACGACAAGGATATAGGGAATCTTCTGCATTGTATGCTCGCGGATTTTAAAGCCGATTTTCTCATTTCTCAAGTCTGATGTAACTCTAAACCCTTTATTTTTCAGGGTTTCTTCAATTTTGCTGCAATACTGCGCCTGATTGTCCGTTATATTCAAAATAATGGCCTGCTCTGGCGCTAACCAAGTGGGCATTGCGCCAGCATAATGCTCGATAAGCACACCGATAAAGCGCTCGAACGAGCCTAGTATAGCTCGATGCAACATAACAGGGGTTTTTCTACTGCTATCTTCTGCGACATAGCTCGCTCCGAGCCGCTCCGGCAGGAAGAAATCCACCTGAATAGTGCCACACTGCTGGATTCTACCCATGCAGTCTTTCAAGGAATATTCAATTTTTGGTCCGTAGAACGCACCTTCCCCTGGCAGCAACTCCCAAGGCAAGCCGGTTGCATTGAGGGCATCTTTAAGCGCCTGCTCGGCGTCATCCCACAAATTATCGGTACCAACACGCTTCTCAGGACGGGTTGAGAGCCTAAGGATAATTTCATCAAACCCAAAATCTTTATACACGGCAAACAAAAGCGCCATGAAATCAGCCACTTCAGACTGTATTTGATCTTCGGTACAGAATATATGGCCGTCGTCTTGAACAAAACTACGAACGCGCATCAGACCATGCATGCTGCCTGATGGCTCATAGCGGTGGCAGGAGCCAAATTCGGCAATCCGCAACGGTAAATCGCGGTAGCTTTTTAGCCCTTGGTTAAAAACTTGGATGTGGCACGGGCAGTTCATGGGCTTAATAGCGTACATGCGGCTATCGGACTCTACACTAAACATCTCATCAGCGAATTTCGCTGCGTGACCCGACTTTTCCCACAAGCTGTAGTCTACCAACTGAGGGGTGTTGATCTCTTTATAGTTGTTGGCGTCTTGAACTGTTCGCATGTATCGCTGAATGACTTGATAAATCTTCCAGCCCTTAGGATGCCAAAAAGCCATCCCGGGCGCTTCTTCTTGGAAGTGAAACAAATCCAAGGTCTTGCCTAATTTGCGGTGATCACGTTTCTCAGCTTCTTCTAAGCGCTGCAAGTAAAGGCCAAGGTCTTTTTTAGAGCCCCACGCCGTGCCATAAACTCGCTGCAACATCTCGTTATTGGCATCACCCCGCCAATAAGCACCAGCTACTGAGGTCAATTTAAAGGCTTTGAACTTGCCAGTGCTAGGCACATGAGGTCCGCGGCACAGATCGATAAAATCGCCCTGCTTGTAGAAAGACAGGTCTTCATCGCCAGGAATGCTCTGGATAATTTGGACTTTATAATCTTCCCCCTTCTCCTTAAACATAGCGATTGCTTCGCCTCGAGACAGAATAGATCGCTCAACCTGAAGGTCTTCCTTCACGATGGCCTCCATTTCTTTCTCGATAGCAATCAAGTCTTCAGGGGTAAACGAGCGAGAAAAAGCAAAATCGTAGAAGAACCCATCGTCGATAACCGGCCCGATGGTTACTTGCGCGGCAGGAAATAAGCGCTGTACCGCCTGGGCCATCAAATGGGCACACGAATGGCGCAGCACTTCAATGCCATCTGAATCACGTTCAGTGACGATTGCAACGTCGGCGTCTGCATCAACGATGTAAGACCCATCAACCAATTGGCCGTTTACTCGACCTGCAAGCGTGGCCTTGGCCAAGCCGGCACCGATAGAGGCTGCTATATCATTTACGCTGATTGATTCTGAGAATTCCCGCTTACTGCCGTCAGGAAGGGTAATAACTGGCATTTCTAATTGGCGCCTTTCAATATAATTGCACTGCATTCAGCCTATCACTAGGTTTCAGTGATGCTGAACATGTCATTGTTAATTCTAGGGGATGGTAGGCACGACCAGATTCGAACTGGTGACCTCTACCATGTCAAGGTAGCGCTCTAACCAACTGAGCTACGCGCCTATAGTCGCTAAAATCCCGAAAGAAAAGAGACACGATTATACGGAAACTTCTAGGCAGGTGTCGATTCATTTATGGTTATAAAGACGATTTAAGTTATTGCTTTAACAGTTGATTCTTCAGCTGGGCTATTCTGTCCCTCGTTGAGGCAGCCTCTTCGAAGGCGAGATTCTTCGCAAGCTCATACATTGAAGATTCCAGCGCCTGAATTTCCTTCTGGATAGATTTCGGATCCTGGAAGTCTATGCGACCAAGCTCACCTGTCTTTTCAATCGAACCGCGCCCTCTGGTTCGCATCTTGGTGCTGTTAGTGGAGCGGGCACCTTCCATAATATCAAGGATGCGTTTCTTCACTCCTTCGGGAGTTATTCCATTCACCCGATTGTGCTCAATCTGGATCTCTCTGCGTGCCGCTGATTCATCTAAAGCGCGGCGCATGGAACCGGTAATTTTATCGGCATAAAGAATCGCTCGGCCATTTAGGTTGCGCGCCGCCCTGCCCATGGTTTGAATTAAGGAGCGGTCAGAACGCAGAAAACCTTCTTTATCGGCGTCTAATATAGCGACTAGAGAAACCTCTGGAATATCAAGGCCTTCTCGCAATAAATTAATGCCCACTAGAACATCGAAAACACCTAATCGCAGGTCTCTAAGAATTTCAGAGCGCTCTACCGTGTCGATGTCAGAGTGTAGATACCGCACGCGTACGCCGTGATCGGCTAGGTAATCTGTCAGATCTTCGGCCATCCGCTTCGTTAGCACTGTAACCAGAACCCGCTCTTCCAAGGCGACCACTTTGTTGACCTCAGATAGCAAATCATCGACCTGAGTGGTAGCCGGGCGGACTTCAACCTCGGGATCAACTAGCCCAGTGGGCCGCACCACTTGGCGCACTAACTGGCCTTGGTGCGCCTCTTCGTAGGCGCCGGGGGTTGCAGAAACAAATATCAACTGGCGTGTTAGCTGCTCCCATTCTTCAAACCGTAACGGCCGATTGTCCAGCGCGGACGGTAGCCTAAAGCCGTATTCCACCAAGGTCTCTTTACGTGACCGATCGCCTTTATACATCGCGCCCAGCTGTGGAATCGACACGTGAGACTCATCCGCGATAACCAATGCGTCAGGCGGCAAGTAATCATACAGTGTTGGCGGTGGCGCTCCCGCTTCACGGCCGGACAGATAGCGGGAATAGTTTTCGATACCAGTGCAGTAGCCCAGCTCTTGAATCATCTCTAGATCAAATTTGGTCCGCTGCTCTAAACGTTGAGCCTCCAGCAACTTGTTATTTTCCCGCAAATGCTGAAGCCGCTCTTTCAGTTCTATCTTTATAAGATCTAGTGCCCCAAGCAGAGTTTCTCGGGGAGTGACATAGTGCGACTTAGGAAACACTGTCAGCCTAGGCACTTCCTTTACCACCGTCCCTGTCAAAGGATCAAAATAAGAAAGCCTTTCTATTTCATCGTCGAACAATTCAATTCGAATGGCATAGCGCTCTGATTCGGCAGGATAAATATCAATCACATCCCCACGCACTCGGTAAGTCGCTCTACGCAACTCCATGTCATTGCGGGTGTACTGCAAGTCTGTCAGTCGTTTGACCAGATTTCTTTGATCCATCTTGCCGCCACGGTCCAGATGCACCACCATTTTTAAATAAGAAGTTGGGTCACCTAAGCCGTAAATAGAAGAGACAGTCGCGACCACTATTACATCCCTTCGCTCTAACAATGCCTTGGTCGCAGAAAGTCGCATCTGTTCTATATGGTCGTTGATGGAAGAGTCTTTTTCTATATACACATCTGAAGACGGCACATAGGCTTCTGGCTGGTAATAGTCATAGTAGGAAACAAAATACTCCACAGCATTGTGGGGGAAAAACTCTTTGAACTCGCCGTAGAGCTGCGCGGCTAAAGTCTTATTGGGCGCCATGACTAAAGCTGGGCGCTGTAGCTGAGCGATTACGTTGGCGATTGTGAATGTCTTGCCAGACCCGGTAACCCCTAATAGGGTTTGCGCCGCCAAACCATCTTGCAGCCCTTCAATTAGGCTAGCGATAGCTGCAGGCTGATCACCGGCCGGCTTAAAATCTGATTCGAGCGTGAATTTTGTATCCATATAAAGAGTTTTGATTCCCAGGCTGTAGGATGTAAAGAAGCCAAAGGGTACAGCAAGGCGCAACTCGTTTGTAGTGAGTGTTGACCGGTTTAGCAAATCTCAGTAATATACGCGCTCGCTGCAACCATACTACTGGTTGATTACGCGTTTTGCTGCCCAATGGCTCAATGGTAGAGTAGGTGACTGTTAATCACTTGGTTCCTGGTTCGAGTCCAGGTTGGGCAGCCATTTTATCGCTGTATCTTGTAAGCTTCTCGCTTCGGCTTTCCCCTCCCCGGTTACATTCTTCGCGCTAGCGGCCTTCAAATGATTACATCGACAGCGCGGTGAAGGCTGCAATGCAGGGGTTCATCTATGGTTAAGCTAGAAAGAATTACTGTATAGTTATCAACACACAAGTTTTAGTTACGATGGAGAAAATAATGCGCGCACTTTTATTAACAACGATGCTTTTCTTGGCCGGCGCAAGCTTTGCTCAAGACAACCCCAATGTAATCATTGAGACTAACAAAGGCACAATCACCGTTGAGCTTTGGGCGGATAAAGCGCCAATTTCAGTTGAAAACTTTTTGCGGTATACAGATTCTGGTTTTTTCGATGGCCTGATCTTTCACCGCGTAATTTCCGGCTTTATGGTTCAGGGCGGAGGCTTCGACACCGACATGGTTCAAAAGTCAGGTTATGACACTATAAAAAACGAGGCTAGGGCAGACACACCCAATGCCAGAGGTACTTTAGCCATGGCAAGAACTAATGTCGTAGATAGCGCAACGAGTCAGTTTTTCATTAATTTAGTGGACAACAATTTTCTAAATCACACCGACGAAACTTCCCGCGGTTTTGGCTATGCTGTGTTCGGCGCAGTCACCAGCGGTATGGACATTGTAGATTCTATTGCGGCAGTAGATACCGGCCGTGTTAGCAGCTTGAGCGATGTGCCAATCGAGCCTGTCATTATAACATCAGTAAAAAGAGCACCTTAGGCCGGAATAAAACTGGGCGGATAATCACAGACCTGTGGTTGTTCGCTCAGGCATTGGGTTACTGCTATCACCCCAAGGACACTCGTCTTTATTTAAACAGTTTTGTAATCTTTGCTTCAGAGTCAGTTTCTTTAGCTGCCGCTCTTACCTTTAGGGCACGCCACTGAGGATCACTCACCTCCTCCTTCGGTTCAAATCCATCAACAGCTTTCATCAACACAGATCGTATCTCTTCCAGATCTAACTTGGCGCAGGCATCTTCCAATCGCTTAATTAGTGGCGCCAAATTATCCCAAGACAATGTTTCCTCTTCTGCGCGCATTATTTTGGGGTGCTCGGTTCCAGTGACAGACTCCCCTATCAACAGCTCTTCGTATAGCTTCTCTCCTGGTCTTAGCCCAGTGTACTCAATAGCAATATCACCCCTGTAGGAGTTTTCATCTTTGATGTCATAGCCCATAAGATGAACCATCTTTTTCGCCAAATCGACAATGCGGATAGGCTCGTGCATATCTAGCACGAAGACATCACCTCCGGTTGCCATGGAACCCGCTTGAATAACTAACTGTGCCGCCTCCTGTACCGTCATGAAGTAGCGAGTTACTTCAGGATGGGTGACTGTTACCGGCCCACCTGAACTAATTTGTTTTCTAAACAGCGGAACAACAGAGCCAGAGGAGCCCAGTACATTCCCGAACCGCACCATGCTGAATTTGGTGTCGCCGTGGCGTTGCGACAAAGCCTGTAGCACCTGCTCCGCAAACCGCTTTGTTGCACCCATAAAATTTGTTGGGCGAACAGCTTTGTCTGTTGAGATCAAAACGAAATTTTTAACTTTTCCTTTTTCCGCTGCCTGAGCCGCGATGACTGTGCCAATAATATTATTCTGCGCACCTTCAATTACATTTTTCTCCACCATTGGCACTTGCTTATAAGCCGCCACGTGATAGACCGTATCAACCCCGAATGCACTGATCGCATATTCCATCAAGGTCCGATTACAAACAGACCCAAGCATAGCCACAATTTCAATCGATTTACCGCCGTCAACGGATCGCAGTATTTCACGCAGTTCATTTTCGACTTCGTAAAGACCGTACTCGAATGTGTCCAATAGAACTAGCCGTGCTGGATTGATTAAAACTATTTGCCGGCATAATTCAGAGCCGATAGAGCCACCTGCCCCAGTTACCATAACTGATTGACCAGTAATACAGGCACCCAACAGTTCCGGATTTGGCGGTACTATGTCGCGTCCTAACAGGTCTTCGATATCTATATCACGAATCTCATCAACACCCACCTTACCTGCAACCATGTCAAATAAATCGGGGACTGTTTTCACATGCACAGGCAAGTGTTCTAAGCGATTGAGTATTTCTTTTCGCTCAGTGTGGGTCGCAGAAGGAATGGCGAGCAAAATTTGTCGAACAGAAAAGCTCTCTATTAGTTCGTATAAGGAGTTGGGGCTGTGAACCCGTATACCGTGCACCGTGCTGCCAATCATTCGCTGACTGTCATCGACAAAAGCCACGGGCAAATAGTGATCACCGTTTTGCAGTGCGACTACCAGCTGCATACCCGATGAGCCAGCGCCATAAATGATAACCGGCTCTTTAGGCCGGAAGTTCTGAATTACACTTTGCAAAAACACCTTCGCGACAAAGCGACTGCCGCCAACAAATAACAGCGTTAACATCCAAAAAATTGGCAGTATTGATGAATCAGCGGCGGCGGCTGGGTGAGAGAAAAAATAGGCTATCGACACGAGTGCGCTAGCGATAGTGACGCCTTTAAGCACCACGAAGCCAGACTGCAGGCCCATATACAGCACCAGTGCTCGGTACAGCCCGATGCGGATAAAACCAACAATACTAAGAAAAGTAGCAATCGCGAGATAGAAGTAAAAAGCCTGCGCCTGCCCGGAAAATTCTTTCCCCAATAACGCAAACGATAGGATCAGCGCTGTGACGATCATCAGACTGTCAGCCACCATCATCAGCGCTTGCTTAACTGTTCGCGAGAGCGGAATAGTATATAGATTCATCTTTTTCCCCATAGAGCCTCAAGCCACAGCACTTAAGACAAGCAAGCAACCCATTGATAATTGTGCTTTTTTAGCACCGGTTAGCGCCAACCGTTATCAACCTCTGGTAGCAACCCTGTCATTGGACAAACCTGCTTCTAACCAAACCGCTAGTAACACTAACGGTACTACAGCTACTAAGGCCGACACCATCCCCAATTCAGGGTGTTGTAATGACCACCATGCTAACGGCCCTAGCCAGAATAAATTGATCCCTGTTACTGCTATCGACACTTTACTGTGGCTATTGAAGCGTTTCGCAGCTTTTTGATAGGCGTGTGATGCATGGCCTAGATACCATCGTTCACCGGCCATAAAACGCCTGACTAGCGTAACTGTGGCATCGGTAATAAATACCCCAAGCAAGATTACCCAAGTCCACACCGTCATGCTTTGCTGCTGCATTGAGATAATCGCGATTATCCCGAGACTGAAGCCGATAAAACCACTGCCCACATCGCCCATAAATATCTTCGCAGGAGCCCAATTCCACACCAAAAACCCTAGTGCTAGGACCATCAACAACTGCGAAAGCAGTGCAACGCTGCCATCGGCTTTATTTATAACAAGTAATAATGACATTGCGTTGACAAAAACAAGCTCAACTCCGGCGATACCGTCAATACCATCCATGAAGTTATAAAGATTTAACAGCCATACCAGCGCAACCAAGCCTAATAGATTCAGAAACCAGGATGGCTCAAGGGTCCAACCAAACAAACTTATGGAGGGAATCCCCCCCAACCACCACAGTGCCCAAGCAGCTGCCAGTAACTGGAGTACGATACGCACAGAAATTTTTAGCTCGTTAAGATCATCGAGCAAGCCAACAGCCGCCACCACCAGTCCTGCAAACATCGCCATACCTTGCTGGAAGCTTAGCAAATCTGTATTCATATAGTAGGACACGCCCAGCAAATACAGCACGACAATAACCACGCCACCACCTAGTGGCACCGGGGAAGAATGGGCGCTGCGAGACACGGGGATATCAAGAATGTGGGCGCGAAGAGCTAAGTGGCGATACAGCCCAGTGAGCAGTATTGACGCTACAAGCAAAAGGGCTAAAAAAACAGTCTGCGGCATTGAAGGCGAGTCCAGCATTGGGAGAGCTAGCCCATTATAGCTATTTCGGCTTAAGTATCATTAATAAAATCAGGCACTTTCATACGAATATGAAAGTGCCTTGGAGACGGCATCAGTCAGTGACTAGGCTGATCAGGTGCTTGTTTTTTTCGAGAGTCGCGGCCCCAATACCTCGCACTTCCATCAGCTCTTCAAGGCTTTGAAACTGACCGAACATTTCTCGGTAGGCGACGATCTCTTTTGCCCGCACCATGCCAACGCCTATCAGAGACTGGGCAATAGTCTGCGCATCGGCGCTATTGATATTAACTGGTGTTGGCTGACTCACAAGCTCGCTAACATCTTGAGCCGTTGCCACGAATGGGGCTAATAAAAGCAACACAGCGGTAGTTAGTGATTTAAACAAAGAGTATTTATGCATAGTAATTTCCTTATCGCTATTCATTGACTGAGGTTACGCAATTCTATGATTGCGGCACTTAGTCTAGTCCAAGGTCACCACTATGCCAGCCACGGCGGAATTAAACTCATTCAATGCTAGTAAGGGAGATTTTGCCTGGGTAATTGGCCGCCCTACCACTAAGTAGCTGCTGCCATTGGCCATAGCTTGAGCTGGGCTTATAACTCTTTTTTGGTCTCCTACAGAATCTTCAGCTCTGCGAATACCCGGTGTCACTAAACAAAAATCTGGGCCTATGGCTTGCCGCAAAGTCTTGGTTTCTGCAGCGGAACAAACAACTCCATCGAGGCCTGCATTCGCTGTTAGATGAGCAAGCCGCTTGACCTGCTCCACCGGCTCGCAATTCAAACCTAATTCCTGCAAGTCCTCTTTCGCCATGCTGGTAAGCACCGTAACCGCAATAAGAAGAGGCCTGTTCTGGCCAAAGGGCTCAAGCGCTTCGCGGCTTTGCGCCATCATCGTCGACCCGCCGCTGGCATGCACATTCAGCATCCAAACCCCCATATCTGCAGCGACCGCAACGGCTCGTGCCACTGTATTGGGAATATCATGAAATTTTAAATCTAGAAAAACATCAAAACCTAAACCAATCACTTGTTTTACAAAATCTGGTCCGCTCGCGGTGAACAATTCCTTGCCGATCTTGACTCGGCACTGAGTTGGATCGATTTGAGCAAGGAATTGTGTAGCCCTTGCCGCAGACTCAAAGTCCAGCGCAATAACAATAGGTTTATCCATAATCAGAAACTCCCTTTAAGTAAGCAATCAGCTTGGCAAAGTCTCGCTCTCAGCGATAGGCTTAATCTTGTCCCACTTCTTGCAGCTTGGGCACAACCAATACAAATTTTTAGACTCATAGCCGCAGTGGTTGCATTGATAACCCGGTTTTTTCTTCAACAGCGCATCTATCATTTGCTGGAGGAGGCTAAGATTGCCTAGCATCTTTTGATCCGCAAGTGGAATTTGCAATCGCAAAAGTTCGAGTAAACCCGGAAGCGATGGCTTTCGAGTTAGGTACTCATTGAGAAAACTTATTGCGGCATCATCGCCTGAGCGCTTTTTGACAAGCTCAGACAGCGCCAAAACGACGCTGACATCTGGCTCATCAGGCAGGCTCGCTTTCAATAACTTCTCATATTCTGGAAGGTTTTGTAGCTGCTCAAAACACTCGGCGAGTGGGCCTAAAGTTTGGCTAACAAACTCAGGAGTTATACTGCGGATACGAACTAATTCGGCAATAGCCGCTTTGTAGTTGCCTAGCGTTTGCTCAATTGCTGCTAAGATAAACGATGCCCGTACGTTCTTACGATCGAAGCTAAATGCTCGTTTTATGTGATCTCTGGCACTTCTATACTGCTCTTGGGCAATCATATTCTCAGCAAGCTCGCAGCAGTAATGGGCTGCCGCTGAACGTATCTCCATGTCTTTTTTATACACAGTATGCTTTAGCAGGCGTCGCGAACAATCGATCGCTTTTTCCCATTCTTTCTCGGTTTGATATACTCTAATCAGTAGCTTTAAGGCTTTAAACTGAGCTGGCGAATCCTCACTTAAAATCTCATCAAGCAGTCTTTCTGCCCGATCCAATAATCCAGATGCGATATAGTCAGTGGCCAATTGAATTCGGGTTGAATCAATCACACTTTGATCTAACGAAGGCCGCGCCAAAAGAGACTGATGAACTTGTATCGCCTTGTCCACTTTTCCCCGTCTTCGCAATAAAGCACCAAGCGCTAAATGAGTTTCAATAGTCTCGCTATTCACTTCGAGTGATTTTATAAAAGTATCAATCGCCTCATCCGGCTCATCATTTAATAGATAATTTAGGCCTACAAAATAGTCTTGATAAAACGCGTTAGAATTAGATTTATGGCGGTTACGCGGCGCAGTAATCCGGCCCAACAACCAACCAGCAGCTACGGCGATGAGTAAAAATATATAAATCGAAAAACCGCTCACTGCTAGCCTCAGTCCTTAATGTAAGTAGATCTTAATTGATTCGCATCCGCTCGAGCTTGGCTGAGCTGTTTTGTCAGTCGTCGAATGTCAGAGCGGGCCTTGATCCCGCTGAAAAATCGCAGGCCTAGCAGCAAGCCTAGAGTACCGCCGCTGACAAAGGCCCCAATAATCCAAACAGACACTGGCACTGGCGCAAATTGCCAAGCCCCAAATGCAATACTGACAGGTGTGGAATTGAAATAGGTAAATACGATACTGACGAAAAATACCAGTATCAGGAAAAGTCCGGACAATAAATTAAAAATTTTCTGCATCAAGGTTTCCAAGTTTAGTAAACCAGACAAACAAAAACAAAAACGGCACAACCTACTAGGCTATGCCGCTTGTTTTACGTCTTTGCAGCGATGTAGAGAGCCTTTTTAGAACTCTGCCAACATACTCAAGTTAACCCTATCTCGAAGCTCTTTACCGGGCTTAAAGTGCGGGACATACTTACCGCTTAATGCAACCGGGGTACCTGTCTTTGGGTTTCGCCCTATGCGAGGTACTCGGTAATGCAGGGAAAAACTACCAAACCCTCTAATCTCGATCCTACCGCCCTCAGCCAGTACTACTGACATATACTCCAGCACAGCCTTCACCGCTAACTCAACGTCCTTAGAAGAAAGTTGGGTTTGCTTGGCTGCAATTCGATCAATCAACTCAGATTTGGTCATTGTTGGTTCCCCTTCCTATTGCGCCGCTGCATTTTACTGCAGCGGCAATTCAGGCTGATAGCGCAATGAAACGCTAGCTTTTATCCATTTGAGCCTTGATGAGATCTCCAATTGTGCCTGGAGAAACCTCACTGCTGTCTTGGTTTTTATGGTCTTGGATTGCTGATTTCTCATCGTCCAACGCGATAGCTTTCACTGACAAGCTCAACACTCGCGCTTTGCGATCAACGCTAACAATCTTAACTTCGATCTCATCGCCTTCTTTGATCGCGTTTCTGGCATCTTCAACTTTCTCGCGGCTGATTTCAGATGCTCTAAGCACACCTTCAACGCCTTCTTTGAGAATGATATTGGCTGATTTTGCATCGACTTCGCCGACCACACCCTTAACAATGCTACCTTTCTCAAATTCTGAAACGTAGTTCATGAAAGGATCATCCTCAAGCTGCTTGATGCCCAAAGAGATACGTTCTCTCTCAGGATCAATGGAGAGTATAACCGTTTCGATTTCATCACCCTTGGTGTAGTTACGCACGGCTTCTTCGCCAGTCTCTTCCCAAGATATATCGGAAAGATGAACTAAGCCATCGATATTGCCGTCAAGGCCAATGAAAATCCCAAAGTCTGTGATCGACTTAATGCTTCCTGAAATCTTGTCGCCCTTCTTAAAGTTCTCAGCAAAACCGTCCCAAGGATTCTGGAAACACTGTTTGATGCCCAGTGAGATACGACGACGCTCTTCGTCAATATCCAGCACCATTACGTCAACTTCATCACCTAACTGAACCACTTTAGAGGGGTGGATGTTCTTGTTAGTCCAATCCATTTCAGACACGTGAACCAAGCCTTCAACGCCTTCTTCCAACTCGGCAAAGCAGCCGTAATCAGTCAAATTAGTGACAATCGCTTTTGTTCTCGTGTTTTCTGGGTAACGCGCTTTGATAGCAACCCAAGGATCTTCGCCTAATTGCTTCAAGCCCAATGAAACGCGATTGCGGTCTCTATCGTACTTAAGAACTTTGACATCGATCTCGTCGCCAACATTCACGATCTCGCTTGGGTGCTTAATTCGCTTCCAAGACATGTCTGTAATGTGGAGCAAGCCGTCTACGCCGCCAAGATCAACAAAGGCGCCGTAATCTGTAAGGTTCTTGACGATACCTTTAACCGACATGCCTTCTTGCAACTTCTCTAGAAGCGCATCACGCTCTTCAGTACTAACCGACTCAAGCACCGCGCGACGTGAAACCACGACGTTATTGCGTTTGCGATCAAGCTTGATGAGCCTGAACTCAAGCTGCTGGCCTTCTAAATGCAGCGTGTCACGTACTGGTCGAACGTCAACCAATGAACCCGGCAAGAACGCGCGGATATTATTGAGGTCGACAGTAAATCCACCTTTAACCTTGCCATTAATAACACCAGTAATGATGTCATTCTTTTCGTAAGCTGCTTCTAAGTCCATCCAAGACTCAGCGCGCTTAGCTTTTTCCCGTGAAAGTCGAGTTTCGCCGAAGCCATCTTCTACAGACTCTAGCGCTACTTTAACTTTATCACCAATTGCGATGGCAAAGTTGCCCTGCTCATCGAGGAATTGAATTCGGGGTATTACACCTTCTGATTTCAAGCCCGCGTGGACTGTCACCCAATCAGAATCGATGTCAATTACCGTGCCCGTTACGATTGCACCGGGGGTCATGTCTATTTCTTTTAAGCTTTCTTCAAACAGTTCAGCAAAATTCTCAGCCATTTATAAGTCCATATTTTTCAAGAAGATAAAACACCTTTTTAAAGTTGTTTATATCTATCCACAATCCAGCAATGTGGGTCTATTACAAAAAGTTCACGGGTGTCGAGACTGGAAAAACCACCTGAGAACGGTTATCTTTTAAAGCAGTTAAGGCAGTGCGCGATGGGCCAGTTGGGACACTCGAGCGATCACTTGTTGCAGTGATAATTCGGTAGTATCCAAGACGATGGCATCTGTTGCAGGCTGCAACGGAGAGACTTCCCGTTGACTATCACGCCTATCCCGCTCCTTGAGCTCCCGCAAAAGGTCGGGCAGAATAGCACCAATACCCTTACCTATCAACTGCTTATATCGGCGCTCTGCGCGCTGCTCCACGCTGGCTGTCAGGAAAATTTTCAAGACCGCGTCAGGGAAAACCACTGTGCCCATGTCTCTGCCATCTGCAATCAAACCTGGGGCCTGGCGAAAATCTAGTTGTCTTTGCATCAAGGCGGCTCTGGCTTGCGGAATAGCACCTACCCTCGAGGCCATGTCGCTACCTACGTCAGAGCGAATTTGCAGCGAAACATCTGCCCCATTCAATGCTACTGAATCCACCCCGGCCAAGCCAAAATCTACTTTCATTTCCATCGCTAGCTTGCTTATACCATTGATATTGTCTAATTCTATTTTAGCCTCGAGCAGCGCGATACCCAACACTCTATATAAAGCCCCACTATCAAGTAGGTGGAACCCTAAAGATTGTGCCAACACAGATGCGACAGCCCCTTTCCCAGAACCTGATGGACCATCAATAGCGATAACTGGAGCCCCGTGGTTTTCTAATAAAGGGCTATTCATTGGCAGCGAGGTTTAACCCTAAGGACGCCGCTAGCTCAACAAAGCCTGGAAACGAAGTCGCGACGTTATTGCAATTTAGAATCCGAATTGTGCCGCTTGCGCGAAGCGCTGCTACACTAAAGGCCATCGCAATCCGGTGATCGCCATGACTTTCTATTTCGCCGCCGGCATAGGGGCCGCCTTCTATTTGTATCCCATCAGGGTAGACTTCATTTTTGACCCCCAATGTGGTCAAGCCTTGAGCCATAGCTTCGATTCGGTCACTTTCCTTGACCCTAAGCTCCTGTGCACCTCGCAGCGTAGTAACCCCTTTTGCATTGGCTGCCGCAACGAATAACACCGGAAATTCATCAATAGCCAGTGGAATTTCTGATTCCGGGATATCGATACCATGCAATTCGCTGTATTGAATATGGATATCGGCGACCGCTTCCCCTCCTACCAAGGTCTCATTCGAAAGTTCTAGCTTGGCCCCCATTTGGACAAGGATATTAATGACCCCAGTCCGCGTTGGATTAACTCCTACATGACGCAGGGTTAAGTCAGCCCCAGGGGTAATCGCTGCAGCCACCAAGAAAAAAGCGGCCGATGAAATATCTCCGGGCACATCAATATTCATCGCTGTTAAGTCATGTCCGCCATCAAGACTCACAGTCCCATTTTCGCTGACATCCACAGGATAGGAGAAGCCTTTTAGCATTCTCTCCGTATGATCTCTGCAAGAGGCGGGTTCTGAGACCGTTGTCTTACCTTCAGCGTACAAGCCAGCAAGCAACAAACAAGACTTTACCTGAGCACTAGCCATAGGCATGGAGTATTGAATACCTTTTAACTGGCTGCCTTTGATCTCTAAAGGAGGAGTCCCTGCTTCCTGCGCAGTTATCTGAGCCCCCATTTGCTGCAAAGGCTTCACAACACGGTTCATGGGACGCCCTGAGAGTGATTCATCCCCGGTCAACTGAGATGAAAAGCTCTGCGCAGCTAGCAGACCGGCAAGCAAACGCATAGCGGTTCCTGAGTTCCCCATATACAGAGGCCCCCGAGGGGCTTGAAGGCCATTTTTGCCTACTCCAAAAATGGTCAGGTTGCCGTTTTCAGGACCGACTATGGTTACCCCCATCTCTCTGAAGGCCGCGACCGTGTTGAGGGCATCCTCCCCCTCTAAAAAGCCAGAGACTGAAGTCACCCCGTTGGCTATTGCACCGAAAATAATTGAACGATGAGAAATTGATTTGTCACCGGGAACCCGCAGGTCACCTGAAACACTGCCTCCTGGCTGTGCAATAAATGTCACTGATTTAGTGGTCATAGTACTCAATTTATTAGTATTGAAATGTTGTTGAATAAAAAGATCTCTTGTTTCCTTACTGCGAGCAAACATCTCTAGCAAGAAATCATGATCTTTATTGTGAATGGCATTTTTCAAAACCGTGAGCCGCTGAATGTAATTGCCTAACACCTTTTCGGTTGCGGCCGAATTAGCGACAAAAATATCTGACCACATTTGCGGATTGCTAGAGGCCAACCGGCTAAAATCGGCGAAACCCCCTGCAGCGTAACGAAAAATATCGTCGCTTTCATCTTGTGCAGTAAGCACGTCAACAATTGCGAAGGCTAATGCATGTGGCAGATGACTAGTCGCGGCTAGCACTTCATCATGTTTGCGAACTCCCATACCTATCACATTCGCACCAAGGCTGCGCCATAGCCGATTTACAGCTGCTATGGCCTGAGGTGAGGTGTCTTGACTGGGCGTTAAGATCACCTTTCTGCCGGAAAAAAGATCGGCTTGTGCGGCTGTGTAACCGCTTTTTTCAGACCCAGCGATAGGGTGTCCTAAAACAAAATTTTTCCGGATATGGGGCGATAATTTTTGCAGCGCATCATAGATGTGAGACTTGACACTTCCTACGTCGGTTATGACAGCTGAAGGCTTTAAGAACCTCTCTATCTCCGTCAAAAGACTGACTAGTCGCAAGGGTGGCACTGCTAAGATTACGATGTCAGCTCTTGCCAGCAACTCCTCTGCCGGGCCAGATGCATCTATAACCCCTTCAGAAACCGCTTGTTCAATTGACAATTCACTCGAGTCAATTGCCAGAATAGTTTGTCCTGGGTTTGCCGCCCTTAGCCCTTTGGCAATGCTTCCGCCTATTAGGCCTAAACCGTAAATCAGTACCGTTTCATTTTCCACCGCACTGGTTGCAACGCTCATCAATGTTTACTCACGAATTTAGCGTAGGAACCAAGCAATTTAATTTCAGCAGTGGCTTTTTCTAATCGCGCAAAGAGTTCAATAACTAACGGATCTTCTGCATGGCCATCAAAGTCTATAAAAAACACGTATTCCCAAGCTTCAATTTTAGACGGCCTAGTTTCTATTTTACTCAGGCTAATACCCAGCTCCTCGAAAGGCTGAAGTATTCGAAACAGCGCCCCTGGCTTGTTATGGGTATAAATTAATACGCTGGTTTTATCAGCATCAGAGGGTAGCGTTCGCCTCGCATTATCCGCTAGCACGAGAAACCGCGTACTATTGTTTGATTTATCTTGAATGGCACTGTGGGCTGTTCTCAGCCCGTACAGTTCTGCGGCCAAGGACCCTGCGATAGATGCAGTGCAAGTATTTTCTGCGGCTAAGCGCGCTGCTTCTGCATTACTGGAAACTTCAAGTAACTGCGTATTGGGGAATTTCGTTCTGAGCCAATTTCGACACTGGGCCAAAGACTGCTTATGCGAAGCAATTACTTCAATTTGAGCGAGGTCGCCCAATTCTTTGTTGACCAATAAATGATGCTCGATAGGCACTACCACTTCGCCGACAATAACCGCTTGGGAGTCAATCAAACAGTCTTGGGTGTTATTGACCGCACCTTCGGTGGAGTTCTCCACGGGCACTACGCCAAAATCGGAGAGCTTTTTCTCAACAGCCAAAAACACATCATCGATGGTGGCACATGGCATAAACTCACAGCCAGCCGTGAAATACACATTGGCTGCTAATTGAGTGAAGGTGCCGATTGGCCCTAGATAGGATACTTTTATTGGCGGAGACGAGGACACGACAGGATAGTCTTTATTCACATAGTTGGTAGGATTAGCGCCACGGTGATATGAAGCTCACCGCAGCACCGCCATTTAGTCGTCTGTTGGTGCTGGTGCTTCATCGCTATCGAATGACTCCGCAGCTTCTGCAAATTCGTCCACTTCAGGCTCGTCAACTTGCTCAAGTCCGACCAGCTTTTCATCATTTTTCAGACGAATCAGGCGAACCCCTTGCGTATTTCTGCCTTGCACCGATACTTCATCCACACGAGTACGAACTAGCGTTCCTTTGTCCGATATCAACATAATTTCATCGGTCTCACAAACCTGCACGGCACCGACAACCGAACCATTGCGATCGCTAGTCTGCATGCCGATCACACCTTGGCCACCACGACCATACACAGGAAAGTCTTCTGTGAGGGTGCGTTTACCATAACCATTTTCGCTAACTGACAGGATTTGTTTCCCCGCTTCGGGAATGATCAAGGAAATCATTTCAAATCCACTGGCCATTTTAATACCGCGCACACCTCTTGCTGTCCGCCCCATGGCTCGAACATCAGTTTCTTTAAACCGAATAGTCTTGCCGCTGCTACTAATCAGCATAATATCTTTAGTGCCATCGGTAACAGCCGTACCAACAAGCTCATCACCTTCGTCAAGTTCAATAGCTCTCAGCCCTACGCTGCGCTGACGAGAGAAATCTGTAAGCGAGGTCTTTTTCACCGTGCCATTAGCTGTCGCCATAAAAATAAATCGATCTTCATCGTAACTCTTAACTGGCAGCATACTTGTTATGCGTTCATTCTCTTCGAGGGGCAATATATTCACAATTGGCTTGCCTCTCGAGGTGCGGCTCGCCACGGGAATCATGTAGACTTTTAACCAATAGACTTTGCCAACACTGCTAAAACAAAGCAGTGTATCGTGGGTGCTAGCAATCAAAAGATGCTCAACAAAATCTTCATCTTTAACTTTGGCAGCAGCCTTGCCGGTACCACCGCGCCTTTGCGCCGAATAATCGGACAATGGCTGAGTTTTCGCGTAGCCGCTTTGAGAAATGGTGACCACCCTATCTTCTTCGGTGATCAAATCTTCAATTGTTAGGTCTTGTTGAGAGCCAACAATTTCAGTTTTTCGGTTGTCGCCAAACTCTTCGCGAACCTTCTCCATTTCTTCGCGAACCACACTAATCAAACGTGGCTGGTTTCTTAATATATCGAGGTAATCGGCAATTTGTATCAATAGATCTTGGTAGTCATTGATCAGCTTGTCATGCTCTAGCCCCGTCAATCGGTGTAATCTAAGCTCAAGAATCGCCTGCGCTTGATCCGGAGACAGAAAGTATTGATTGTCTTTCAATCCGTACTGTTCATCTAGGCCATCTGGCCGACAGGCGTCTGCACCTACCTCCCCTAGCATCGCTAACACGCTGTCTGATTTCCATGAGCGAGCGAGCAATTTCTCTTTGGCTTCTGCCGAATTCGGTGATGTTTTAATCAATGCGATAACAGCATCAATATTCGCTAATGCAACAGCTAAACCTTCAAGTACATGGCCTTTTTCTTGGGCTTTACGCAGTAAGTATGATGTTCTGCGGGAAACCACTTCTCTGCGGTGGCGGATAAAAGATTCCAACACCTCTTTCAAGTTTAACAGTCTGGGCTGGCCATCAACCAAGGCCACCATGTTTATACCAAAGACCGATTGCATTTGAGTCTGAGCATAAAGATTATTAAGAATCACATCACCCATCTCACCTCGACGCAGCTCGATTACAACCCGCAAGCCGTCTTTGTCAGATTCGTCACGCAGCTCTGTGATACCTTCTATTTTCTTTTCTTTAACCAACTCAGCAATGCGCTCTATCAGCTTGGCCTTATTTAACTGATAAGGTATTTCATGAACGATGATGGTTTGCCTGCCAGTCTTTGGATCTTCAATAACTTCAGCTTTGGCCCTGACGTAGATACGGCCTCGGCCGGTGCGATAGGCCTGCACTATGCCAGCTTTGCCGTTAATAATACCCGCCGTTGGAAAATCTGGACCCTGTATGTGTTCCATCAACTCATCAATGTCAATGCTAGGGTTATCCAACAGGGCAATACATCCACCAATGACCTCAGTTAGGTTATGCGGCGGGATATTGGTCGCCATACCTACTGCAATACCAGACGAGCCATTAACCAGTAGATTTGGGATACGGGTTGGCATCACATTGGGAATATGCTCAGTGCCATCGTAATTCGGGGAAAAATCAACGGTTTCTTTTTCTAGATCGGCCAGTATTTCATGGGCGATTTTCGACATGCGTATTTCTGTGTAACGCATCGCTGCGGCGGAATCGCCATCAACAGAGCCAAAGTTACCTTGCCCGTCAACGAGGGGGTAACGCAAGGAAAAGTTCTGCGCCATGCGCACTATAGTGTCATAGACGGCAGTATCACCATGGGGGTGATACTTACCGATCACGTCTCCCACTACACGCGCCGACTTTTTGTAGGGCTTATTGTAGTCATTGGAAAGCACGCTCATAGCAAACAACACACGCCTGTGAACAGGCTTGAGGCCATCACGAACATCCGGTAGCGCTCTACCCACGATTACGCTCATGGCGTAGGCTAGATAGGATTCACGCATTTCACTTTCTAAGGCAACAGGAGTTACCTGTTTGGCTAGCTCAGACATACTGTATTTTTATCCTAGGAAGAGACGGCTTTTTGTTCTTGAGTTGGTTTGACATACGCGCCCGCCAAAACACACTATTTACTGGTATAAATAGCGGCAGATAGCTTGGAATATTTATGCCTTTTGGGGAGCGGGACATGCTAGGTTTAGCCGTGAATTTTATTCTGCGAATACTAACATATTTTTACACTCAATTAACACCTTAAGCTGGCCATATGACAAGCAAAAAACCCTTTTTATTCAAGAGTTTCCACAAAGCGCTAGGCGTAAAACTGAGTGAGGCCAAAAGCTTCAAATCAAGGTATACTTTCGCCCCCTAATTAAGCAAGCCACAAGCGAACCCCAACAGCCGAGGAAGCCACTTGATAACAGGTCAAAAAATCAGCGCAGACACTCTAATTTTTGCCGATTGGATTATTCCAGTTGTGCCACGCAATACCGTCATGTCCAATGCCGCAATAGCCATTGAAGGCAGCCGTATTGTAGCCGTAATGAGTGCGGAAGAAGCAGTATTAGCAATTGATGCGAAGCACACTATCACCTTGAAGAACCACGCACTCATCCCAGGACTAGTAAACACTCACGGCCACATCGCCATGTCGCTTTTTCGCGGCATAGCCGATGATGTTCCTCTGAAGCAGTGGTTAGAGGAGCGTATTTGGCCATTGGAAAGCCAATTTGTCAGCGCTCCCTTTGTTAACGATGGCGCAACCCTTGCTATCGCAGAGATGATCAGATCGGGTACTACCTGTTTCGCCGATATGTATTTTTTCCCCGAAGAGGTGGCCAGAGTAGCCACCAATGTCGGCATAAGGACTCAACTGGCTTGTCCTATCATAGATTTTCCTACTCCATGGGGACAAAATCCGGAAGAATATATTCGTAAAACGACGGCCTTACATGACCGTTACCGCCATAGTGAGCTCATTCACACTGCCTTTGGCCCCCACGCTCCCTATTCTGTTGCCGACGGCCCCTTGGAGACTATTCGAGTGCTTGCCGACGAATTGGATATTCCTATTCATATGCATGTGCACGAAACCCTTAGTGAGGTTGAAGAGGCAGTCAAGCTGGACGGCAGACGCCCCCTGCAGCGACTAGCCGAATTAAACTTTATTAGCCCGAGACTCGTATGTGTTCATGCTACGGTATTGAATGAGGCAGAGATGGAGCTTCTGGCAGAGCTTGGCGCACACGTGGTGCACTGCCCCCAGTCCAACCTCAAACTAGCCAGTGGTCTGTGTGAAGTTGCCAAACTTATTGATAAAGGTGTCAATGTAGCCCTTGGCACTGATGGTGGAGCGAGTAATAACGACTTGGATATGTTCTCAGAGATGCACACAGCAGCGCTTTTAGCCAAGGGAGTCGCAGCAGATGCCAGTGCAGTAAACTCTCACCAAGCCCTCGAAATGGCAACCATCAACGGCGCCAAGGCAATGGGCCTTGGCCAAGACATCGGTAGTCTCGAGGTAGGCAAGTATGCTGATATTACTGCCGTAGACTTAGACCAGCTAAATACGCTACCAATGCATGATGCCGCCTCTCACATTGTATATGCTGTAAATTCACGGCAAGTTTCTTATGTCTGGTGCGCAGGGAAAATGTTGCTCGAGCAGGGCCAACATAAGACGATAAATATTCCACAACTACGCGAAGTCGCAGCAACGTGGCAACGCCGATTTAAGGACGCCTAAATCCGATGGAAAATGTAGACGAACTCGAAATCAAAAAGTTTGAAGCTCTCGCCGCAAGATGGTGGGACAAAAACAGTGAATTCCGTCCCTTGCATGAGATTAACCCTCTACGCGTTAATTATATTAGCCAACAAACTAATCTGGCCGAGAAACAGGTTCTAGACATCGGCTGTGGCGGCGGAATTCTGGCCGAAGCCATGGCCCATCACGGGGCAGCAGTCACCGCGATTGATCTAGCTCAGGCATCGCTGTCTGTTGCCAAGCTTCACAATTTGGAGTCGAAACTTAATATCGACTACCAGTATATTTCCGCTGAGAAACTGGCTGAAACTCATCTCCAATATTTTGACGTAGTCACATGCCTGGAAATGTTAGAACATGTGCCAGACCCCTCAGCCATCGTTAGCGCTTGCTTTGACATGGTGAAGCCCGGTGGCTTAGTATTTTTTTCAACCATTAACAGAAACCCAAAATCCTATATGTTCGCCATCTTAGGTGCTGAGTATATTCTCAACCTATTGCCCAAAGGCACCCACGAGTACGGAAAGTTTATAAAACCCTCAGAGTTAGCCACTTGGGCGCGATCCGCTGGCTTTTCTTTGCAGAGCCAGATAGGCATGGGGTATAACCCCTTTACTAAGCACTATTCGCTGCAAAAAAATCTTGACGTCAACTACCTCGCTTTTTATAAGCGGCCAGAGTAATTAGATGACCGCTATCCCTATACCCCTATCAACATCTATCGAATGCGTGTTGTTCGACCTTGATGGCACTCTTATTGATACAGCGCCCGACTTTGTTTGCGCTGTAAACGCGCTGCTCAAAGAAAACGGCAAACTTGAAATATCTGAACAGTCGATTAAACAAACTGTTTCAGAGGGTGCCCGCGCCTTAGTAAAACTAGCGTTCCATATAGATGTCGAAGACGAAAACTTCTCTAGCCTCAATCAGCGCTTGTTGGAGCTGTATGATGCACAGCTAGACAATACCCAGGCTGCACCCTACCCCGGTATTATTGAGCTGCTTGATGAACTTGAGCGAACCGGCGTGTCCTGGGGGATAGTGACCAATAAGCCTGAAAAATATACCTTGAAACTTTTGTCTAACTTAAACCTGTACCCAAGGTGCAAGTGTATTATCTGCCCCGATCACGTTGAACACACCAAGCCACATCCAGAGCCACTGTTTCTAGCGATGGCTAAGTTCAACACCAACTCAGAACGAACCATCTACATAGGCGATCATGTACGAGACATTCAGGCGGCTAAGAATGCAGATGTAATGGCTGTTGCTGCAGCCTATGGGTATATAGCACCAGATAATGACCCTCAACAATGGTACGCTGATTTTATCGTTAGAGAGTCTGACCAAATCATTCCTTTATTAAACCTTTTGAAGTTTGCATAGCCCTATGTTTGAATTTAGTCCACCCGAAAATTTTTTATCCGGCAAAACTCTATTAATTACCGGTGCCAGCGACGGCATCGGCAAGCAGTGCGCCAAGACGTTCGCAGAATTTGGCGCACAGCTAATTCTATTAGGCCGAAATCAGGAAAAACTAGAGGCTCTATATGACGAACTCGAACAAAGTTCGCCGGGCCAGGCTGTCATACAGCCGATGGATTTTACTACAGCACATGGCGATGAATATACCAACCTAGCATCGTCCTTGGGCCAGCAGTTCGACTGCTTAGACGGACTTATCCACAGTGCGGCCCTGCTAGGCCCGCGAACACCCATTGAGTTTTACCCCGATTCGGATTGGGACAAATTGCTTCAGGTGAATATCACCGCACCATTTCTACTGACAAAAGCATTGCTGCCAATTCTGGCCCAATCGAGTGACGCTCGAGTACTGTTTCTATCTTCGAGTGTCGGGCGCGTAGGCAGGGCCCACTGGGGAGCTTATGCTGTGACTAAATTTGCTATCGAGGGCCTAATGCAAACTTTGGCTGACGAAATAACCAATACCACCCAGATTAAGGTCAATAGCTTAAATCCGGGCGCCACCCGCACAAGCATGCGTCGAGACGCCTACCCAGCAGAAGACCCCTCCACTCAGCCAGAGCCAGCGGCGCTGATGCCCGTGTTTTTATACTTGCTGTCACAGCGCGCTGCTAATATTCAAGGACAGGCATTAGACGCTCAGAACTTTGATCCCGGCAATTAATAGCCGGCGATACCTCAAAGCAGAAATTTATTGCCGCCTTGCCTCCCCCCACATTTATCCCTATAAAAACCTAAGTCTCTGATATTTATAACTATATAGCCTCACAGAGCTTTTGGCACAGTCTTCGCTATAGTGTTAGCAATACTGCTTTACACCGCACACGGCTCTAACGGTTTGCTCGGTAAAGCGCAGGTAGTTGCCAGGAGCGAAAAATGCCTACAGCCATGATCAAGTCCAACACTATTGAATTCGATAGCATCAGACGCTTGCTCAAAACTAAAGAGGGAGCCGACAGTTATGCATCAGAACAGGAACAGTTAAAATACCGACTAACCTCCCTGCTGCAGAGTAGCCTTGAGCTCGAGCAAGTTTTAGTGACATTTCACCACGAATTAAACAACCTAACCCCACTAAGCGGTCTAGGCTATGTCAATGAAAATTCGGAGGTCGAATTCAGCACCGGCAAGAAGTCCACCCACAGCTGCGGTTATCGGTTAATTACTCAGCAGGATCATTTGGGTGAGCTAACCCTTTACCGAAACAAACGCTTCACAGAGAGTCAGCTACAAATCATAGAAGGCGCTCTTGGCACACTCGTTTGCCCTCTTCGCAACGCGCTACAATACAGAGAGGCTCTGATAGCTTCTCTTACCGACCCATTAACTGGCGCAGGCAACCGCTTAGCGCTTGAGACTACCTTAACCAGAGAAATTGAATTGGCAAAGAGGCATAAATCTCCTCTGTCGTTGCTTTTAATTGATGTCGATGATTTCAAACGTGTAAATGACCAATGGGGTCACAACACTGGTGACAAAGTGCTTAAGTTGATCGTCCAAAAATTAAATGAGGTGAATCGACAAACCGACTTAATTTTTCGCTACGGTGGAGAGGAGTTTGTGATTCTTCTCAATGAAACCTCCCAAGCAGGAGCGCAGGTAATCGCAGAAAGAATTCGGTTAGCAATTGAGAAAGCCAGCGTCGATGCCGCCGGGCAAAAATTAAAAATCACCGTCAGTTTAGGTGCCGCTGCACTCAAACCTAACGACAGTAAAGACAGGCTTTTTCAAAGGGCTGACAAGGCGCTGTATCAGGCCAAGAAGTCCGGCAAGAATATGGTCATAAGCCTCTAACAAAACCAGCCCAATACAAACCAAAAGAGAATTCACATGGTCGGATCCTATCAATCTACAGACAAACACATCGAAGCAGATCAGATGTCTGATAAACACTCTAAACCCGACCAGAGGATTAGCTTAGAAAAGTTGGAGCTGATGACAGTTCTCCAATCCACTTTAGACCTAAAGTCTCAGCTGAAGTATTTTCTGGAAAACCTTCGCAACAAGCTACCCATCGATGGTCTAAGCTTTGTTGAAGAGGACAGAATGCTTAAAGTGAAAATAGGCAGGCAATCAACCCATAGCTGCGGTTATCATCTCAGCAAAGAAGAGGTAGGTTGCGGTGAGCTAATATTCAAACGCAGCACCCGCTTCAGCGAACAAGATTTAGAAGCAATTGAAGAAGCCATTCTCTTGTTATTGGTGCCGATATCAAATGCCTTAAAATATCACGATGCTGTAAACAACTCATCGATCAACTCGTTTCGAGAAATTAGTGAGCGGCATGCGCTTACCAGCATGCTTAGCCGCGAAATAGAGCTTGCCAAACGACACAACCATCCGTTGTGCCTACTGAGTCTCGTCGTGAGCGCACACACTAAAGCCAAAAGCTTAAACCATGAACTACTTCAACCTCTGTGCCAATCATTTCAGACCGCGAGCAATAACACTGATATGTGGTTTAGAGTTAGCGCGACGGAATTCCTAATACTCACACACAACGCTTTAGAAGATGCTACGAAAGTAGCTTGGGAGTTGGAGCAGCTAGAAAACCAAAGCTTTGAAAAAGATTTTTCAGATGAGAGTGTTGCTATCCGAGTTGGGGTCGCTGCACTTACAGGGACTGATTCTCTTAACAGTCTTATTAAACGTGCAAAGCAACAAGTAAAACTCGCTGAATTTGCCTAGTCTATTAATTTTGGCGGCTTAACCAAGCTGGTGAGCTTATCTATCTCGGGCTTAGCAAGCTCCACAAACTGACCTTTTTTAACGGTGCTAGGAATAAAAATTGGACCAAACCGAACCCTTTTTAAACGACTAACTTTAAGCCCTTGGGATTCCCAAATTTTCCGCACTTCGCGATTGCGCCCTTCCATCAGTACAACGTGATACCACTGATTAGCACCATCGCCGGCAAAATATTGAATATCTGTAAAGCGGCATAAATTGTCATCAATCATAACGCCTTTGTGCATTTGATTTACCATGTCTTGGGTCACTTCCCCCATGACCCTAACGGCGTATTCGCGTTCGATTTCGAAACTAGGATGCATCAGCTGATTGGCCAGCTCACCATCTGTTGTAAATAATAACAAGCCGCTGGTATTAATATCTAACCGCCCAACCGAGACCCATCTTCCATGACGTATTTGCGGTAGCTTATCAAACACAGTGCGCCGACCTTCGGGGTCTTTACGGGAACAGATTTCGTCTTCAGGTTTGTTGTATAGCAAAACCCTGCGTTCAAATTTTTGCTTGCTCTGATCGGAAAGTTTTTTGCCGTCCACAGTAATATTGTCATCACTACCGACACGCTCACCCAAGGTGGCTACTTTACCGTTGACCTTTACCCTGCCTTTTTCTATCCAAGCCTCTAACTCACGCCTTGAACCAAAGCCTGCACGGGCTAGTACTTTTTGAAGTTTCTCTGTCATAAGTTTTTCTTATCGATTCTCTATCGCGAAAAAGGCTGCTTATTTTTTATTCATCGGCAGCGGGTGCGGGCTTATTCGTGCTTTCTTGTTCAGACTCATCCTCGGTCTCAGCCGTTATCAATGTGGAGTCTAAGTCAGTATTATCATCCTCTGCCAAGCCGTGACCTGGCTCTTTTGATTGTGTGTCTTGCGCAGCAGCATCATTCGACATACCCGCGTCTTGTGCGAGGTCTTGGCTGCTAAGACTTTCGTCTGTAGCTTCACCGTCTTCGAGCTCACCGTCTTCAAATTCATCGTCTTCAAGATCGATGTCTAGATCACTGGCTAGCGGCATGCCTGCGGCTAAAATCTCATCCAGCGGCTTTTTAGAAAGCTCTATCGCTTCTGCTTCCGCCTGCTTTTCTTGGTCAGTCATACTAATTTCAAAGGAGCTTTCATCGGTTGCATCTTCGGGCAAATCCAATACTCGAGATTCTGCTAGCACGTCCTCTAGATTAAACTCTTTGGCGGTTTCTGCGAGATCTTTAATTTCGGCAAGAGGCGGTAACTCTTGCAGGCTCTTGAGGTTAAAGTAATCTAAAAATTGCTTCGTCGTCGCAAACATTGCGGGACGCCCAGGCACATCGCGATGGCCAACCACTCGAATCCATTCCCGATCGAGCAGAGTTCGAATAATATTGGAGCTAACGCCAACCCCGCGAATCTCTTCTATATCGCCTCGAGTGATTGGCTGGCGATAGGCAACTAACGCCAACGTTTCCAAAAGCGCCCGAGTATATTTTGGTGGCCGATCTTCCCACAGCTTAGCAACCCATTCACTCAGCTCTTGTTTTACCTGAAAGCGAAAACCTGAAGCGATTTCTTTTAACTCGAAACCGCGGTCGCCACAACTTAGAGCGATGGTTTCCATAACCTGCTCTAACTCTGCTTTGTCGGGCCGCTCCTCTTCACTAAAGACTTGGCTAATGTTTTCAAGACTCAATGGCCGGCCAGCGGCGAGCAACAAACCTTCAACTATCATTTTTACTTTGTTATCGACATCATTCATTCTGGCTTTCTATCTCTGGCGCATTTATTTATTTTCTTCAGCCTCACTGGTGTCAGTGGCAGCGACTTAACTTCTTGCCTTGATGTGAATTGGGCCAAATGGCTCAGATTGCACAATATCCACCAAGGAGTCTTTAATTAATTCCATTATCGCTAAGAACGTCACTACCACACCGAGCCTGCCTTCTGATCGCAGCAGCAGAGACACCAGCGGAACAAATTTGTCCTTGTTTATCCGCACCAGTATTTCCGACATTTTTTCCCGGGTTGATAGGGTTTCTCGCTGCACTTGATGGCTCTCAAACATATCGGCACGTTTTAGAACTTGAGCCAACGTTATCAAGATTTCTCTCAGATCCACATCAGGGTCAGGCGCTATGCGCTCTAACGCCGGCAGCGCAGCGGATGCTCTATGAACATCTCTCTCCATGCGAGGCAATTCATCTAAATCTTCAGCCGCTTTTTTAAAGCGCTCGTATTGTTGCAAGCGTCTAATGAGCTGCATTCTTGGATCGTCTTCTTCGACCTCCTCCTCTTCTTGGCGAGGCAGAAGGATTCTTGATTTTATTTCTGCCAGCATCGCTGCCATGACCATGTATTCGGCCGCAAGCTCAAATTGACTGGCCTGCATCAGATCAACATAAGACATGTATTGATCCGTAATATCGGCCACATTAATCTTCAGAATATCGATGTTCTGGCGTTTAATAAGGTACAGCAAAAAATCTAGGGGGCCCTCAAACGCCTCCAAGAAAATCTCGAGCGCATCTGGCGGTATATAGAGATCCTTGGGGATTTCCGTCATCGCTTCGCCGCCGACGAACGCAAAGGGCAATTCGTGCTGGACAAGATCAGCCAGTTCGCCGTGATTTGCCACAGCGGTTAAGTCTGTTGATTCAGGATTCATGCCTTTTGTTTTAGTGCCAATTGTTGTCAATCTACAGGTCTTATTCTTGGTTTATGAAGGTCGCAATGGTATCAAATAATACGCTCAGTTGCGCGCATGAAACTTAAGCTATGGGCCTGCTACCAAGCACCCAGCCCTATCGCTGCTCGGACTTCACTTAACGTCTCTTTGGCTGATTCTCTAGCCTGCTCACTGCCCTCGGCAATAATGGACTTAACTAGATCTGGGTCTTTAATGTATTGCTCTGCTGCTTTTTGAATTGGCTCAAGCTCTGCAATCACCGCATCGATCACGGGTTTCTTGCACTCAAGACAGCCAATTCCGGCGCTAACACAGCCTTCAGCTACCCACTTCAGCGTGGTTTCATCCGAATACGTCTTGTGCAGCTGCCAAACCGGGCATTTTTCTGGATCACCAGGGTCCGTTAATCGGACCCTGGCGGGGTCTGTGGGCATGGTCGCAATCTTCTTTGCCACTTCTTCTAATGGCTCCCTAAGACTTATGGTGTTGCCATAGGATTTAGACATTTTTTGCCCATCCAGTCCTGGCATTTTTGACGACGCAGTCAATAGCGCTTGAGGCTCTGCGAGAATCATCTTGCCGCCGCCCTCCAGATAGCCAAACAGCCGCTCTTTGTCTCCCAAAGTGATATTTTGCTGTTCCTTGAGCAATGCCTGAGCCTTTTCTAGCGCTTCATGATCCCCTTGCTCCTGGTAGGCTACTCGCAATGAGTTATACATACGTGCGGCTTTTTTACCCATTTTTTGAACCGCCGCAATGGCGGTCTCTTCGAAGCCAGCTTCTTTACCGTAGATGTGATTAAAACGCCGCGCAACTTCTCTGGTTAACTCCACATGGGCGACTTGATCAGCGCCCACAGGCACGTAACCCGCACGGTAAATCAAAATATCTGCCGCCTGAAGTAGGGGGTACCCTAAAAACCCATAGGTATCGAGATCTTTTTCATGTAGCTTTTCTTGTTGATCCTTGTAACTCGGTACCCGCTCCAGCCAACCCAGGGGGGTTATCATCGACAGCAGCAAATGAAGCTCGGCATGTTCCGGGACTTTAGACTGCACGAACAGTGAAGCTGAACCTGGGTTCACTCCGCATGCCAGCCAATCAATGACCATATCAATGACATTGTTTTCAAAAATTTTAGGATCGCCGTAGTGGGTAGTCAGTGCATGCCAATCTGCCACAAAGAAAAAACACTCATATTCATACTGCAGCTTAATCCAATTTTTCAAAACACCGTGCAAATGGCCTAGATGAAGCTGCCCAGTGGGTCTCATGCCTGAAATTACCCGCTGCTGCGAATCTACGGTTGCCAAAATTTTCTCCTAATCACTCTGCTGATTTAAAGGCACTATTGCCCCTGAAATTTACAAAAACGGCGTTGGATCACCCTTGCCGGTTCTCATGACGCTCGGTACACCGTCGACTAAATCGATCATAGTGGTTGACTCAATACCACAGGCACCACCGTCTACGATCATATCTACTAATTTGCCTATTTTCAGCCTCATTTCATAGGCATCGAACAGCCTCTCTTCTTCACCCGGCAGAATTAAGCTTGTACTCATAATCGGCTCCCCCAGCATTGCCACAATCGCTTGTGAAATAGGGTTTTGTGGCACACGTAAACCGATGGTCTTGCGTTTTGGGTGCATCAACCGCCGAGGCACTTCAGGGGTTGCCTTGAGAATGAAGGTATAGGGACCGGGGGTGTAAGCTTTGAGGATTCGGTAAGCGCTGTTATGCACACTAGCATAGGTGGAAATAGAGGCTAAATCCGCGCATACCAAAGTGAAATTGTGCTTTTCATCCAGCTGACGAATTCGTCGAATCCGCTCCAACGCGCCCTTATCGCCAATCCGGCAACCTAAGGCATAGGTGGAATCCGTAGGATAGACAATCACACCTCCCGCCAACAGCACGTTAACGACCTGTTTAATGGCTCGGTGCTCGGGGTTGTCGGGGTGAACTTGAATGTATTCAGTCATTGAAATAAAGGCGGGTACGAATAAGGGGTGGGCGGTAATTTAGGAATTTTATTACATTGCAGAGCAAAAGCAGACACATTTCTGCAAATGAATTACCATTGTCAGTCAAAACCGCGGCGAACTGTTGATCCCCATGGTCATAAACACCCTCCATGCCGCGCAATTCATCCAATTTGGCGACTCACCATGAAACAATTCATCGACTACATCCCATTACTCATCTTCTTCACCATTTGGATGATGGATGAAAGAGTCATCAATGTTGCTGGCTATGATTATACTCTCGGCGGCGTTTTCAGTGCCGCCGAGTTTTTATTGGTGGCGTCTGTAGCAACCTACGGGTCTCTATTTATTGCTCAGCGCAGACTGGATAAATTTCAGTGGATAACTCTTGTGGCAGTTGTCCTGTTCTGTATACCGACCATCATTTTCAGAGACACCGCTTTCTTAAAATGGAAGGCCCCTATCGTAAATTGGATTTTTGCGAGTGTGTTTCTAGTTTCGGCATTTGTAGGTGATAAGCCAGCAATTCAACATATGATGGGCCATGCGATCACCGCGCCCAAAGAAGTTTGGCTCAAGCTAAACAGTCTGTGGATTGTCTACTTCATCGTCCTTGGCGCTATAAATCTGGTAGTTGCCTTCACCCTCAGCGAAGCGCTTTGGATACAGTTTAAGGTATTTGGCAACCTTATCCTTACGTTCGCCTTCATCTTCGGGCAGATGCCAATACTGGCAAAGTATATTGAGGTAGAAGACGACGACACAAAATCCACAGAAGACTCTGCATAATCCACAACAGGACCACCAATGTATTACGCGATCATTAGTGAAGATGTAGCAAACAGTTTGCCCCTACGCTTGTCGGTGAGAAGCGCGCACATAGAAAGACTACAGGCACTGGCCGCAGAGAATCGCATTCTATTGGGGGGACCACACCCCGCTATAGACAGTGAAGATCCGGGTGAAGCCGGCTTCACTGGAAGCCTGATAGTTGCCAAGTTCGATTCTCTTGCTAGCGCCCAGCAATGGGCGGAAAGCGACCCTTACATAACAGCAGGAGTTTATGCCAAGGTTGTTGTTAAACCATTCAAGAAAGTGTTCTAGTGGCTCGCGTTTGAGCCACTAATTTGCCGACAGATCTGGAAAACCTTCATCGAGAATAGCGTTCCACTGGGATATTTTTTCCTTTTCCTTTTCGAACAGCGCGCTGTAGTCACCTTCAATAGTAATACTATTAATTACATCGCCACGGCGCAGTTGATGCACTATGGGCAAGCCGGCGTTTACAACACCAAACACTGAATGAAGCCCATTCAAGTGAGGAGTGGCAAGGTGGGTTAGAAAGAACTGACTGCCATCAGTTCCCGGCCCGGAATTTGCCATCGACAAGATTCCTGGCTGATTGTGGCGTAGTACTATTTCACCCTGAAAACTATAGCCAGGCCCTCCGGTTCCAGTCCCCAAAGGGTCACCGCCCTGCACCATGAAATTTCTTTCCACCCGATGAAATGTTAAACCATCGTAAAACCCTCTGTTAGCCAAATTTATAAAATTGGCCACAGTAGTTGGTGCTGCTCGCTCATTCAGGGCAACCGAGATAAGTCCCTTGTTAGTGTCTATATTTGCGACAAGGCTTTGCGCAACTGACATCCCAGAAGTCAAAGCAAAAAATACTATAAACGCTCCCCGCATAACGGCAAAAGGTAGTGCTAGAGTCTTCATGGTTTTAACCTTTTTCTGAATAATAGGTACTAGTGGCGGTAGCACACTAATAATTGTAATCAATGATAACTGGCGCGTGATCTGAAAAGCTTTGCTCACGGTAAATCTCAGCGCTGACAACTGTTTCTGCCACCTTGGGAGTAACCACATGATAATCCAAGCGCCATCCCACATTATTGGCTCGAGCTTGCCCTCTATTTGACCACCAAGAATATAAGTCGGGTTCTGGTCTAACAAGCCTAAAAGCATCAGTAAAACCGACCTTGTCGTAAAGCTCATCAAGCCATTGCCGCTCCTCGGGTAAAAAACCGGAGTTTTTTTGGTTCGGCTTCCAATTTTTTAAATCTATTTCTTTGTGGCAAATATTCCAATCACCGCAAATGATATAGTCACGGCCTTCTTTCATGAGCTTTTTCATATGCTTCATGTATTGCGACATAAATTCAATCTTGCGAACTTGCTTCTCATCTCCTGAAGACCCAGAGGGCAAGTAGAGCGAGGCAACGCTTAGATTGCCAAAGTCTGCCTGAATGTAACGGCCCTCAGTATCTGCAACCTCAAATCCTAACCCGCTGCTTACCTTCTCAGGCGTCTGCCGGCAATAGATCGCAGTGCCCGCGTACCCCTTCTTGATAGCATCAAAATAATGGCAATCATAACCAGCAGGATGAAAAACAGGGTCTTCTAATTGGTCGATTTGAGCTTTTGTCTCTTGGACGCAGACGACATCAGCTTCCACCTGTGGCAACCAATCAAAAAATCCTTTTCTCGCAGCAGATCGGATGCCGTTGGCATTAAATGTAACTACTCGCATGGGTGGCCCTGATAGTGATCTCAGGCAAGATTCTAACCCCTTGAGCATGAGCCTGCTACCACAAGGACACAGTTCAATTGCGGTGTTACCCAAAGTTACAACTGTGATTCTGATCACATTCTCATAAAAACGTAGTGTTTTAAACGATTTAGTTTGGTTACCTCATGTTTTCTTTGAGGCCACAGGTTGGTAGTTTCTAGCACATCCTTTGCCGAGCAATCTCTATCTCATTGTATTTAAAAGACTAAATAAATAATCCGACAGTCACACCTTCCAATATGTTACTAATTTAGACGCTATAAGATTTTTTGCAGAAAGTGTTACCATTATGGGCACATTGTGTTACCATACGCACCGTTCTTAGGAAATAAGAACAAACCCAAAACCCTACAAGGAGATAGACATGAGCGAAGCACTAAATAAAGTGCGGCCAGTCGTAGAAGCCACAGTTGTGAGCTTAGTGTTGGTTATTGCCGCACTAGCAGTTCCAGTTGCGATTCTTTACGCAGCCGTATAAAACTAACTATAGAAGGGGGCACCATGATTAGTCCTTCAACTAGCTGTTTTACCTGAACACCAGCCCAAGCCACATGCTTATGCTGGTGTTTGTTTATGTGGCCAGCGAAACTTTGAAACTGCCGCCTCAGACGCCATACTTCCAGCCTCTCAAACTTCCCCATAAAAAACAGCACATCATCGCTCTTAACGACATTCAGCCTTAAGTGATACGTTGGTTGCTAAGTGAAAGCGACTAAACGGTTTTCAATTTATTGACGAAATTGCAGGGTTTGAATGTGGAATCAAGCTGTTGCTTAATTATTTTGTGCCAGCCAGTTTGACAGGCCCCGGGCGAGCCAGGCAGACAAAAGATTATTGTTCCATTAGCAAGACCCGCGCACACTCGCGATTGAATGGTCGACGTGCCAATTTCAGCATAGGAAAGCTGGCGAAATAGCTCCCCAAACCCCTCTATCTCTGAATCGAAAAGAGGTTTAATAGCGACCATAGTGTTGTCGCGGTCGGTAAACCCAGTGCCACCAGTCATTAGGATAACTTGGATACCGGAATTACTAATTAAACTGGAAACCTCTGCCCTGAGCCCATAGATATCATCCTTGATAATAGACTTGTGCTTTAACTGATGACCCTCTTCTTTGAGATAGTCGATCAAGACCGCGCCGGATTTATCAGTCTCTTCTGAGCGTGTATCCGAAACAGTCACAACTGCAATATGTAACGCTTGTTTCATGGGTCTTAACCTCCAGTCATGTTCATTAAGCGAACTGGCTGAACATGATCTTTCTCAAAGAAGTAGTGCCGCTCGGGCTTGATATCCATGGATTTAACCAAAGCGCGCTTCAGATCATCGACTCCGCAGTTTGGGTCTCTAAGAATTTGCCTCAGATCCACAGAATGCTCGTTACCCAAACACAGCAGCAGCCTTCCCTCCACCGTGACCCTCACCCTGTTGCAAGCCTCGCAAAAGTTATGGGTTACAGGAGAGATGAACCCTATACGACTTTTATGGTTTAACAGTTTCGTATAGCGTGAGGGCCCTGCGGTGGTTTCAGCGCTATCGATTAACTCATATTTGCTGGCAATCATGTCTCGTACCCAAGTATTACTGCAGGTAGTGTCTTCTCGGTTATGATCGGACGCCTCACCTAGAGGCATCTCTTCGATAAAGGCAATATCGATACCACGCTCAATCGCATATTCGGTTAAGGCGAGGACTTCATCTTCGTTGTAGCCTTTCATGATCACAGAGTTGAGCCGAATTCGCTCAAACCCAGCCGCAATGGACGCATCGATACCGGCAAGAACCTTGTCTAGTTTGCCCACCCGAGAGATCCGCTTGAATCGCTCGGCGTCAAGACTGTCTATACTAATGTTCACCCGATTAACCCCAGCGGCCTTTAAAGGCGCCGCATACTTATCAAGCTGCGCCCCATTGGTCGTTAGTAACAATTCCTCAAGCCCGGGCAAAGAGCCTAATTGCTCAAACAGTGTCATGACACCGCCGCGGACCATTGGTTCGCCGCCAGTAATCCGAATTTTTCTAACACCAAGCTCAGTAAATGCCTTTGCGACTTGATAAAGCTCTTCTAATGAAAGTATTTGATTCCGCGGCAAGAAAGTCATGTCTTCGGTCATACAATAGACGCAGCGAAAATCACAGCGGTCGGTAACGGAAAGGCGTATATAGTCAATATGACGGCCGAATTTATCGATTAACTTATTTGGAAATTCTGTTTCTGACATCTGTGTTCTCCTACGCTGATAATAACCTAGATCAGCAAACCCGTGCACCGACTAAGAAGTAACAATTCGCGCCTCAAAACCCCTAAGAAAAAAAGGCTATTTGAAGCGCGAGAGCAATTAAGATCACCCCCATAGTTCGTTCGAACCACACTCCCAAGCCTAATAACCGGGCACGAAAACTTGGGCGCCCCAGCAGCGACGATAACATGGCAAACCATGCAAATGTGGCGATTGCTAAATAAAGCCCGTAACCGACCTGAACCAATGTTGGGGTTGCGGGATTTATTACCACACTAAACAGCGCTAAAAAAAACAAGGTAGCTTTTGGGTTTAATCCATTGGTTAAAAAACCCAGGTAAAATGCCTTGAGGGGAGTCAATGCGTCAGACTTGCCATTACTCATATTCACGTTCTGTGGCTTTAGCGTGTCTTTCAGGGCACTAACCCCCAAGTATAAAAGATAGATTGCCGCCACATAACGAACAGTAGAAAACAGTGCGGGTGACTTATTCAGAAGGACCGCGACTCCAAGCAAGCAATACGTCACGTGGAGTAAAATCGCACTACCCACCCCTAGGCTGGTCCAGATAGCACTGCGCGTGCCGTTACTTATGCTTTGCTTGAGTACCACAGCAAAGTCTGGCCCAGGCGATGCGACAGCTGCCAGATGTGCCACGGCAATGGTAAGAAATTCAGTCCAGTACACTTTAGTGCAACATCTGATTATTGAACTTGCTCAGAAATGACAAGCTCAATGGCTGCATTTTGACCATTTGGTGAGAAATTTTGCGACACGATTCGATAGTCACCGGATTGAGGCGAAGCGACTCCTGAATAAGATACCAGAGCAGAAACATAGACGGTATCAGCAGACGACAAATTGAAAGGACCAACCGCTGAAAAATCATCCAACCTAACAACCATTGGTAAGTCTGAGACGAGAAGATCGACCGCCGCAAGCGGTGGCATGCCCTCTTGAGCGGCGTTACGAGCAGCTATAAACACCCTAAGATTGTCTGGTAGCTGAAGTCCTTCGGTAAGGCTGAGAGAAACATCGATCGATGGACCGTTAAGCAACTCAGGATTGTCTCTCGCCAGAATTTGCTGGGCGGCCGCAATGTTAGTGCGCAGTGCGGCTGCTTGCTCTGAATTAGGATTTACTTGAATGAGGAGTCGCCAATATTCAATCGCCGCTTTGTAGTCGGAGCGCTGCTCTGCATCAACTGCCAACAACTGCAGAGTAGAGACTTCCGATGGATTGATGCCCCGCGCTTGATCAATCACCTCAAGCACTTCGGGAGTAATTTGAAACTCCGCTAGAATGTATTTAGCTAGTGCGACACGACCAAGCACCAATGCTTTATCCGGCGAATTTTCTAGCAAATCAGCTGCTCGCTGATAGGCGATAGCCGCTTCATTGAACATACTGACGTTGGCAAAATTCTCCGCCAAAAAGTAAAGCGTCCAGGGTTGCTCCGAACCTTTTTGAGCAGCTTCGCCTAGCGCAATAATCAAGTTTCTTGCCTCTTGAGCATCGCCGGGATTATTTACTGTCCTGGTATAAAGATCGGTTAATTGAACCTCTTCCAAAAATCCCCAATACTGATAAAGCCCATAGGCCACAATTGGGGTAGCAAACACAAAGGCTAATGGAATAGCGAGTGTGAATCGCGAGGCTGCAGTATGAACTTGAGATTTATTTGCCGCATCTTCTTGTGTGACATTGATGAGCAAACTCTGCTGCAGTTCTAGCATCAGCACATCAAATTGCTGCTGCTCAATTTGCCCCGAGGCGAGATCAGACTCTAGCTCACGCTTTCGCTCATGGTAAAGCGCGACATTAGCTTCTTTCCTCGCCGTGCTATTGAGGGACTGCGCTGAGCGTCCGCTTTTCCACAGTGGATAGACAACAAAGACTGTTGATAATAAAACCAGAACGGATGCAAAAAACCAAAACAAAAGCAGTTACCAGTAAGTTAAAAAGTGCTATGACTTATTCAATAGCTTATTTAAGCGCTCCGTCTCATCTAAATTGAGAGAGACTGAAGAACCCGAGGATGTTCGCGCCCTGCGCCACACTAAAAACGCCGCAATTGCGCCAATCAGTAGAAACAATATCGGGCCGAACCATAAAAACAATGTTTCCGGCGTCAGACGCGGCTTATAGAAAATAAAATCACCATAACGCTCGAACATAAACTGCTCGATCTCTTGATCAGTCATGCCTTCGATAATCATGCGGTGTATTTCTCTTCGCAAATCTTCAGCAACCCCGCCAGAAGAACCACTTAGGCTCGTGTTCTGACACATGGGGCAGCGCAGTTCATCAGATATTCTGCGAAACCTTTGCTGCTGCTCGGGTCTCTCAAATTCGAATGTATCGACTTGGCTAATAGCTGCTGGTGACAACATCGCGAAAAAAACCCAAAGCATGCTCAACCTCAAAACCTGTCTCATTCACTGCTCCGGTTTTTCAATTCTTCAATCGCAGGTAAAAAACTTTCCCGCCAAACAGCCTCATCGAGAACGCTTACATGGCGATACCGTATTACTCCGTCTGCATCAACCAAATAGGTCTCAGGCGCGCCATACACTCCAAGATCAATACCAAACCGACCGCTTTCATCCAACACACTAAAAGCAAAAGGATTGCCGTTATCGTCAAGCCAATTAAGAGCAAGAGCCTGCCGGTCTCGATAATTCACCCCTACCACTGGAATGTCGCCATCTTCAGCTAAGCGCATAAAGGTTGGATGCTCGATAAGACACGGCAGGCAGTAACTACCCCAAACATTCAATAGAAAGATTTGCTTAGGCAAATCATCATTAGTGACAGACTTACCATCAACTGTGGTCATGGCAAATTCTGGCAGGGGCTTATCGATGAGCATCGAAGGCAAAACCTTGGTGTCAAGATATAAGCCGCGCCATAGCATGACGGCAAGGGCGAAGAATCCAATGACTGGAATATAAAACGCAAATCTACCCATAGTTAAGATGCTGTTTGCATACCTTCAGCTAATGTGGCGTTAGCAGCTTCTTCATTGCGCGCTAGAACCCGACGATAACGCTTATCAGCCGCGGCTAAGCTGCCACCAAACGCCATAAACAGCGCGCCCAACCAAATCCAGCGGACAAACGGTTTAACATAAATAGTCATTGACCAAGCGCCGCTTTCTTTTTGCTCACCCAAAGTAACGAAGAGATCGCGCAGCAGGCCTGCATCGATTGCCATCTCTGTAGACGGCGTACCAGTTGCAATATAGATACGACGCTGTGGAAACAAATCTGTAATTAGTGAGCCGTCTTTAGAGACCGACATTGTCACCTCGTCGCCAACATAGTTGGGGCCGCGTACTCTCTCACTTCCCTGCAGAAGAAAACTGTAGTTGCCCACATCAGCGCTCTGGCCCGATGAAAGTAAGACGCTTTTCTCTTCACTAAAATAACTTGTCAACACAATACCGATAAGCATAATCGCGATGCCGAAGTGTGCAAGCTGCATTCCCCAATAGCTATAACTCAGCGAGCGCAGCCCAGCTTTCAAGGTGGCCTTATTGGCTGTTTTAGAAGCTATGTCCCGGCCCATGGACAAGACAATCCATGCTGAGAGCGCTACCGCCACCGTCGCCGGTAAAGAAAATTCAAACAGCACTAGCAAGGGTAAAACCACGCCTATCGCGACGCTAGCTAAGGCTACTTTTGTCAATTGCTTAACCAGATAACTCATTGAAGTCTTCTTCCATCGGGTTATGGGGCCAATACCAAGAAAGATTGTCAGCAAGATCATAAGTGGCGCAAAGATGAGATTGAAATAAGGTGGGCCTATAGAAATTAAATCATCGGTTAATGCCTGATACACCATTGGGAACAACGTGCCCAAAAATATTGATGCGGCTGCCACCACTAGAATGACATTGTTAGTGAGTAAGAAAATCTCTCTAGATAAAAGTTCGAAGCCGAAATTGCTTTTCATCATGGGTGCTCGGATCGCGAATAGAATCAACGAACCGCCAATAGCTATCCCCAATATGCCTAAAATGAAAAACCCCCGAGAAGGGTCACTGGCAAAGGCATGCACCGATGTAAGTAAGCCCGAGCGAGTAATAAATGTGCCAAGCAAGCTGCCTGAGAAGGCCAAGATTGCTAGCAAAATAGTCCAGCTCTTAAACACTCCACGTTTCTCGGACACTGCAAGAGAGTGAATCAATGCTGTCCCAAACAACCATGTAATTAAAGGCGGATTCTCAACTGGATCCCAGGCCCACCAGCCTCCCCAACCAAGCTCGTAATACGCCCACCAGCTTCCCAAGGCGATACCAACTGTCAAAATTGCCCAAGCGATATTTGCCCAAGGCCGGCACCATCTTGCCCAAGCTGCATCCAAGCGCCCACTGAGTAGCGCTGCGATCGCGAATGCGAAAACGACAGAAAATCCAACATACCCCATATACAAAGTGGGTGGGTGTACGATGAATCCAAAATCTTGTAACGCAGAATTTAAATCAGCACCATCAGCCGGCGGGAGAGGCACCACTCTATCGAAAGGGTTGGAAGTCGCTAACATGAAAAGTAAATAGGAGAAACACAACAATCCTAAGATAGCCAATACCCTCGCAACAAAATTTAGAGGCATGGCTTGACTAAATACACTGACAGCAACCATCCAACCTGTGAGCATAAAAGTCCATAACAGGAAAGAGCCTTCATGCCCTCCCCATACGGCTGTGAATTTATACTGTACAGGAAGCAGACTATTAGAGTGTTGGGCGACAAATTGAACAGAGAAATCATCTGTAGCAAACGCATAAGTGAGAATGCCCAGAGCAATGCCGACGAATACGAAGACCCCTACGGAAACTGGGCGCGCTAGAGACATCCACACATGGTTATTCGTACTCGCCCCTATTAATGGCAAAGTACCGAGTATCACACATAGAATAAGTGCCAATATTAAGGCGAATGAACCTAACTCAGGTACCATATGGCGCTCCACTATTGCTATTGTGGTTTTCAGTGGAAGCACCGGCCGCATCAAGGGCCGCCTTCACTTCTGGAGACATGTAATTTTCATCGTGTTTAGCCAACACCTTAGAGGCTTGAAACACGCCAGCGGTATCCATTTTACCTTCGGCGACTATGCCCTGCCCTTCACGAAATAAATCGGGAAGGATACCTTCAAAGCGAATAGGCACCTCACTGACGAAATCTGTCGTGATAAATTTAACCTGCAGGCTATCGCCTGCGCGCTCAATGGAACTTTCTTTAACCATGCCACCAATGCGGAAATGGGTATCAACTTGAACCTCACCATTGGCAACTTGGGTCGGTGTAAAGAACATATTGATATTTTGGCTCAATGCAAAAAGCGTCACCCCCGTTGCCACACTCAACCCAGCGGCTATAAATAGGATGATACCTAGTTTTTTCTTTCGATGAGGTTTCATAATTGTTCTCCAAGAATTGCTAAGCACAGGAATCTAATCTTGTTCTCTAGCCAGCGATTCTTGCTGGCGCAACCTTCTACTTTGCTCTTTCAAAATTGATTTCCGCTTCATCATGGGCGCCACTAAATTGGCTGCAATAAACACGAAAAACAAACCGTAAACCGCCCAAACATTAAAGCCATAGCCACCCATGTTTAGGAACTCACTAAAACTTGAAAACTCGATAGCACTAATCATACTGCTGGAGTCACTCCACCGCCGGCTTTCTTGGCAACAATATCCTGCACCCATTGAGACCGTCTTTCTCTAACCAAGATTTCATTGCGAGTAGACAGGATAAGGCTAACCGTAAAAAATAAGTACACGGCGAGAATCATAATGCCTGTTGCGATCCAGAACTCTGGGCCATTAGGGCTGTCGCTATTAAAAGACAGTGCACTAGCCGGCTGATGGAGAGTATTCCACCATTCGACCGAGTATTTGATAATAACGACATTGATACAGCCTACTATTGACAGCAGTGCACAAGCCTTCGCTGCTGTCTCTGAATTTTCTAACGCTGATCTTAACGAGATTACGCCGAGGAATAAGAAAAACTGAAACAGCATGGAGACCAACCGGCTATCGGTCCACTCCCACCATGTGCCCCAACTCACGCTCCCCCAGATCGAGCCTGTCGCTAAGGTAATAAATGAAAACCAAGCTCCTAAAGGCGCTGCGTTTTTCGCGACCATATCAGCTAGCTTCATCTTCCAAACTAGCGTTATAACCCCGGCAACCGCCATCAACGGAAAAAACGCCAAGGAAGAGCCAGCAACAGCCACATGAACTACAAGAATTCTCGATGTGTAGCCCTGCTGATAGTCAGGTGGCAGGTATAAAAGCGCCCAAACCACTGCCACTGTGAGGCAGATGGCCATAGCGCCAATTAACCAAGGAAGCCATTTCTCTGAAAGCTCATAAAACCATTTCGGTGAGCCCAGCTTCGAGAACCACAACCACATAATTTCTATCCTAAGCTGTTGATTTAAGTACTATACCATGTAGGGCTAATTACTCAGTGTCATGTATTGTAACTGATTTTAAATACGAGAACTGTGCCAAATTAGACCTATGTTGTCGCTAATTCACGCTAATGCGTAATGCCGCTGCTGAAGCTAAAGGCGCCAAACTTAGCGCAGCCGCAAACATAGCAAAAAGCAGCGCCAAGTACCCTATTGGATTGATCCCATTAATCTGAGACTGAACTGCGAGGGTGCCAAAAATCAACACCGGCACACTCATAGGCAAGGTGATCACCGCTAAAATCAAGCCCCTGCTTCCCAACCCTACGGTCAGAGCCACGGCGATAGAGCCAATAAGGCTGATGATTGGTGTGCCAAGCAGCAACGAGATGACTAGTACGCCATAGGCATCACTGGGTAAGCTCAACATATACGCAAGTATCGGGGACACTATAATGATAGGCAGCCCGCTCACCACCCAGTGACTAATGTTCTTAGCTAACACTAAAAAATACAGAGGGTTAGGAGATAACAGCAGCAATTCTAAGGAACCATCTTCATAGTCAGCGCGGTACAGGCTATCCATGGACAACATAGAGGACAGCAATACCGCAATCCATAGCACCCCGGGGGCAATTTCACTCAGTTTGGCGCCGTCTGGACTAATTCCGATAGGAAACAATGACACTACAATAAAAAAGAACATAAAGGGATTGGCGATATCATTACGCCGCTTAAATGCGATCAACAAATCCCGCTTTAAGGTCATTAAAAACGCAGTATAGGTCGATGATCTAGCGCCAGCAGAATTGTTCATCCTAGGTTTAACTCCTCCAAACCTTCAATTTTCAAGGCATGGTGGGTGGTTACCAGCACAGAGCCACCGTTGCAGGCATGTTTGGCCAACATAGACTCAAGCAGCGCTACCCCTGTTACATCTAGCGTGGTAAACGGCTCATCCAATACCCAAAGCTTAGCCGGGCTGATTAAAAGCCTAGCCAAAGAGACCCTTTGCTGCTGACCTGCTGACAAACTAAAGCATTGGGAATATTCAAACCCCAACAAGCCTACTTTCGTTAAGGCTGCAAGTAACTGATCCTCACTGACCTGGGTATGCAAACTAGAGCTCCAAGCCAAATTCTCTAATGGAGTAAGCGTCTTGTTGACGCCAATTCTATGGCCTATATATAAAAGGGAGGCGAAATACTCTTCGGCTTGATCTTCTACCTTAGCGCCATGGAAATAAATCTCCCCTTCGAAACAGTCATTGAGCCCACACAATATACGCAGCAAAGTGGTTTTGCCGCTGCCGTTACTGCCTTTGACCTGGATTACTTGGCCCGCAGACACTGAGAAACTCAAATTCTGAAATAAAATGCGGTCATCCCGCTCACAGAAAAGGTCTTTCACGAGAAGCAATTGCGTGGATTCACTCAAAATTTGTAGCCCTGCATCGACGATAAGCCAAACATAATGACCTTGGGTTATTAGAATCGGGCGAATTATAGCCAAGATAAGCTTCGATTACTGCAAAACCCTCATTGCTTAAATCTTGCTGCTCCAGCCATGGAACACTTCTTTTACAAACTCACATGCCCGCTGGTCTTGAACTATGCTTAAGAGGCAAATTTTGGATTAGAACCTATTATGGCGGAAGCAGAAGAAACCGGCGAAGAAGCCACCACAGAAGATGTAGTCGAATCCCTACAAAGCCGCAGTAAAGCGCAGCTAATTGTGCTTTTCGGCGCCTGCGCCAGCACTGTGGTGTTGCTCGCCTGCCTAGGATTTACCTATATTAGTCTAAGCGGCCAGATTCTTAGTGCGACCGCGGAACCGCTGATGGAGATGAAAAACCTTTCTGGCCTAGTAAAGGATGAATATTCAAACCTAAATATGGCGGTGGAATTCTACAACTTACAAATGACTACAATTGGGACTCGCCTAGATGGGATTGACCCAACGGTAGATCAAGAGCAGTTCGAAGAGCTGCGTAAAATCCTGATTAGCCAAGAACAGGATTTCCAAGTATTTTTAAACTCTTCAAAAAATGCGATGACGGGACTGTCGAAAATGCTGAGCGGGTCGCGAAGTTGGAGAGATGATTTTAATTCCAAGCTCGATCTTGCCATCACCACCAGCGCAGCAAGAGAGCTAACTCTCAACGCCACGGACAATGCCGAAGCAGCGCCGAGTGCAGATCAAACCAATGCTGCTTCCCCATAGACAATTGCAAAGAAGAGAGTTATGTCGAAAGAAAAGTCAGCCCGCAAGCCCATTGACCTGTCCATAGTAGAAAGTCGAACCACCATAAACGGGCTGCTTGCGCCGTTTATCTTGGGGTTAAACTTCATAGGCGTAGTATGCTGTGGCTATGTGTTTTTCGCCTTGTCCTTCACTCTGAATGACTTATCGGGAGCCGATTTGATCGAGGCTGTTAAAGAAGATTTTTCGGTTTTCCAGCAATTGGATGTTGGCACAAGAAAGTCCGCTGACGAAATTGCCCTATTGAGCAGTACTCTAGATACCAAGCTCAACGAGCGCAGCGTTTTGGATGCTACCGAAGCTATGCAGGAAACAGAGCGCAACGCACAGCTATTTATGCGCTTGCTAAAAGTAAACCTGTACAACCTAACTTCTTATGTTCCGGGTATCGCATCTTGGTATGAAATGCATTCGCCGGCGATTGACCTTGCCATAGAGCGGAGTCGCTCTCGCCAGCTGAAGTTATTGCAGATACGGGCAATGTATGAGTCAGACGCCTAGGCAGCAGTTTTGTACTTGTGCTGCCGCGCGTGAATTAAGCTCATCAAGTTAGCCTCAGCCTCTGACAACCCAAAGCCTTTTATCAACTGATCTGAACCTATTCCCATATCCAGAAGTTTGTTGGCTTGGGAAAGGCTAGAGTCCATAGATTTATTGGCTTTCATTTCGCCCTGCACTGCCCAAGTAGACTCGAGTTTTTCTTCTGCTGACTGTAAGCGGAAATGTAAGCCGTTTAGATTTTTTGCCATTCGCTCTCTATCGACGTATATCTCACTGCGCAACGCTAACACTTCCTTGTGGAGGCGGCGTAGCTTTGACAAAACAAACAGCGTAATAATCGAGACGTTCAGAGCTAGAATTAGGTAAAAAAACGAATCGTTTAAGTGGGTTGCCATAGTCATCTCCTTGACTCAACTAGGGGCAATTCCTTTGCCCCTAAACAAAATATTCTAGTTAACTAGTTCCAATCAGACAACCTCGCGCGAAGCCTAAGAGCGGCCTGACTGTGTATCTGACTAACACGGGATTCACTAACCCCAATCACTTCACCAATTTCCTTAAGATTTAACTCTTCATCGTAGTAAAGCGCTAAAACCAACTTTTCTCGGTCTGGCAAGCCATCAATCGCTTTCGCTAAGTGCGCCTTAAACGTATCGCGCTGGAGGCCATCACATGGTCCCGGCAATTCGCCGGCCGCCGATTCAATCGCTGAATCATCACCTTCCATTACATCGTCGAAGCTGAACAATCTGCTGCCCGAAGCATCCTGCAAAATTGCATAATAGGCATCCAAGTCGATGTCCATTTCCTTAGCAATGTCCTGCACTTTCGCATCTTGCCCAGTGCGGGCTTCTATCGCTTTGATGGCTTCCGCCACCTTGCGAGATTTCCTATGTACCGATCTGGGCGCCCAATCGCCCTTGCGAACTTCATCGAGCATTGAGCCTCTGATGCGGATACCCGCATAGGTCTCAAAACTAGCCCCTTTGGTTACATCGTATTTTCGAGATGCCTCGAGGAGCCCGATCATACCTGATTGGATTAAGTCATCTACTTGCACGCTAGCAGGCATGCGAAGTAGAAGGTGGTGTGCAATTCGTTTTACTAAAGGTGCATAGCGGTTTACGACTTCGTCAAGATTTTCATCTTTGTCGTTACTTTTGGTTTGCACATTGTCGTAAACGGAAGCCCCAGTTGCTGAAGTCATCATCAGTCATCCCGATTTATTGTAGTACTAAACGCTCAACAAAAAACTCAAGGTGTCCTCGCGGTTGGTCCATAATGGGCCACTCACTAACAGTCTTAGCCAGCTTTTTGTAAGCAATAGATGATTTACAACTTGGGAATTCTTTGATTGTAGCCTTTTGTCTTCTTACCGCTTTACGCACGAAATCATCGAACGGGATTTCGCCAGCAAACTGCAAGTTAACATCTAAAAACCTGTCTGTTACATGCACAAGTTTTTTGAACAAGTTTCGACCTTCCATTTCCGACCTTGTCATATTAGCCACGATTCTAAACTTTGACATTTGATGGTCTCTGTTTAGAATTTTTATCAATGCATATGCATCAGTGATTGACGACGGCTCATCACATACTACTAACAAAACTTCTTGTGACGCTCTTACAAAGCTAATCACTTGATCAGAAATTCCAGCTGCAGTATCGATAACCAACACATCCATTTGCTCTTCAATGTCATTAAACGCATTGATTAAGCCGGCGTGTTCGCGCGCTCCCAATGATGCTAGTGCTTGTGTTCCAGACGAAGCTGGTATCACTTTTATGCCCCCAGTTGCTTCAATTAAGATGTCCTTTAACTCACAATCCCCTGTAAGAACATCCGCAATATTATTTTTAGCCTTTACTCCTAGTAACAAGTCGACATTCGCCAACCCAAGATCTGCATCCATCAGAACTACACGCTTTCCAAGTTCAGCTAATCCCAAACTTAGATTTACTGAGAGATTGGTTTTACCCACTCCCCCTTTTCCTCCTGTCACTGCAATCACTTGCACTGCATTTCTATTCATCCGTGAATTCCTCTACTTACCAGGCCTAACTGCCTGTTTTAGTTTTCAGCTCCTGCCGAAAAACCCCCGTACTAACCAACTGCGGCTGCGCGCGCTTGCTTAACGCCGGAATTGGTGTAGACAGCTCCGAACCCTGCAATCATTTCCTCTTTGGGCACTATCTGCGACTTCGAAAGAGCAACGATTTCATTAACAATATTTACGCTATCAGCAACAGCGATATCCTCTGGAACCGATTGCCCATGGGTTGTATAAGCTATCGGGCAGTTGGCCTGTATCAAGACACCCAAACTCTCTCCTAAGCTGACAGCCTCATCGACTTTAGTCACTATTGAGGCAACTGGATTGATGGCGCTGTAAGCTTCAGCCTCGGTGGCCTGCACTTGCGCTTGGCTGGTTGCAGACAGCAGCAGTATCGGCTCGATTCTGTTTCTCAGTTGGCTTAGCAGATCAAGCTGCTGTTGAAAGTGCTTGTTCTTAACGTTAATCCCTGCAGTATCTATCAGCACTAATTTTTTGTGCCGCAAGGCATCCAGCAGATCACTCAAACTATGACTTTCGTCCACTGCCTGAACGCTAACACCAAGGATTTTTCCAAACGTTCTCAACTGCTCGTGAGCAGCAATGCGGTAACGGTCCGTGGTTATTAACGCAATCGAATCCGCACCATGCTTTAAGACAAATTGGGTGGCTAATTTGCCAATAGTTGTAGTCTTGCCGACACCGGCAGAGCCTAGCAACGCATACACGCCGCCTTGGGCAATCAGGTCGCTCGTAGCGATTGGCAGTTTTGTGGCAATCTTAGTCAGGCATTGCTGCCAGACCTGCTTGATGTCGTGGCCTGATTCAACATTGGCTAACCAAGAGGCAACTTGATTGTTATTAAACCCCATAGCCCGAAATCGTTCCCATAGCTTTGCCTTGGTGGGCGATGCGGTTGCGAAGTTCTCCCAACCTTGGCAATCCATCCAGTTTTGCAATAGGCAGCTAATGCCACCAAGTTCAGAGTGAATTGCTGAATGCTCTGCCTCGAACCCACTGATGGAGTTCATGAACCATGAGCTTTCGCCGCTCGGTTTTTTAGCCGCCTTTCCGGCGCGCTGAGAAAGCCCGCCCGCTGCCTTTTCGGCTGATGCCGCAAGCCCTTGGGGAATACCTTTTGATGCACTAACTTCAACACCATCGGAAAGCTTCCTGCTTCCCAAAATAATCGCTTCATCACCAAGCTGGGAACGTATTATGCTCATCGCTTTATGCATGTCTGCTGCGTAAAATCTTTTAACCGTCATGCTAGTGCATGCTCCTTGTTTTGCTTGTCGCTCAACATCCGTTTAAATTGCCTGTGCTTCTAAACTTAACCTTGCATCTGTCGATCTAAAGCACTGAGTGCGTAGAGCAACTTCTAACCACCTACTTTGGCCACGATGGTGACCTGCTTGTTATCCGGTATCTCTTGATAGGAAAGAACTCTCATTCCGTCTATGGTGTACCTAGCAAATCTACTTAACATCTGTCGCAGTGGCGCAGCGACCAACAATACTGCCGGATCACCAGAAACTTCTTGCTTCTGGGCAGCATCGACCAATGCTTTTTGCAATGACTCTGCCAATTTCGGCTCGATCGTCATTGAGCTCTCTGTACCCGACAGACTCTGGACGGACTGCTGTACAGACCTAAGCAATAATTGTTCCAGTTCGCCGTCCAATGTGATTACTGGTAGCTCAGCCCGCTCACCATATACACTTTGGGCGATAACCCGGCTTAAAGAGATACGCACCGCCGCCGTCAAAGTGACAGAATCTTGACTCTTTGAACCCTGCGCCGCCAAAGTTTCGGCGATTGTTCGCATGTCTCGAATCGGAACCTGCTCCGCCAGCAGGTTCTGCAACACTTTCAAAACGATGTTGGTATTTACAATTTCGGGCAACTCTTCAGCGAGCTTCGGCGAATGCTGAGCGAGAAGTTTAAACAATTGTTGAACTTCTTCATGGCCCAAAATTTCGTGCGCGTGGGACTGCAGCAGACTGTTTAGGTGAGTTGCAATAACGGTACTCGCATCTACCACCGTATAACCTAAGGATTCTGCTTGGTCTTTCTGAGATTTCTCGATCCATAGTGCGTCAAGGCCGAAAGCCGGGTCTTTTGTCTCAATACCCTGAACTTTGCCATACACCTGCCCTGGGTTGATTGCCATGTCACGCTCAGGAAACACTTCAGCACTTCCCACATTGACCCCCGACAGGCTGATCTTATATTCGTTAGGAGTGAGGTCCAAATTGTCTCTAATGTGTACCGAGGGAATTAAGAATCCAAGGTCTTGGCTAAGCTTCTTACGGATACCTTTTATGCGCCCCAACAGTTCACCGCCTTGGGTTTTATCAACCAATGATATAAGCCGATAACCCACTTCAAGCCCGATTGCGTCTACTGGCATCACATCACTCCAATCTAACTCGGAGCTTTCGTTCTTAACGGCCTCAGCTTCGTTGGCAGGATCTTGCGAAAGCGCTGCTTCAGATTCTTCAGACTTTTTGTCAGCCAGAGTCTTCAAGTACACAGCACCAATACCTGCGATTGTCGCCAATCCCAAAAATGCCATATGAGGCATACCTGGCACCATACCCATTACGAAGAGAATGCCTGCCGCCACCCCAAGGGAACGCGGGCCAGCAAACATCTGGCGAAATACCTGCTGTCCCATCATTTCCGAAGAATTATTCCGGGTCACCATAATTGCAGCAGAAGTAGACAACACTAAAGCAGGAATTTGTGCGACTAAACCATCACCGATAGTCAACAGCGCATATCTCTCGGTAGCTGCAGCAAAATCCAGCTGGTACTGCATCATGCCGATGGCGAGTCCACCAACGATATTGATAAGGAGAATTAAAATGCCAGCAATAGCATCACCTTTGACGAACTTGCTAGCACCGTCCATTGAACCGTAAAAATCTGCCTCTTGGGTAATTTCCAGCCGACGATCTCGTGCTTGCTCTTGGTCTATAACGCCGGCATTTAAATCTGCATCAACTGCCATTTGCTTCCCGGGCATAGCATCTAGAGTAAATCTCGCGCTTACCTCTGCGATTCGACCTGCACCTTTGGTTACCACCACAAAGTTGATGATAATTAGGATCACAAACACGATGAGACCGACAGCATAGTTGCCGCCGATGACCACTTCGCCAAATGACTCGATAACCTTACCTGCGGCGCTACCGCCTTCATGGCCCTTGAGCAATACCACACGAGTCGAGGCGACATTTAACGCCAACCGCAGCAATGTCGCAACAAGTAAGATGGTAGGAAAGACAGCGAAGTCTAAAGGCCTCATGGCATAGACTGAAACACATAGCACCACCAAGGCGATGGTAATATTAAAGGTAAAAAACACGTCCAGTAAAAATGGCGGAATAGGCAAGGTCATCATCGCTAGAATGACAAGCAACAGTATTGGTATGCCTAGGTTGCCTCGCGCCATTGATCTGACGTTTTCTAGCAGCGATCCTTTCTCAAAATTTAAGCTAACAGCCATGTCAATTCCTTTATCCTATCCATAGGTTTACTTCTTAACGTCAATCCCTCGATGTCTCGGTCCTGAGACATCAAATTTAGTCGTGCCTTAGATCTACTGGTATATCGAAACGAGTGTTGAGCTTTGGCTTCTTTATCTGGCCTCTTGCCCACTGCCGTAGTTGATAAATGTAAGCCAGTACTTGCGCCACAGCCACATACAAGCCGGAAGGAATCTCAGCGCCAATGTCCGTATTGAAATAAACTGCCCGCGCAAGTGGCGGCGCACTCACTATGGGAATATCGTTGTCTACTGCAATCTCGCGAATTTTCATCGCCACTAAATCTGCACCTTTAGCGAGTACAATCGGCGCTCCGTCGACGGCCTGGTCATAGCGCAAAGCGACCGAATAGTGTTCAGGGTTAGTGATTACGACATCTGCCTTCGGTACATCCTGCATCATTCTGTTGCTTGCCATTTGTTGCTGCAACTGACGAATTTTCTGTTTAATTTCAGGCCGCCCGTCAGTGTCTTTCATTTCGTCTTTAACTTGTTGCAAGGTCATTCTTAGTTTTTGCGAGTGTTGAAAAAGCTGAATAGGGATATCTATCGCCGTGATTATAATCATAGCGGCGGCCATGAATAAAAACGCCCAAGCAACCAAGGTAATCGAATGCTCCATTGCATCTAATGGAGATTCACCGTGCAGCAAAAGAATCTGTGGCAAGTTCAGGTATATGATCAAACCAGCAAAAGAACCAA
>JBLGBD010000002.1:0-67833 GCA_047617585.1 Pseudohongiellaceae bacterium | reverse complement strand
GCATTATTTTATGTGACTGCGGGTATTCCTATCGCCCGTATAGCGGATCGCTCTAATCGGCGTAATATCGTCGCAATTTCTATTGGGCTGTGGAGCTTCATGACAGCACTAAGCGGTCTCGTGCAGAACTACGGCCAGTTACTAGCGGCTCGAGTGGGTGTAGGGGTTGGTGAAGCGGGCGGCAGTCCACCTTCACATTCTATCGTTTCCGACATCTTTCCGCCGGAGAGCCGTGCTAGCGCCTTGGCGTTTTATTCTACCGGGGTGAATATCGGAATCTTGTTTGGTTTCTTATTCGGCGGGTGGCTGAATGAGTTTTTCGGCTGGCGAGTTGCTTTCATGGTCGTTGGCGCGCCGGGCATCTTAATTGCATTGCTGGTTCGCTACACGCTCAAAGAGCCAATCCGCGGCTTAATGGAAAAGAAGAAGGTGTCCGCTGCACAGCCGCCCTTTATGGACGTGGTGCATTTACTGTGGAGCCGTAAATCTTTTCGGCACATGGCACTGGGCGCCGGCCTTAATGCGCTGGCTGCCTACGCCACTATCAATTGGTTGGCTTCTTTCTTTATTCGCACCCACGGCATGAGCACCGGTGAGTTAGGAACATGGCTCGCCCTTTCTACAGGTTTGTTAGGCGCTATCGGTGTGTTTGGCGGCGGGGTACTTGCGGATAAGTTAGCACCGTCAGACAAACGTTGGTATGTTTGGCTGCCGTCGCTGATTGGCTTTTTCTGTGTGCCATTCATGATTGCTGTGTATCTAGTGCCAAATCAGTATGTTGCTCTGCTTATATCGTTTGTTCCTGGCCTGTTGTTTAACGTCTATCTGGGCACGTCGATTGCGACCTCCCATGGCCTCGTTGGGCTTCGTATGCGTGCCACGGCCTCGGCCATCTTATTCCTTATCCTAAATATTATTGGCTTAGGGCTGGGTCCATTTTTAGTAGGCATGCTCAGTGATTATCTAGCGCCAACTCTTGGGGTGGATTCGCTGCGCTACGCCATGGTCTACATTACACCTATTGCCATGTTTTGGTCAGCAACCCATTTTTTCTTAGCCTCTAAAACACTGCGGGCTGACTTAGCGGCAGCGCCAGATTAAAAAGGGATCTGATCTTGAAGTGTTCTACAAAAGGGGTGATGCAAGGATTGATCGCATTAGCTATGGGGCTATTAATTAGCGGCGCAGGCGCGCAGCAGAGCAATTGGCGTTCGCTGTTTGATGGTAAAACTTTGGATGGTTGGCAGCAGGTGGGGCCAGGTGGGTTTGTCATTGAAGAAGGCCTGTTAAAATCTCAAGGCGGTATGGGTCTGCTTTGGTATACCCCAGAAAAATTTTCAAACGTTGAAATGAGAATTGTGTTCCGTAATCCCGGAGGTAAAAACTCCGGGGTGTTCGTGCGCATCCCGCAACAGCCCAATGAGCCTTGGATGCCGGTGAATAAAGGCTACGAAGTTCAGATAGACAATAACGCCGATGCGTTTCATACCACGGGTGTATTGTATTCACTCACTAAAGCCCTGGCCCAGCCAACGGTTGTGGGTGAATGGAATACCTTACTTATTCGACTTGAGGGTAATAGAACGTCAGTGGCTGTAAACGATGTACTAGTCACAGACTTCACCGAAGGCGACCCCGTGCCACCCAAGGTGGAGTGGTATGAGCCAGACCGAGGCCCGAGGCCGGAGTCTGGATATATTGGTGTGCAGAATCACGGTGAGGAAGACATAGTTTATTTTCGTGAAATCAGCGTGCGATCCCTTCGCTAGGCAGCTCAGGGTAAACGTCCTGACTTAGTCCTGTTAAGTCACAAGAAAGCCCGTAAGCTCAATGTTTACGGGCTTTTTTATTGCCTATCAATCGCACAATCGCAGTAAGTCTCATGATGTCGCATTGAATCGCGGGGTATCGAGGGTCCAATGAGGGGTATCGATAAAATTTGAGAGTGATTAGTGGCTGAATTTTACTCTCTAGACCTCTAGTCTATCACTCCCTATGGTGATTTTATGGCTTTGATCATCGCCTTGCTAATCAAATCTGCTGTCATCCGTTTGTCGATGTGCCTCCCAACAATACGGCGTGAGTACAAGTCCATCACAATAGCCAGTTACATCCAGCTCTCTGCTGTTCTTAGATAGGTGATCTCACCAGCCCACACCTCATTCGCTGCAACAGGGTTGAAGTTTTGATTCAACAGGTTGTCCGCTACTTGATCACTGTATTTTCGTTTCGTAGTACCTTATAGGCAATCCGCGGTTTCACGGTTAACTTCGATTTCCTCATGATTGTGCGTGTACGATAACGTCTAATATTAAAGCCTTCTTGACGCAATTTTTAGCCAGTTCACGACTGTCTAGACTCGCCTTAAACAAGGCTTTAGCCCGCCGGTATAAGTGCAGTGTCGCAGCGCTAATCAGCTTGGCTGGCCGTTTAGCCCAGTCATAGTAGGCAGACTTGCTCACCAGCATTTCTCGACACAGTATCCGCACTGGGTAGATAACTGATTGTTGCCTAATGAAGCGGTATTTTACTTTATTTCTTTCGCGAGGAAGGCGCTTGTAGGTTCAATTGGTCACTGCAACAGATATCCTAGGAATGACCAACTGGACAAGTTTTCGATTTGGGGATAGCTTTTGTACTTCCTATAAGCAAAGCAGTTTAGCGCAGCTATTCTCAACGAAGCATGCATCAAACAGCTATGAGGCTTTGTCTAGTGGCAAATCCTCTGAGCAAGCTAAGCCGATTCGCAGGGCGGATTCCATAATGTCGAAATGGTCGAGCACCGCCTGAGTGGACTCAGTCGCGGCTTGCAACACGGGGCCGGCTTGAGCAACGATGTTGGCGCCAAGTTTAATGGCTTTGGCAGCATCTAGTCCGTGTCGTATGCCGCCAGATGCAATCAGCGGAATATTGGGAAGGCTGGCGCGAACCGCTGTCACTGCATCCGGAGTGGTAATTCCCCAGTCCTTAAACACTTCGCCGAGGGCGCGTATTTTTGCGTTGGCGCTGCGGCTGGCTTCCACTTGGATGAAATTGGTGCCGCCTTTGCCAGCAACATCAATTGCTTGAACACCTGCGTTAACAAGTCGAACGGCAGTAGCAGCAGAAATTCCCATGCCGACCTCTTTTGCAATTACTGGAATTCCAATACGATCGGTCAAAATTTCGATTGCCGCGAGCAAACCGCGCCAGTCGGTGTCACCATCTTCCTGCATCATTTCCTGCAGGCAGTTTAGATGTATAATCAGCGCGTCAGCTTCGATCATGTCGACTGCGCGCTGAATATCCGCCAACGAGAAATCCTCGCGCAGTTGCGCTGCGCCTAGGTTGGCGTAGAGAGGGATGCTTGGCGCCCATTTGCGCAATTGTTCATTAAGACCGCTACTTCCGGCGCTAAGCAGAGCGATGCGCTGCGAGCCGACTCCTAAGGCGATCCCAAGTTCCTGCGCAGCTTCTGCAAGATGGGCATTGATTCGTTCTGCCTTGAATGGACCGCCGGTCATCGAGCTGATCAAAAAAGGCATGCGCAGTCGCTTGCCAAGAAATTCTGTAGACAGGTCGAAGCAGAGCACGTCCTTTTCTGGCAGTGCGTTGTGGGTTAACTGAATTTCATCCCACGGACTTATTTGTGCCTGTGTCTCTTGTCGCTGTTTCAAAACTAAGTCGATGTGGTCGGTTTTACGCTTGAGAATTTCGCTCATGATTGCGTCCTAAGTTGCTTAGACTTCAACAGTTCGATAATCACCATGTGTGGAACAGTTAAGGCAAATAAGCCGATAAAAATTACTTGGATGATCTGCGCTGTAATTTCAACAGCGGGAAGATTTGCCATGAACAAAAAGCCCGCCGCAATGCTTAACAGAGTAAAAGGAATTGCATAGGTCAACATTTCAGTGATTCCCAATTCAAACAGAGAGTCACGTAAATGCAGCGGGCTGTGTAGCAGGCAGAAGTAAATAGTGAAATACGGAATTGGCGGAAGTACTAGCGCCGAGCCAAAAAGTATTAACAGTTCTATCAGTGCTGTAGCGCGGGGGCGCGGGTTGACGAAGCAGCCCACGAACACATAAAGAGTGCTCATGACGGCCCCGCAAGCCATGCAGTAGACGATTATCGAGCTGGATTGAGGCGTCAGCAAATCGAAGATGGAGGTGACCGCGTCGGCATGAAACAAAGCTGGTAGTGTAATCACAGCGATGCTGATAGAGACGCTTACCGCTTTGCGAAAGTGAGCTAGCCAGTCGCCGGAAAAATGCCAAGCCGAAAGTATCAGTAGCGGTATAACCAGCAGTTCGGGCTGCAAGAACCATATGCCCACTAGGACAACCGAGCCAATAAAGTAAGTCAAAGAAAACGCCAGCAAGCCTGCAGGCCCACGCCAGAGACCTGCGCGGCGAGCAAGCGCCGGGTCAATTGCGCCGTGGGGCAAGCCAGTCATAATCAGCAGGGCCGCGAACACAAACAGTTGGTCCATCGTGTTATTCCGCAACCACAAGTGATAGCCAATGATCGCTATCAGCGATGCAAAACTGAAAGCGAGCCTTGGTGGCAATACTTTAAATACTTTAATTAAGCTTCCCGCCATTTATCACCCCCTCGACGTGATGATGTCCTGGTAAAGGCGCTGCCTACAGCCGAACGTATTAGAGGCATCTTGGGCAAGCTGGCTATTACGGCCAGAAGGTCGGCGCTACGAGGCTGATCGGTGAGAAATCGTAGAAGTCGATCAGGACTAACGCCATTTGCTAGGGCGAAAAATAAATCGGGCCCAAGTTCGGGATGGTCACGAAGCGTGCGTAGAAGAGTGTTATCCATCCATGCTATGTAAGCCCGGTCTACCTCAGGGCTTTTCAGCTCGCGCTTGTTGAGAACCGCATGTGCGCAACTTACAGCCCAGCGCTGGATACGCTGAAAGGCATATCCGGTAGAGGCGCGAGCGGAGCCGGCGCCGATGCCGGCGTGAATCCAGCGGAAATCGCCTGATTCAGGCAGAGTCGGCAGGCCCATTGGAATCATGCCAGACTCTTCCCGTAGAATTTTGAAACCGTTTTGCTGCCCGTGGCGGTTAACCAATTCACAGGCGGCTGCACGCAGTGACTCAGGTTGTATCATATCGTTGGCAAAACGGGTGACTTCGAATAGGCCGGACTTAGGGCTAAGAGGCAGCACATAGTCAAAGATAAAGCCTTTTTCATCGGTGCGCATATTATTCATGATCAGCGCGGCGTCATCCTGAAGCAAGTCGTGCTCGAATTCGACTTCGACGCCGTAGAACACCTGTTTGAGCGTGGCAGCGTCAACGTCGATGGACTGAGGTATTCGTGTGTCCACTAGCAGGCGGGTTTTGAATGATCCGGAAGACGTTTTGACCTGCAGGTATTTACTGTTTGGGATGACTTCTACAACATGTTCACCGCGGTTGAGAGTCATATTAGAATGCTGAGCGATCAGCTTCTCAGCGTGGGTGTAGAATCGAATAGATGGCACGTAGTGATAATGCCAACCTTCGGTGGAAGTGTGACGTCGGCGCTTTTCGCGGGTGCTGAATTCCCACGCGGGCCAGGATTTGGCGACTAGTGTGTCATCAACATTTTTCTCGTGCTCCCAGAAACACCAAGAACGGTCATCAATATAATGGCTGCGAGGCTCGATGATAAGGGTAGTGGGAACGTGTTCCGGCAAGACTGCCTGCTGGCAAAGTGCGCGCACCAGCGATAATCCAGCGCAACCACCGCCGATTATGACCAGATCAAAGAGCATATCCTTGTCATATGTTGGATTCGTTAACATGGGGAAGTCCTGCTAGCAGCGTGTGCAGTTTATGGTCATGGGGGACGTAGGATGAACTGCGGAACTGACCGAAAGTAGTTCCAATGGCCACGCGGACTTTGCGAAAAAAGCTAACACGCGCCCGCCCGCTCCAGATATCGAAATCCATTTCTCTTATAATGTTGCCGATTTCCCGGTAAACATTGGCTGCTATGGCGATGGCCAGTCTGGCCCGTGACGGCAGGTATTTTAGGCCCTGCTGGCCAGAGCGGTAGTAGCACTCAGCCATGGCCAGCAACCGCTTAACGCCAGAGCTCAGCGTGCAGCTGAGCAGCATATCAGGTTCTGTAATCAGTCTGGGTGATATGGCACCTATCCAGTCGGCGGGAATGTATCGGCGGCCCATTGCTGCATCTTCCTTAACGTCGCGCGCAATGTTGGTGAGTTGCATAGCGATACCAAGGTCGATCGCATGGGCCCTAGCCTTCTCATCAGAGACCCCTAGGATATCACACATCAGCAGTCCAACGGTGCCGGCAACCCTATAGCAATACTTCAGAAGCCTCGCAGTATCTTGTATTAGGACTCCGTCTAGGTCTGACGCGATACCCTTAACAAGTTCATTGATCACTGCCTGGTCCATTTTGTAAGCAGTAGACAGGTCAATAAAGTCCTGCAGCACCGGGTCGTGGCTCTGGCCCCGCTTGATGTCCTGTTCAATGCGCTGCAGTTGGGCTTTAACAAAAACTGGGTTTGCCGACTCATCCACCAGATCATCGACGAAACGACAGAAACGATAGAGCCTCGCGCAGTCTTTGAGTTGTTGTCTGCCAAGAAATCTGCCGGCGAAGCGAAATGACTTGCCGTGTTGAGCCAGTACGTTGACAGCAGGTTCAGCCGTTTGGTCGATTGGATTAAAAAGCGCCATGCTTGTCTCCTAAGCTGGTAGCGGGCGAACCACAGTTGCAGGCTCGGGTATCAGCCGGTCCAATACTTTGGCAGAGCAGACCACACCAGGCAGGCCTGCCCCAGGGTGGGTGCCGGCGCCTACTAGGTAAAGGTTGTCTGGTCCTTCGGCCTTGTTGTGATAACGAAACCAGGCAGATTGGGTAAATAGTGGCGACACCGAAAAGCCGGCCCCGCCAACACTGAGGTAGTCGCTGGCAAAGTCCTCAGGCGTCATGTAAAAGTCGGTTACCAGGTGCTGCTCTAGATCTGGCAACATGTGCTCGCTCATAGATTCGATTATGCGCTGGCGCAAAATTGGTCCCTGTACACTCCAGTCTATGTCGGCATTCAGGTTTGGCACCGGTGCTAATACATAGAAAGAATCGCAGCCGGCCGGTGCAAAGCTTGGGTCGGTAGCAGTTGGGCGATGCAGGTACAGCGAAAAATCTTCGGGCAGCGTGGTGCCGTTAAAGACATCATCGAGCAACTCTCGATAGCGCTGCCCAAGCCAAATTGTATGATGGGCAATATCGGGGTAGGTCTTGTCGGTGCCGAAATATAGTACGAACAGGCCCATGGATAATTTGTTGTGGCGGGTTTTAACTTTGGCTGACCAGGATTGTTCAGTGTTATCGAGTAATTTGCTGTACAAATGCATTGGGTCAGTATTAGAAACGACCACGTCTGCATTCATAACCTTGCCGTCAGCGAGTCGAACACCGTGGGCTCGGTTGTCGCTCACCAGAATTTTTTCAACTGTGGTGTTAAGGTGGACTTCAATTCCCAGTTCATCCATTAGGCGCGACAGCCCATCAACCAGAGCGCCGGTGCCGCCCATGGCGAAATGAATGCCCCAGCGGCGTTCCAGAAAGTGTATCAACCCATAGATGCTGGTGGTGTCAAAGGGGTTTCCGCCCACTAGCAGAGGTTGCACAGAAAATGCCTGCCTCAGCTTAGGGTGTTTCAGATGTGCGGAAACCATTTGCCAAACGGTGCGGTAGCACTTGAGCCGCAATAATGCTGGGACCTGTGCCAACATAGAAGTAAGGGTGTGGAATGGCCTATCCGCCAGTCCAGTAAAGCCTACGTCAAAAATCTTTTCAGAGTGTGCGACCAGGCGCCGATAGCCATCAACATCTTCGGAACTGAAGCGTGCAATTTCGGCTTCGGTATCTTCCATTTCTCCGCCGTAATCGAAAGTATCACCGTCGGCGAATTGAAATCGATACCAAGGATCTAAGGGAACGAATTCAACATAATCTTCGCGGCGTTTTCCGTGAAGCTCAAATAATTCATCAAACAAAAATGGAGCTGTAATGACGGTAGGCCCGGCGTCGAATTTAAAACCATCCCGTTCGAAGACTTGAGCCCGGCCACCAAGTCGGGCGCAGCGGTCCACCACGGAGACATGGTATCCCTTGGCTTTGAGCCGCAAAGCTGAAGCAATGCCACCAAATCCGCCACCGATAACGACGGCGTGATTCATGCAGCCTCGCGCGCTAGGTTGGACAATAAATTATTGCACTGACCAATAAGCAGCTCAGCGCAGCTGCTGGGCAGCCTGCTTGCCAGCTCGGCAGCCTGTTGCAGATAATGGGATGCAAGTGCCTCGGCTTGAATCTCTGCATCCCTTTTGTTAAGAGTACGTTCCATAATCAGAACCAGGTTGGCACTATTTTCACTCTTCTGATCCCTGCTCGAATCTTGTAGGTCGTCAATGATCTGATAACCTGCGCCGAGGCAGGAACCAGCCTGCCTCGCGTCTTCTAGGAAATCGTCGTGATAGGAAACGATTAGGGGTAACTCTAGGCTGAGCGCAAACAACGGGCCGGACTTTTCTTCCGCCACCGAAAGTGAATATTTCAGGTCTGAGCTTCCTAGGCTGTTCAGGTCTCGGGTTTGGCCCTGGAGGGTAATGGCGATCGCCCTCTGCATTATGCTTACCAGTCGAACTGCATGGCTTCCACCATCGACTGAAACTACAAGCGCGAAAGCTGAGGCGATCATTAAATCGGTCGTATTTATGGCGGTGTTGGCGCCGTATTTGTGCCAGATAGCCGGTCGGCCTCGGCGATGAGTATCTCCATCCTGCAGGTCGTCTTGGATCAAAGATGCGTTGTGGAGGCACTCGACTGCAGCTGCCAGACGAACAGCATCGTGGGTTTCAAGACCCAGCGCCAAGCTGGCGGAAAGACAAAGTTGCGCCCGTGACTGAGAGCCGCTGAGGTTTAAATGGAATTCAACCGCCCGAGTGAGATCGTTGTTTGAATCCAGAGAAGAAACACATGTTTGGCGAATCAACTGGTTCATCTGGTCCAGCATTTCATTCATTTCGCTATGTTTAATCTGATTCATCGCTATACCTTTATGGATAAACGTCGAAGAAGCGAGCGGCCGCGAAGGCCGCTCGGGTTCAGTTCAGCTTACGCGGCCTGCGCTTTACCGATAGATTGGTGGTCAACTTCGGACTTGCGCACGGCAATCATATAGATCAGTACTCCAAATCCGGCTTTAGCCACAATATCGGCTATGGTGTAGCCGATTTGCACAGCGGTAGCCGCTGTATTGCCTTCGATACCCAGCATAGGAAACAGGAATACCACTGGATAAAAAGACCAGCTCAGTACGGTTACCCAACGAGCTGAGTTGACTAGGCTTCGCACGTCAGCGGGTTGAGAAGCGATTGATTCGCTTAGACCAGCAAATAGATCGTAGACAATCCACAGGAAAGGAATCATCGCGGCGGCCCACCATATCCAGCGAGTGCCGAGGTCAGATGCCACTTCTCCCGGATAGCCTAGGATTACCATGATAGCCGCTAAAATTCCGAGGCGTGTTGCCTTGGAAAAAGTTTCTCTGCGGGACAGGTTCATCACCAGAATCAATTCGATCAACAGAAGAGGTACTGTTAGCAACCAGTCCACATAACGGTAGGCGTCATTAAAGGCCACGCCGGTCTGGACGAGGGTGCCGTTGACTACTTCATAAGCTTCAGTCCAGCTTTCAAAGATACGTAAGTAGTGATAGAACGCAATAAAAGTCACCAGTCCGGTGATTGTTAGAGCGGTTTTGTAGGCGTGGGCGACTTGTGATCGTCCTAGCCAGAAGAACACGGTCGCAGAACCCATAGCAGCGATCGTGAATGAGAAAAAATTGTAGACCAACTCGTATTGGCCAGTAGTAATTTCCATAACAAACTCCCAAATAGTAGATAAATATGAAAAACCGAACTCGGCAGTCTTCCAGCAACCTATTGGTCATTCCTTAGACAAACAGACTAATACGTGGAATTTCAGAGCGATTACCGATAAAACAGTCAAAAGATTAGTCATGTGTCTAACATTTGTCAATATGTTAATTAGACATAATCTTAACATATTGCGATTTTTGGAAGGTTCTATTAATATCGCCAACCTTACTTAAGATAGCGGCTGTTGAAGAGTTGTTAGAAACCTTGCGTTTCCTTCTTCCTCCGACGCCTTATATTTAAATCTAGTGAGTGGAATTCAAAGGGAAATGATGGAAAAAACCGCAGGCACACTGCTTGGAATCGCGGCTGTCTCTCAGCTTACGGGCATCAGCCAGCATTTATTACGTAGCTGGGAACGGCGCTATCAGGCCGTTGATACTGAGCGCGCCACAAACGGTCGCCGCATGTACAGTCCAAACAATGTTGAGCGGTTGATCATGATTAAGCACCTAGTTGATAGAGGTGAGTCAGTCGGCAAGATCGCACAGTTGGATACGGCTGATCTGAAAGAGTTAATTGGAGAACTAGACCGCCAATCGAGCTCGCGCGAGCGGCTCCAGGAAACACCTCTGCGGGTTGCGGTGCTGGGTTATTACCTGACGGCGCGGTTTGAGAAGCAGGATGAACTGCCCGCCAACATTGAAGTCGTTGCATGCAGTGCATCCATTGCCAACTTCAAAGCTGATATTCGCCGTCTGCAGCCAAACGCATTGATTATTGAAGCCCCAACCCTGCTAGTCAGCATGGAAGATTTGGTGCGCGAGCTAATCGACGCCAGCGGGGCCGATCGAGTCGCAGTGACTTACGGTTTTGGTCGACGTGAGCACGTGCGAAGTTTACAGCAGCTTGGCGTGCACACTGCACAGACACCAATTAATCCCCGAGAACTGCTGAGCTTGTTGAGCTCTGCACCACTGCGCTTGGCGGAGCCGAAAAAGAAGGCCAAGCCCCAGCCCAAAGATATAGAAGGCGCGCCTATGGAGGTGCCAGGGCGCCTGTTTGATGAGCAAGAGTTGGCGAGACTGGCGGGTGCCTCTTCTACTTTGGAATGCGAATGTCCTAATCACATTGTCGACATCGTGTTGAGCTTGACGGCATTTGAAGCTTACAGTGCTGCCTGTGAGAGTCGAGATACCAAGGATGCAGAGCTGCACGCTTACTTACATATGGTCACAGCCAGCGTACGAGCTCGGATGGAGAGGGCTTTAGAGCGAGTCGCAAGGAAAGAAGGGTTGATCTAAGTCTGCCAAGACTAAAAGGATAGAATCAATCGAAGAGGTCAGATACCGTATTGAATATCAAGCAGTAGCTCCACTTAAATTCTCATTAAATGGTGTTCTGGTTTTCAGGACACCGTAAATAATATGTACCAGCTGTCGCATTGCAGCGTCAACGATCAGCATTTTGCAGTTGCCCGCTTTGAGCAAGCGTTTCTTCATGATGACAATAACTGGGTTGTACTGCATTGCTACATTGGCTGGAAAGAAGAGTGACTTTCTAAGCCGACTGCTTCCGATTTTAGAGAGTTTTGAACACTCTGAAACATATTTGCTCTTTTGTAACGGTTGCTTTATGTTGCCGTCAACGGTCAATTTGTTCTCGCTGCATTTAACCCGAAAGCCGTATTGCAGCTTGGGCCTGTTTTAAAGGATCCTCGTATGAATGCCACGCTTACCCCGCCCGCCGGAACTGAACCTGAGTCCGTAAAACTTATTTATCACTTTCTTTGTTGGGGATCGTTTTGGCTGATCGTCGGCACGGTGTATGGTTTATTGGCCGCAATCAAACTTTACTGGCCCGAAGCAGTTGAATACAGTTTTTTTTCTTTCGGTCGAATTCGTCCCATTCATACCACCATAGTGTTCTTCGGTTGGACTTCCATGGCATTAATGGCGCTAACGCTATTTGTGGTGGCACGTACTTCTAAAATCCCTCTGCAAGCTCCTAAAGCGGCATGGGTTGGGTTGCAGCTTTGGAATGTGTCTTTGCTAATGGGTTTAATCACACTCTCTTTAGGTATCAGTAACGGCCCTCAAGAATATCGCGAAGTCATCGCCCCCGTCGCCATTTTTTACGCAGTTGGGCTGATCCTGATTTTTTATTCCTGCTATCAAACTGTTGCTAGGCGTGCCATTCCAGAAATATATATTTCTAACTGGTATATTCTGGGCGCCTTTTCTTGGATGACCATCTTGTCTATTACTGCCTATTTACCCTTCTATCAGGAGGGCATGGGTAACATCATAATCGGAGGCTACTATATGCACACCGGCGTGGGACTATGGTTCACACCGTTGGTGTTGGGTATCACCTATTACGCGCTGCCGAGATTGCTTGGTAAGCCAATCTATTCCTATGCTTTAGGAGTGCTGGGATTCTGGACTAATTTGCTGTTCTATACGTTGATTGGTGCTCATCATTATATTTTTAGCCCGGTACCCTGGTGGTTGCAGACAACGGCAATTTTGTTCAGTGTTGGCATGATGGTTCCGGTGTGGTCAGGGTCAGGTAATTTCTTTTTAACGGCTCGCGGATCTTGGCATAAAGTACGTCGCAGCTATGCGATCATTTTTTTATTAACTGGAATTTGGGGCTACGCGCTAGTCTCAACACAAGGTACGCTCGAAGCATTTCGCTCTGCGAATGTTTATTGGCATTTTACAAATTTCACGGTAGGACATTCTCATCTGGCTATGTATGGCTTTGTCTCTTTTGCAATCTGGGGTGCAATCTATGGGTTGGTTCCTCGAATTACGGGTAACGGATTGTCTGAGGGCGCCATGGGGCTGCACTTTTGGCTGGCATTTGTCGGCGGTTCCCTCTACGTTATTTCAATATCCGCTGCCGGCATTCTTCAGGGTACATCTTGGGTGGCAGGAGACTCGTTTATCGCCTCTGTCGATGCCGCGAGACCAATGTGGCTTTGGCGCTCCATTGGCGGGTTTATGATGGTAGCTAGCCATATTGTGTTTATAGTAAATCTCTACAACATGCGACCAAAACGCGAAGCAGATTTGCTTGCTAAGGCTGTAGCGGTATGAGCTTAGATACGAACCACAAGCTGTTGGTTGCCACATCCAGCACTATCTTTTTTATCTTAACTCTCACCGTGGCGATCCTTCCTGCGTTTGAAGCTCAAAAAACAGTACCTTTGCCTGGCATTGAAATTATAGAGCCTGACTCATTGATCGCTAGAGGTCGCGCACTCTATCTGAAAGAAGGGTGTGGCACCTGTCATACTCAATTCCTTCGCGACCTACCGGTTGATGCTCCTTACGGTCGCGGGTCACTCGCTGGTGATTATGCGCTGGAGTCTCCTCCATTGTTAGGCACTCAGCGCACCGGTCCAGATTTAAGTAATGTTGGAGTACGTCAACCGAGCGATGTGTGGAATTTGATTCATTTGTACAATCCTCGCATCGTAGTGGCAAGCTCTGTAATGCCAGCGTACCCTTGGTATTTCGAAGAAAAAATCGAAGCAGCAGAAAATGATGTTGTGGTGAGTGTACCGGATCGATTCAAACCACAAGGTACGGTTATCGTAGCCACTTCAGATGCGCTGTCTCTAGTTGCCTATCTACAGTCACTCAAACAAATCGAGGTCGCACCTTAATGGCTTCGGTGAGAGATTTCTTGTTTACCTTACAAAGTGCCCTCAATGGGCATGGGCCGGATATAACGGTGCTTAATATTCCGGGTATGATGGTTGTTGCAGTCGCCAGCATTATTGTCGTTTATTCTTTCTATCGCGCTGTAAAGGTCAGCATTTGGCCGCACGAAGAAGATCAGGAGCACATTAAGAACAGAATTCTGAAGGAGGATGAAGACTGTGCGCATTGAGATCTATCTTGACGATAATGAGACGCCGATTAAGGTTATTATTCCGCCAGAAAAATTTAAACTCGAAACGGAAACCATTCCCGATGGGGAACATACCCTTGTGTTTCGGACAATTGCGAATGACGGGAGTACGAGTCAACGCTTAATGAGCTTCAAGGTTCACAATGGTCCGGCCATTGCTGTACATGGTATTAGTGATGGCGACACCTTGTCCGGTAATATAGAAGTGCTAGTGAATGCCTACGGCAGCCATATTGGTGATGAATTTGAACCAGGGTTGATTGAGACGCCTGCGCCAGTTCCAACCTGGGCATGGGTTCTTGCATTAGTTGTTATAGGTTGGGGTGCTGGGTACATCTCTACAGCCCTGACAGATGAACTGGAAATACGCAGCACCGTTGCCAGCAACGAGAGGCCAAGCATTTTACAAGCAAGCGATAGTGATGCTTCATTCGTGCTAGGTAAACAAGTCTATGGAAACAACTGTTCGTCCTGCCATCAACAAAGTGGTACAGGGCTAAGTGGAGTTTTTCCATCGTTAGTTAATAATCCAGCAGTAATGGCAGATGATCCTACGGAGCAAATAAATACCATACTTTATGGACTTGCTAACAAGGTAATCGACGGAGTGGCCTATGCCGCTGCTATGCCGCCATTTGGCAATTCACTTACTGATGAAGAAATTGTTGCTGTGGTAAATCATGTGCGTCGGTCTTGGGGTAATAACAGCCCACCAGCGTCTAGCGAACAGGTTGCCAGTCTGAGAATAGGTCAGGCCACTCCATAAAATATTTACCTTATCTGGATCAAGCACACATAAAATCCACTGGTGAAGCGATTGCCGAACTTAACTAAGGTGTTAGTCCATAGTGATCAGGGCAGCCAATACAGCAGCGCAGATTACGTGGCATTCTTAGGGGCAAAAAATCTTAAACCATCCATGAGGCGCCGAGGAAACTGCCAAGACAATGCTGTTGCTGAAATCTTTTTCCCCACGTTTAAAAAGCGCGCAACCCGAAGGAAGATATACTCAACAAGAGATGACGTGAGGATGGAGATATTCAATTTTATAGAGATGTTCTACAATCCGATAAAGCGGCATAGTCATACTGGAGGCGTATCTCCAATGAAGTTTGAAGAAGACAATTTTTCAAGGCTAGAAAGTGTCTAGTAAAAGCTGGGAAGTCCAGGTTGCTCAAACGAGCATCTTAGAGAAAGGATTTAACGTCTATGTTAAAGATACAGTTTGCCAACAGGGAAAAAGCTATTGGCCAAAATAAATAGCTATCCACCTTCCCAATTTACAATGTAAAAACACGTTTTTAATGTTTTATAGTGTTAGCAAGGCCGCTCGTTGGGTGAGGTTTTTTAAAGCTAAAGTCGAGGTTGCACAGGGTTGCATGATTTAACGGGGTATAAAGTGGGGCGCCGTTTTCAACATTTTCTCTGTTTCATTTAACATCAGTGGCATACAAGCCACTGTCCGGCGTGACGTAAACAACCCTCGTATCGATTCGGTAATCGCCTGTGGCATTTGGGCTAAAACTTGTTATTCCCAGCCAGTAGGTACCAGGCAACAGTGATGTCTGGATACTGGAGTTGGTGCCGTTGCCGTTACCATCATTTTCTAGTGACAACTCGCCAAAGCTTTGATCAGGATTCACCTGAACTAACAGCAATCTGGTATCAAGGCCATTCGCACTGAGGTCGAATCTCAAGCTGATTTCACTGTCGATTGTGATCTGAAAAATATCCATAAACCGATTGTTAAATTTGAAGTCGCTTTGGGAAAGCTCGCCGGTAATTATAGGGTTGGGGTTTACCTGCGCAGTGGCGCCATACACGGACACAAAAGTATCAGTGCTACTCAAACCAGTGGTTTGAGCATTAGCCAACAGCGACAATGTATAGGTGCCAAAGTCTGTGCTGTTAGCAGTGGTAACGCCAGCCCAATAGGTTCCCGCCGGCAGGGTAGTACTAATTCGAGAGTTTGTGCCTATGCCAAAATTGTCGTTGCTAAACGAAAAGTTTGGAATCGCTACTTGCGCTGAGTTTACTCGAACTAGATACAGCAGCGGATTGACCTCGTTCGAGCTAAGCCTCATATCCACGCTGTAGTCGCTAGCCAATGTGAACTGATAGATGTCGATAGGGCGGTTATCAAGTTTACTGTCCGCCTGACTCAGCAACCCTGTGAGCGTGACGCTACCGCTAGGCGCCAAAATCTCGCTTGCCAATGGTAAAATAATGTCGATGCCATAGATGGATGGGAAGGTGATGTCTTTGCCATAAATAAAATTGGCCCCAGTTACATCGTCGTTTTGCAATGCATCAAGGCTGCTAATAAACGGCTGCATAATCGCCGCTGCGTTTGGCTCGTGTTCCAAACCAATTGCATGGCCAAGCTCATGCAGCGCAACTCGATAGAAGTCTCTTACTCCGTTTCTAGTTGGCCCGCTGTACACATCCCAATTCACTGACTGGCTGAAGATTATGTCGGATTCTGTGATGGTTCGATTGCCGGTACAGCTTGAGGTCGGGCAGCTGACGGTTTTCAAGGTGACAGCTAACACATTGGCACCAAAGGCGGCGCCGCATTGAGACTCAGTGAACGCGGCGCTGCTGACGCCGTCACCAAACGCCGAGGTGTTTCTGCCGCTGCAAGGGTCGCGGACCCCATCGTTGGAGGAAAATTCAAACGTAGTCTGATCTGTCCATTCTCCCAGTGCTCGCTTGAATGCACTACTCCAGCTTTCGCCGCTTGGCGATAGGCCAATTAAGCTAGCTGTAAAGTTGGCCGTGGGAAATTGCCAGCTGCTGCCAGAAGGTTCAAAAGCTGCTGCCTGATAGGAAAATAGTAGACAGCTTAGTGTAGGGAGAGCGCGGAGCAATATGAGCTACTCGATCATACTGCGGATACGCTGTTTAAATTGATCTACCGTTAGCGCTTGGTTGGTCCGCAGCGCACGACTTTGGGTCAATACTCCTGCGGCGACACCGTCTTTGCCCTGAATCAGAGATTGGGGCGCTTTGATAGCTGCTGGAACGCCAGCCATGGCCTGCACTTGAATGACAGGTTTGGAAGTCGCAGAAAAAACCCTGCGCGCACCGGCATCGGTTGAGATTGTAAAATGACCTTGGGTCCAGCCAAGTAGAGGGTTTAGCATATCTTCGGTAGCTGATTCGACAAAATAGATGCCAGTTTCATTCGCCGCAGGTAAGACCGATCCGCTTACTTCAACAATTTGGCCAGCAAATTCGCCGCCAGCAAACTTGAGCTCAAGGGTGTCGCCAACTGCGCTGCCTTTGATGACATCTAAGACTCGAAAAGTAATATAGGTGTTGATGATACCCGAATTGCTGTCTTGCAGCGCACGCCGCTGAGTCACTTCGCCTTCAAAAATCAACTCGGCCTGATTGGCTATCTGATCGATATCCATGCCTAACAAAGTAGTTGCCTGTAGGGTAGATGAGCTAAACAGAAGGCAGTATGCCAGCCATAAAGACTTGATTGTTTTGAATCTCGTCATAGTGAAGTTCGCCTCTTACACACGCCTTATTATAGGTCAGCTGTAAAAGGTAAGACAGGCAGGGCTCACATTTTGTTGCGTCAATGATGATAATTATTAGAGCAGGTTCTCAAAACACAGCAGTAATTGCTCTAGTGTTTTACTAGCCCTGTAACGAACAAGCCCAACGCAGGTTTAAAAACCTGCGCCTGAATGACTCTTAGCTCCCGTTAGATTGGCTAAATACCTAGTCACAGCTAGACGTGGGTAGTATCCTTAGGCCTTGTTAAATCTGTGCCTAAAAACAATAAGATGCAGTCCAGTTATTTCGCCAATATCCTTTCCGGTAGTCTCATAGCGCTGGTAAATATTTCTGTAGCAGTCTCTGTTGCTGCCCTGCTGTTTGCACAAACTGACCCGCGCCTAATGGTTCCAGGTATCGCTATTATTTTAGTTGGCACTTTTGTGACCGGTGTTGGTGGTGCGCTATTTAGCGATTATAAAGCCATAATCTGTTCACCGCGCAATGGCTTGGTGCCGGTGTTTGCCGTAATGGTCGGCAGTATTTACACCAGCTTCGGCTCAGAATACTCCATCGGCGCCGAAGCCACTATTATTGCCGCCATAATGGTTACCACTGTTATCACCGGTCTGTTTCTGCTGCTTTTGGGTCGTCTCAAACTGGGCAATTTGGTCCGCTATATTCCTTACCCTGTCACTGGTGGTTTCTTTGCCGGTATCGGCTATATTTTCGTCGAGGGTGGCATCACTGTTGCTGCCGGTGTCGAACCCAGTTTGGCCTCTTTTGGCGATGGCCAGTTTATTCAATTAATTACCCCCGCTGGAATTTTAGCTCTGTGTTTAATCATGGGGAAAATGTTCAAAGATAACAGCCTGTCTGTGCCGGGTATATTGCTGCTAGCTCTGGTGCTTTTTTATGGCATTTTATTTCTCGCCGGCATAAGCCATGAGCAAGCCTCGGAATCAGGTTTAGTGCCGGTGATAGAATCATCCGGCTCAATGCTGCCGGTGTTTCATTTTGACTATTGGGCTCAAGTCAATTGGACCGCAGTATTCGAACAGTTCGACGGCATACTCGTGGTTTCACTGCTGTGTGCAATAATGCTGCTGCTTGATGTCTCAGGTATTGAGCTCATTGCCCGCAAAGATTTAAATCCAGACCATGAGCTGCAGGTGATGGGGCTTACCAATATAGTGAACGGGTTCGTGGGCGGTTTCCCCGGCGTGCATGATGTCTCCGACACCGCTTTGGTGGACAAAATTGGTGGCAAAGATCGGCTGACGGGGGTGGTCTACTCGGTATTGGTTGGCGCGGCGCTGCTGGCTGGCGCTGAATTTATGGAAATGGTGCCTACGTTTATCTTGGGCGGCCTGCTGATTTATGTTGGCTTAGAGTTTCTTATTGATTGGGTGTGGAAGGCCCGCGAAGAACTGCCGCTTTCAGACTATGTGGTTGTACTGATCATTCTCGTGGTGATTATATTTTCTGACATTCTGCAGGGTGTGACGTTCGGTTTCTTTATTGCCATCATCCTGTTTGTGGTCAACTACTCTCAATTGAGTGTGATAAAAATAGAAACTAACGCCAGCGATCACGCCAGTAATGTTGATAGAGATCTAGAAACCAGAGAACTGCTCAACAAAGAGGGCAATCGGGTTCTAATTTTAATTCTTCAAGGGTTTATCTTTTTTGGTACCGCCGACAAATTAATCACCGCGATCCGTACTCGGATTATGGAGAAAGAAGGCAGCCGCTTCGACTTTCTAGTATTGGACTTTCACCATGTGAGCCAGCTGGATACATCGGCTATTGTCACCTTTAGTAAATTAGCGCAACTCAGTGAGCGGGTTGGTTTTCATATTGTGATTAGTAGCGCCGATGAGACCTCGATCAAGCAGCTAGTCAGGCATGGTTTCTTCACCTTTACTGATCTCACTTGGGAGCGGCACTACAAAGAGCAGTTAGACACAGCCGTAGACTGGTGCGAGCGCCGAATCTTGACGGATCTGCGGCAGAGTTCCGATGACAGGAATATCAGCCTTGCAGACATTATTCGGCGCATTGCCTATGCTGAAAAAGATGTGCAATTACTGTCTGCCTTTTTTGTTTCAGAACGCCGCGCAGCGGGCGACTATCTTTTCCAAGAGGGTGACAAAGGTGAAAGCCTGTATTTCGTTGGCTCCGGCACGGTTGTTGTCGTCATGAAAGTACCTAACCAGCAAGAACGCATTCTACGCAAATACAAAGCCGGCGCTATTTTAGGCGAGATGGCGATTTATACCGGTGAAAACCGAACCGCCAGTGTGCGGATTGAATCCGATGCTGAGCTGTTCCGTCTCGATAAAAATCAGCTTGATGAGATGAGCCGGAAATTTCCAGGCTCCACCGCCGCGCTTCATACCTACATTGTCAGGCTTCTAGCAGAGCGTCTGGGCAGAGCTAATCGCGAGTTAAGCCGCTATATCTGAGTCTTAGATTCAAAGCGACTTTTAACTTGATAATTTTCGCCCTTGGCTAGCCTTTTAAACTAGACAGGCAGTTGAAATCCATTGATAGTTATTCTCTTGCTTTATTTGGATTAAACCCATTGATACGCCCTCTGCCTGCAATGAAATTCGTTGGACTTGCATCCATACGATCGCTACTCTTCTTGTAAGCTAAGTGAGCCAGAGTGTTATTTGACGTCTAAATTGCCAAAATTTGCGAGACAGCTACTATTGAATCTCCTACAAGTTGACAGAGTCTCTAAGAAATACGGACTAGGGGGACACTGATCAAATAATAAGTTAACGATCTTGTGCTATTGATCTGCGACTGTCACTAAAGCCATTTTTCGCGTTCTAAGGATTAGCGATGTTGATTTGGGTTTCGTTAGCGCTACAGACTTCTTGAAGCTGGTCGGCGCATAACTGGAAGAAGGCAAGATTGATTCAGTAAACAGCTTGGCTGTTTACGCCCCCTGCGGGGCCGCGCTGTGCGCTGTCTTAACTGCTACGCAATTGGTTGAACGTGCGACCCCCTAGTTCGTAGCTATAGGGCTTGACTAGAAGCTCGGTGCCGCCACTGGCAAGAGAACAATGGGCACCATCTCCGCGCTTTGAAACCAGTCGCCATCTATTCGCAGCACCTTATCTCCAGCTTCGGCTAGCCGCAGTTTACCCGTGAACTCAGCTCCCAAGCGTTTGAATGCGGCTTTTATTTTACCGTCATCGACGCTAAAACTATCTGCCGGCAACCCATAAATCCCAAGCCCTGCGCTGACCAGTCTTGCTTGCAGCTGGCCGTCTTCATCAATAATCGTTAACGCTAAGGTCATATCATCGTGGCCCAACATCATGGCGCCTTCCCATGAGCCTAACAGCGAAGGGTGGTCTACCATGGGCTGAGCAGAGACGCTGCTAAGCAGCATAAATGCGGCAATAAAAAGGGCGGGTTTAATTTTCATTGCCCCAGTGTAATGCAGCGTGAGTAATAACTGCAAATATGGCTGAGTCTCGACAAGAGGCTTAAAGGAATAGCTTCTTTATGGGATTTGTTGCTTAAGTTTGCGCGGCCATTGGGAAGTTGAGTATTTTAATGGCAAGCGGCACCAATAAGAGAGAATTCAGTGAGCTTTATGTTTGCACGTCCCGTGCTTAAACCCTGTCTCGCTTATTGGTCCCTGATTAAACTAAATATTCCGTTTATTCCTCAAAAAAGGTAGTCTGATTAATTATCCAATTGGAACGCATAAAGTGGGCTAAGCATGCGTTGCTGGCGACTAACACCAATAAAAATTTAGGGCCTATAAATGCCAATGGAAGCAGAATTACAGCAGGCGACAGAAATCTATAATTTGATAGTCACCTACTTGGTGACCTATAGTTTTCAAATTATCGGTGCCATTATTATCATCGTCGTCGGCTTCGCTCTTGGCCGTAAAGGTAATACGCTAGTTCTCGCACTGTGTGAGAAAAGAGGGTTAGACATTACCCTTAGCCGATTTTTCGCAAGCTGCGCTAAGATTGCCATCATTGTCTCTTCGATTGTAATTGCGCTGCCCAAGCTAGGTATTCAGATCACTCCTTTCGTAGCTGCCATCGGCGCACTAGGTTTGGGCGCTGGGCTAGCGGTTCAAGGCTTGCTGTCTAACTATGGCGCTGGCTTAAGCATAATTCTGTCCAGGCCGTTTGTGGTGGGCGATACCATACGCCTGCTTGGGGTTTGGGGTATTGTTAAAGAAGTGCACTTGGCATTCACCATGCTAACCAACGAAGACGGCGAAATCATTACTATTCCCAATAAGCATATCGTGGGAGAGATTATTCATAATTCCCACGAAGACACGGTGCTGGAATTAACCATTGGCATTGCCTACGGCAGTAATATCGAACTTGCGACTCAGGCGATTGAGAAAAAATTGTCCGAGCTAAAAGGGCTGAGCAAAAGCCGACCGATGCAGCTAGGCATTGAGGAATTTGGCGATAGCTCGATCAATATAGGCATCCGTTGTTGGGTCAAAACTGAGCTCTACCATGAGCTTAAATATGCTAGCAACAAGGCGATGCTAGACGCCTTGGAAGAATACGATATTGCAATTCCTTTTCCGCAGCGCGAAGTACGTATGTTGAGCTAGGCAACGGCCTGACATTGGCTTTGCTAGGCGAGTAATCAGTGGTTTAAAACGCTAGTTTTTTGGCCTTATGGGGGGTTTATGAAGCGCCGATCTTTTCTGAAAAAAACCGCAATACTGGCATCCAGCCTGCCGTGGGCCAACAGCTGGGTATTTGCCGCGCAGTCTTCTGCTAGCCTGCCTTCAAATATCGTTGACTTCACCGCCACCGCCCTGTCAGCGGCTATACGCCAAGGGGATGTCAGCTGCGTCGAAACCATGACTGCCTATCTGGATTACATTCATCGAGTTAACCCAGCCTATAACGCCATTGTGAGTATGGTGGCCGATGATGTGCTGTTGGCCCAAGCAAGGGCCAGTGATGACCAGCTGGCAAACGGTGACTACAAAGGCTGGATGCACGGCATGCCCCATGCCGTAAAAGATTTAGCCGCCGTTAAAGACCTGCGTTTTACCAGCGGCTCACCCATGTTTGCCGATAGAATCGCGGCCCAAGATAGCGATATGGTGGCACGCTTGCGAAGCAATGGCGCACTGTTTATTGGCAAGACCAATACCCCGGAATTTGGGCTGGGTTCTCAGTCCTATAACCCGGTATTTGGCGCCACCGGCAGTGCCTATAACCCTATGCTCACCGCAGGTGGCAGCAGTGGTGGGGCAGCCAGCGGGCTTGGCACACACATGCTCCCGGTGGCTGATGGCAGTGACATGATGGGATCGCTGCGCAATCCCGGGGCCTTTAATAATGTGATCGGGTTTAGGCCCAGCACTGGATTAATGGACGGCTCGAATCCGTTTGAGCGCAGCCTGTCCACTTCTGGACCGATGGGTAGAAACACCAAAGACACCATCGCTCTGCTCCACACGATGGCGTCGCCGCCAGATCGCGAACAGCCGCAGGCGCTGGCTTACGCATTGCCGGGGGCTGATCAGTTCGCGGCTTTAGATTTAACCAAAGTTCGCATAGCTTGGCTGGGCAACTTAGATGGTCATCTGCCTATGGAATCGGGAATTTTGGACTTGTGTCAAAACAATCTAAATTCACTGGAGACGGCGGGCGCGGTAGTAGAAGCATTAGTGCCGGACTTTGACATGGATGACCTGTGGCATAGCTGGATAACGCTGCGCAACTGGTCTCGCATTAGCTATCGCGATTACTATGAAAATACTGACACCAGACAGTTGCTAAAACCTGAACTTCGTTGGGAAATAGAACAGTCATACCTTTTGTCAGCGGAGGACATTTACCGAGCGCAGCAGATTCGCCGTGACTGGTACAGTGAGCTGACTCGCTTATTGGACAGCTATGATTTCATCGCACTGCCCACGGCCCAAGTGTTCCCATTCGACAAAGAACTGCACTGGCCCACCGAAGTAGACGGCAGGACAATGGATACCTATCACCGTTGGATGGAAGCAGTGATCATTGGCAGCCTATCGGGTTTGCCGATTGTTAATGTACCTGTAGGTTTCGATGGGCAGGGTAGGCCAATGGGTATGCAGGTGATGGGGCGGTTTGGTGCGGACCAGCAGGTGCTTGAATTTGCCTTAGCCTATGAGCAAATCACGGATCATCTCAGCATAAGGCCGACGATTGTCGGCGCTTAATTTAGAGCGTGTTGTTTAGGGGTTATCGGTGGCCAGCTCGAAGCTGGTTTTCACGCCGTTAACATCAACATTGTAAGTGCCAGCGCTCAAGCCGCTGACATTCAAACTTATTGTTGTTTCAAACGGATCGATCATGGCGATGCAGGTCTCGGCTGGCCCTAAGGTGCTCTCCGCTAGTGCAACAACAAAACTAGACTCGTTGCGGGCAATGCCAGGCTCTAACAACCGCACGCAGGGAACTGACTTATTGCCACTGACTGTGATGCTCACCTGAATCGCGAGCGCCCCCGTAATATTGACACTAACCGAGTCTACTGCCACCAGACTGTGAGGCTGGGATGTCATCAATTTGAAATTGCCATCAGGCTCTAACCGCAGCTGAACATCCGAATAATATTTCGCACCGGAAGCTTCTATTACCGCAACATTAGGCACACTGAGCACGCCATCTTGATAAATAGCCGTCTGAGCATTGGCGATTTGTAGCGCCAATAGTGAAATGATAAGTGAAAGAAAATATTTCATAACTACCTCTTTTTCTTTGATTTGGACATTGTATCGCTAAAAAAACGTGATTAAAACCTTTGCACAGCGCGTTAGTTAGACACCTGCCGGCTGTGATAAATTGGCCTTTACAGTAACCCATCTGATTAATTTTGTTTGTAGGAAACTTGCTATGCACATTTTGCCCGCCGTTGAATTGGAATATCCGAAAGGCCGCGACGTTAACGCGTCGGTAATATGGCTCCATGGTCTAGGTGCTGACGGCAATGATTTTGCGTCTATTGTGTCTCAGCTGGAGTTGCCTGATGGCCTTGGTATTCGCTTTATTTTCCCCCATGCGCCATCGATACCGGTGACTATAAACAATGGCTATGTGATGCCGGCGTGGTATGACATTAAGCAGATGGATGTGGATCGCCACGTGGACCTTGAGCAGCTGCAGCAATCAGCAGGCTGGGTGCATGATTTAATCGCCCGTGAAGTTGAGCGAGGCGTGCCAGCCGAGCGAATCATCATAGCCGGGTTCTCCCAGGGCGGGGCTGTGAGCTATGAGGCAGCTTTGAGCTACCCCAGCAAATTAGCTGGAGTGATGGCGCTTTCTACTTATTTCCCCACAGCCAGCACGGTGGTAGTGCAAGCCTCTCAACAGCAGTTACCTATTCTAATATGCCACGGTAGCCGTGATCCGGTGGTGCCTGAGACTCTTGGGCTGGCCAGCAAAATGGCCCTTGAGGCTATGGGCTTCAAGCCTGAATACCGCACTTACCCTATGGAACATGCGGTGTGCCCTCAAGAAATCAACGACATAGCACAGTGGATAGGCGAGCAATTGGGCTGATACGGTATCTCGCTTGAGCTGAGAATCGGCGCTAGGGTTAGCCTGTGTGCATGGCTTATTTAGACGCTTTGTTGGTTGTATGGCTTTGGCTTGGCGGATTGGGTCTTAAGCGTTTGGGTCTTAGGAGATTGGGTCTTAAGAGATGGGGCCGGCGTTGGGGTTTTACGTCAGAGACCCGCCGTGAATACGTCCGTGTAGGCTTGGAGCCCGCATCCATGCGGGCTACAGTCTCTGCCGCAAATCCCCAACTCCGACTCGCAGGTTTTGAGGCCTGCCTGCAGGTAGCGTTATAGCGTTGGTTTTAGGTAGGCGAAAGTTTTTTGTCAAAGTGCTTGAGCTTAGAGACGACTCTAAGGTTAGACTATGTTTTTAAGTTAGCTTAGTTCTTAGTTGGTTGCCTGGGATTGGTTGTGCAGACGGGCCTGAATTGGGGCTTTGCGTCAGAGACCTGCGGTGAATACGTCTATGCGTTTTACAGCCTTTGACGCAAAACCCCTCACGTCGCCTCGCAGGTTTTGGGCCAGTCGGCAAGATAGGGTTTATGTCTTCGGTCCATGGGTTTGAATTAGAAGCAGCGTGCTGCTCCGGTGGCGAACGAAACCGGCTTTGTATGGCAAAACTGCTGCATAAGAACGTCGGCCTAGAAATTGGGCTCGGTTCTATCTTAAAAGGGTTTAGATTTTAAATTGAATTCAACTCAGAGATTGAGGGGCGGAGTGTGATGTTTGCCGAAGTGACTGTAGCCCGCATGGATGCTGGCTCCAAGCCTACAAGGATGTATTTACGGCGGGTCACTGAGGTAAATAGCGCACTCCGACCATGCCCTAATCCAAAGTTAGCAATACCAACTATCGAACCAGTATTCAAAAAGCGCCTAAGCAAGATCTAAAGAACACCGAGCCAAAGTTTTTAACTAAGCATGCGCTAAACACAGAGAAACCAAAATGCTAAAAATTAGTCAGCTAGCAGAGAAAACAGGTCTATCCGCTCATACCCTGCGCTTCTATGAAAAGAATGGCTTAATCACCGCATCTGATCGCAGTGAGGCGGGTTATCGTTATTACAATGAGGCTGATGTGCGGCGGGCGGAGTTTGTTAAAACTGCCCGTAATATCGGTTTTTCTCTAGAAGACATTGGTCAGCTGCTTTCCATTCGAGTGGATAAAGACAGCCATAGCTGCCAAGACGTAACTGACATCACTCGGCACAAGTTAGATCAAGTGAATGGAAAAATTAAGGAGCTTCGCTCAATGCAGCGCACGCTTAGCATTTTGTTAGACAGTTGCTGTGGTGGTCCAGAAAAAGCCATTCACTGTTCCATACTCGAAGCATTGGAAGAAGGCGAGGTTAGAGCCGCGAGGAAAAAATCATGATGAATTTATTAACTGTGTTTTGGAATTTGGTTATAGAGAGCGCGCCTTGGTTATTGTTGGGCTACTTTCTTGCTGGGGTCATTAAGCAGGTTTTGCCGAGCTCGATGGTTGAGAAGCAGCTGTCCTCTCCAGGGTTTGCTGCAATCGTCAAGGCCGCGTTTATTGGCGCTCCCTTGCCCCTTTGTTCCTGCGGCGTAATACCTACTGCACTGGCTGTACGCAAAGCCGGCGCATCAAAAGGTGCCACCTCTGCTTTTCTAGTGGCGACACCAGAAACAGGCGTAGATTCCATTTCATTTTCTTACGCCGTGCTGGGGCCAGTCTTTGCTATAGCTAGGCCAATCAGTGCTTTAATAAGCGCTATTTTGGCCGGAGTATTGGTTTCCGCCTTTGATAAGGATGAGGCGGTGCAGCCAGTGGTCAAGGCCACAAGCAGTTGCTGCAGTTCTGAAAAACCTGACGTCGTTGAAGAGCTTTCCCTGTCGGCTAAATTAGTGGCGTCGGTGAAATATGGTTACGGCAAAATGATCTCCGATACCGCCAAGTGGCTGACCATTGGCCTGGTGGCCGCAACCATTATTACTGCCTATGTGCCCCAGTCTTTTTTCCTACAGTGGGGCGACGGCTTGTTGGCAATGATTGTCATGGTTGTGGTGGGCCTGCCTATGTATATTTGTGCGACAGCGTCGACGCCGGTGGCTGCTAGTTTACTGCTAGCTGGGGTGTCACCCGGTGCTGCTTTGGTGTTTATGCTTACCGGGCCGGCGACTAACATTGCCACCATGGGAGTGATCAAAGAGCAGCTGGGTACGCGCTCACTAGTTGCTTACTTAGTCGCGGTGATTGGCTCGGCAATCGTCAGCGGCCTGATTTTGAATGGGCTGTATGACCAGTTTGGCTGGACCCTGCAGCTATCGATGATGGCACACGGCGAGACCTATCCACTTTGGCGTCAACTTGCGGCGGTTTTTCTGGTGGCTTTAGTCGTTCGAGTGTATGTGCAGCCTTTGTTTACGCGCAGTACGCCAGTGGCCCAGCAAGCGGCGTAACTTCTTAATGTTATGCCGGTTTAATAATGCGGTGCTCGGTATTTAGATGGAGCACCACATCGGCTCTGGGCGGCAATGTTTTTAAGCAGTGACGGGTGAGGCGCTCAAAGCGCTGGATAAATTCAACCAGCTCAGGGTCGGTCATAGTAGCCGCGCCTGATTGCTGATTGGCTACTAGCTTGTGCTCTTGCAGCGTGCGCCATTCATAGACCTGCTCAAAGCTGGGCGCCTTGAGCAGCACCAGCATGTCCAGCATAGAAAATAGTTTTTGATAGCCTCCTGCCAATTCAGTGTTTACAAACCTACGCCAATTCTTTTGCGGGTCCTGAGTTTTCTCTAACTCATTTACCGGTGTGTCCAGCGCCTCGATGTTTTCAGGTTGGGCACCTAAGAACCAGCCTTCGAGTAACAGCAGATGCACCGGGCCATAGACACTAACGCGTTCATCCGCCGCCACTGGCTCATCCATGGCTTTGTCGAAGGCAGGCAGGATCAGTTGCTCGATGTTAGAGAGGGTTCTTAATGACTCAACGATTTCCAGAGCTAGCTCTACATCATGCGTGCCAGGCACGCCGCGGGCCCGTAGCAAAGGGTGCACGGTTTGGGCTAACTGTTCGCGTTTTGCGCTGGGGAAATAAAAGTCATCAATAGAAAGGTTGACCACCTTGAAGCCATCTGCGGTGATTAGGCACTGCAGTAATTTGGCAAGAGTTGACTTGCCAGTGCCTTGGGCGCCGTTAATCCCTATCACTTGTAACGCAGATGCGCGGCCTCGAAGTTTGGCGATGATTTGATCTTTGAGTGGCAGCAGCCATTCAACCGCGTCATCGAAATAGGTCGGCGGCAGCTTTTCATCAAGTATGAACTGTCTAATAAGTTGTGGATAATCTGTGTTCGGCTTCATGATAACTTTTTGTCTCTAAAACAAGTCTAAGCTTAACTGAAATTAAGCAGTTTTATCCTGAAATTTCCCTAAGTTTGCATGTGATGCCTTGGGTTCTTTGGTAGGATCAACACCTTGGCAGGACTCTACAGCCGCCTGCCCATAAACCACTAAACATTATTCGCCCTAGCCCAGACAAAGCTTATGTCAACATCACTTTTGCCCGAACGCCCCCTAGTTATATCGCCAACTTTGGCAGCAACTATCGGGTTGGAGGAAGCGGTAATGCTGCAAACCTTGGCCGATTTTATTGGTTTTCGTCCCGAGGCAGTAAGATCCCGGGCTAACAGTAAACGCTGGGTACGCTGCAGTATTAGTGAGATAGCGGCGCTATTTCCGTTTTGGGCGCCTATTGATGTGCGCCGCAATCAGCGCAGCCTGCAAAACCTGGGGCTTATCTCTATTGATGCGGTGACCGGCACCGAGGATGAGTTTTTTATCGCCATCGAAGATACCGGTTCACAGCAGGCGCCAGCCCCTGCGCGCGAAAAAGTGACTGCTAACAAGGCGCCGCCGCGGCCGCAAAAATCCACTGCGTCTAGCGGCGCAACCCTGATACCACCAAACTGGCAGCCCGATAACACTTGGGTCTCTCAGTGCAAACAGCACAATATTCCCGACGAATTTATTCAGCGCTTGGTGCCGGAGTTTATTGCCTACTGGCGCGACCGGGGGCAAGCACGGTTCTCTTGGGGCAACGCTTTTTTCAAACATGTTCTAAAAGAGTGGCGCAATGAACAGACCCGCACCAGTAAGTATGAGCTTTCAACTGAAATGTCTGAAAGCTGGCGGCCTAGTCAGGACGCCATCGAGATTTTAGAAAACTCAGGGGTTAGCGGTAGTTTTCTTGAAGACGCTATTCCGGAGTTTGTCCTGTACTGGCGCGAGCGGGGTTTAGTACACGGTGCATGGAACACTAAATTCATCGAACACATTCGCCGCCAGTGGGCTAAGTATTCGGCGTCGTTTGGCCATGATGCGACACCGCGAATAATCGCTGGTGATTGGCAACCAAGCCCAGACTGTTTTGAAATTTTGGCGTTGGCCGAAATCGATGAGTGTTACGCGGCCGATAAAGTGGCAGAATTTGTGCTGTATTGGAAAGACAGCCAGCAGGTTAAGTCTTCTTGGAATACGGTTTTTTTACAGTACATTAAGTATGATTGGGCAAGGCGTTTAAAATCAATTAACCCTACTGAAGAGAGTTATGGAGAAGATCAGTCCTTTATTGGATCGAGCCAACAAAGAGTTAAAGACCGGTTCGAGAAAATCAAAGATCGCAGCTGGGCAGAGTAAGTCTGTGCAATCGGTCTCCGCAGGCACTGTACGCGAGCGAGAGGCAGGTTACGATGGTCCAAATTCTGGGCAGTCGTCATCTCTCGATCACGTTGATGCAATTAATCAGGTTTTTGCCGAGTTTGAGTTTGCCTATCACAATCAGTTTCACAAGGCGTTTGCCAGTCATGAGTCCTTGGTGATCGCGAAGAAGTACTGGCTTAGCAGTTTAGATACTTACACCCCCAGGCAAATTGTGTTAGCGGGCAAGCGGGTCATAAGCACCCAGGATTATCTGCCATCGATTGCGGCATTTATTCGTGCCTGCGAACAGGGTCAAGACCTGTTTGGTTTGCCAAGCACCCATGAGGCCTATATTCAGGCCTGCGCCGCACCGTCGCCAAAAATCGATTTCGGTTGGAGTCACGAAGCGGTTTACTTGGCAGGAAAAGCCGCCGGATGGTTTCTCTTGGCGAATGAGAGTGAGGCAATGGCCCTGCCGATTTTTCGCTATCACTACGAAATACTCTGCCGCCGTGTAGTAACCGGGGAGACACTCGAGGTTGCAACGCCGGTGGCTATCCCTGAAAAAACTCAGACAAAACTCTCACCAGCGGAGAAAAAATCCCGCATGGCCAAGCTCAGAGCGCAACTCGGCCTTTAGTGCGGTTTGCTAAACCTTAGCCTCCCAGTTTTTTATACTTGATACGCGTGGGCTCGGCATTGTCACCCAAACGTTTCTTGCGCTCGGCTTCATAGTCTGAGTAATTGCCTTCATGCCATACCACCTCACTGTCGCCTTCAAAGGCCAGAATGTGGGTACAGATACGGTCTAGAAACCAGCGATCGTGGGATACCACAATCGCGCAGCCAGGAAAGGTTAAAATACCTTCCTCTAACGCCCGCAGGGTTTCCACATCTAAATCGTTGGTTGGCTCATCCAGCAAAAGAACATTACCACCGCGGCGCAGCAGTTTCGCCATATGCAGCCGGTTACGTTCACCGCCGGAGAGATCTTTGACAAATTTCTGTTGATCGCCCCCACGAAAATTAAAGCGGCTGGCGTAGGCTCGGGAGGCAACTTCGTATTTGCCAATTTGCAGAAAGTCTTGGCCGTCAGAGATCTCTTCCCATACCGTATTGTCGCCGTTCAGCGTGTCGCGGCTTTGATCTACATAGGCAAGCTCCACGGTTGTGCCCAATTCAATGCTCCCGCTATCGGGCGTTTCGTCACCCACCAGCATCCGCAAGAACGTCGTTTTACCGGCGCCGTTACCACCAATAATACCGACGATACTGCCTTTGGGAATTGAAAAGCTAAGGTCATTGATCAGGGCCTTATCGTCAAAGGATTTGCTGAGGTTTTTAACTTCAACAACTTTGTCGCCAAGTCGTGGCCCAGGCGGAATATAGAGTTCTTGGGTTTCATTGCGCTTCTGAAAATCTTGGGAATTTAGCTCTTCAAAGCGGGACAAGCGGGCTTTGCTTTTAGACTGTCTACCCTTTGGGTTAGACCGCACCCATTCCAACTCAGATTTGATAGTGCGCTCGTGAGCCGCCTCCTTCTTGGCTTCAGTTTCGAGCCGCTTTTCTTTGGTTTCCAGCCACGTAGTGTAGTTGCCTTCATAGGGGATGCCGTGGCCACGGTCGAGTTCGAGAATCCAGCCGGCTGCATTGTCGAGGAAATAGCGGTCGTGGGTGATGGCAACTACCGTACCAGGGTAGTCCTGCAGAAAGCGTTCTAGCCAAGCAACGCTCGCGGCGTCAAGGTGGTTAGTTGGTTCGTCTAGCAGCAGCATGTCGGGTTTGGACAGCAATAACCGGCATAGCGCAACTCGGCGCTTTTCGCCGCCCGACAGAAGGCTCACGCTGGCATCCCAGGGTGGCAGACGCAGGGCGTCGGCCGCTCTTTCCAGAGTTCTATCGAGCTGCCAGCCATCCACCGCATCGATCTCGTTTTGCAGTGTGCCCTGCTCTTCTAGCAAGGCAGTCATTTCATCATCGCTCATGGGTTCGGCAAAGCGATCAGATATGGCATTGAATCGATCCAGCAGGGCAACGACTTCTTTCATGCCGTCTTGAACATTGCCACGCACATCTTGAGTCTCGTCTAATTCCGGTTCTTGGGGTAGGTAGCCTATTTTGATATCGGCTTGGGGCCTGGCTTCACCGTTATGTTCTTTGTCTAGGCCGGCCATAATTCGAAGTAGGGTGGATTTGCCGGAGCCGTTCAGGCCAAGCACGCCGATTTTAGCGCCTGGGAAGAATGACAACGAGATGTCTTTCAGTATTTCGCGCTTGGGTGGGACGATTTTGCCAACCCGATCCATGGTGTATACAAACTGAGCCATTGCCTAAACCTTAAGGATAAAAGAATGTCGATTATGCCACAGCACAGTGCAATTAGGGGGGCAAAAAAGCGTCTAAGCGGCCATAATTGTGATGATCCAAGGGGGCTCATCATGTAGAATGACGCTCTCGTAAAACCCTCAAACCCTACGGAGATCTGGATGTTTAACTCCTCTGTGAGTATTTCTGAATCTGATCCTGAGATCAGTGCTGCTATTGAAGCTGAGCGAACTCGACAAGAAGAGCATATCGAGCTCATCGCCTCTGAGAATCATGCCAGCCCCTTGGTTATGGAGGCGCAAGGCTCTGTTCTTACCAATAAGTACGCCGAAGGTTATCCAGGTAAGCGTTATTACGGTGGCTGTGAACATGTTGACGTAGTAGAGAATCTAGCCATTGCTCGGGTTAAAGAACTGTATGGCGCCGACTACGCCAATGTGCAGCCTCATTCCGGCTCCCAAGCCAATGCGGCCGCTTTTATGGCAATGATCAAACCAGGAGACACCATTCTCGGTATGAGCTTAGCCCATGGTGGACATCTAACCCACGGCGCTAGCGTAAGTTTCTCTGGTCGTATCTACAACGCCGTTCAGTATGGTATCAATGAAGCAACCGGCGAGATTGACTACGATGAGGTGAACGCACTGGCGCAAGAGCATAAACCTAAACTCATCATTGCAGGATTTTCAGCGTATTCACGCATCATTGACTGGCAGCGCTTTCGCGATATCGCAGACAGCATCGGCGCCTACTTTTTAGTGGATATGGCCCATGTTTCAGGCCTAGTTGCCGCGGGGGTTTACCCAAGCCCAGTGAACATTGCCGATGTGACCACCTCTACCACTCACAAGACTCTGCGTGGCCCACGGGGCGGTATTATTCTGGCCAAATCGAACCCAGAGCTCGAGAAGAAATTAAACTTTGCGGTGTTCCCCGAAAGTCAGGGTGGGCCGTTAATGCATGTTATTGCCGCCAAGGCTATTTGCTTCAAAGAAGCGATGACAGACGAGTTTAAAACCTATCAGAAGCAGGTGGTTGTTAATGCTCAACTGATGGCAAAAGTGTTTATGGATCGCGGCTACGATGTCGTGTCTGGTGGTACTGACGATCATCTCTTCTTGGTCAGCCTGATAAAGCAAGGTATTACTGGAAAAGATGCCGATGCCGCATTGGGTCGAGCCAATATTACTGTCAATAAAAATGCAGTCCCCAATGATCCTAAGCCACCATTTGTTACTAGCGGTTTGCGCATTGGCACGCCGGCAATTACAACTCGTGGTTTTAAGCAAGCTGAAATTTCTGAACTCACGAATTGGATCTGCGATGTGCTGGACGATTTAGAAAATGAGTCGGTCATCAAGCAAGTGAAAGCCAAAGTGCTTGAGCTTTGTTCACGCTTTCCTGTGTATAGCGCCAAAAAATAAAAAGGTTGATTAACTAACGCTAGCGCGCCGGCTAATGCTGACGTCGCTTGAGAGCATCACAAGGAACGAAAGGTTATTTATGCATTGTCCGTTTTGTAGCGCCATCGACACCAAGGTAATTGACTCCAGGCTGGTGACAGAAGGTAATCATGTACGCAGACGGCGTGAGTGTATTACCTGTCAAGAGCGTTTCACGACCTATGAGTCAGCTGAACTGGTGATGCCGCGCATCATTAAGAGCAATGGTATTAGAGAGCCTTTCAACGAGGACAAGCTAATAGCGGGTCTATCTAAAGCCTTAGAAAAGCGACCTGTTAGTATCGAAAAACTGGAAGAAGCTGTGACCCGTATTAAAGCTAACCTGCGTTCAACCGGTGAGCGTGAAGTGCGGTCCCGCGATTTAGGCGAGGAAGTGATGAAAGAACTTCGGATCTTAGATGAAGTTGCCTTTGTGCGCTTTGCCTCGGTATATCGTTCTTTTAAAGATCTGAATGAATTCCGTGAGGAAATAGATCGCCTATCCCAAGACAAGCCTGAATAAGGCCACGGCTATGCTTCGTAAGTAATAACCTTCCGGCCGCAGAGAGCCTCGTTTACTTTGCCCGGGTACCCATAAATAGCAGCAGTTCACGAAATCATGAAAACCTTAGCTAATTCACAGCTTGGTGATGAGTTTATGGACTGGCCGGTTTATATGGCCAGAGCCATAGAGATTGCCGCCAACGTTATCAACACCAACCCAAACCCACGGGTGGGTTGTGTCTTAGTGAATAACAGTTACGGTGGCGCCGTACCCGGTGATGCTGGGCTAATTGCGGCTACGGCTACGGCTACGACAACTACAACGCTATCTCCACCGCTCCGGGCCACAGGCGCTTACCAGCTTATTGGCCAGGGGTGGCATGAGTTTCCTGGCGAGCCCCATGCTGAAATCGCAGCGCTCGAAGATGCTCATCGCAAACAGCATTGTGTTATTGGCGCTACCGCATTTGTTTCCCTAGAGCCCTGTGCCCACCATGGCAGAACGGGACCCTGCGCTGTGGCGCTGGTTAATGCGCAGATAGCGCGAGTCGTGATTGCCTGCAAAGACCCAAATCCTGAAGTGTCAGGTAAGGGAATTGAGATACTCGAAACCGCAGGCATTGAGGTTTTCCACCTTAAAGAATTTGAAACTCGTGCTAAAGCCTTGAACCCAGGCTTTCATAAGCGTCATGAACTCGGCTTGCCTTGGGTAAGGCTCAAGCTTGCGAGTAGCCTAGACGGCCGCACGGCATTGAGCAATGGTGAGAGTCAGTGGATTACAGGCACTAAAGCCCGTAGCGATGTCCAAAAAATGAGGCTCGCAAGCAGCGCCATCATCACGGGGGTTAACTCGGTGCTTAAAGATGACCCGCGTATGAATGTGAGAGTGGATGAGCTGGATCTAACCGACAATGAACGCCGCCTAAATCAACGCAGTTTGGCGGTGCAGCCACTAAAGGTAGTGCTGGATAGCGCGCTACGAACTCCAACCACAGCGCAAATTTTGGCCTCGGGGAAGGTAGTTATTTTCACCAAAGCCGACCAATCCAGCTGCTCTGACTTTACATCTAAGCTTCGGCAAGGGCACCAAGTACAGGTGGTTCAGGCGAAAGACAGTGATTCAAGCCCCTCCCGGGGAGTCGATTTGCGTTTTGTGTTAGAATACCTCGCCCAAATGCACTGCAACGACGTATTGGTAGAATCTGGCACTGTGGTTAGTTCTGCGTTTATTGACCAAGGCTGGGTGGATGAGCTAGTTGTGTATCTGGCACCAAAATTTATGGGCGCTGACGCTATGCCATTATTGAACAAGACTGGCATAGCTTCTATGGATGAACTGCTAAAGTTTGAGATTAAATCATTGGCGCAGTTTGATAACGATATCAAGCTTACAATGACACCTTTGAATGATCAGTAAGGCGGGCGCGACGACTACCTGCCAAAGTGAGTTTAAATAGATGTTTACAGGAATTATCGAAGCTATCGGGCGCGTCAAAAGCCTGACTGAAATACGTTCTGAATGGCGTTTGGTGCTTGAAACCAATGCTCTGGATATGTCTGACGTGAAGATTGGGGATTCTATTGCTGTCAGCGGCTGCTGTTTGACTGTGGTTGAAATGACCGCCAACAGCTTTGCGGCCGATGTGTCTAACGAAACCCTGCGGTGCACATCCTTAGGTTCCTTAAAAACTGGCTCAAGAGTTAATTTGGAAAAAGCCATGCTGGCCACAGACCGGTTTGGTGGTCATATTGTGAGCGGCCATGTTGATGGGGTCGGCAAGCTGGCTCAGTCCTCCCCCGAAGGCCAGAGCGTGAAGCTAACCTTTCATGTGCCGGATGAGCTGAGAAAATACATCGCTGCTAAAGGCTCTATTTGTATTGATGGCACTAGCCTTACTGTAAATGAGGTTAGCGGCAATGAGTTCTCAATCAATGTGATTCCTCACACCCAAGTGGAAACTATCGTGGGGGAATATGACATTGGCAGGGTGGTGAATTTAGAAGTTGATTTAGTGGCTCGTTATTTAGAGCGCCTCATGTCGCCCCAAGGTGGCAAGGCCGGGCCTGGCATCACAGAAGAAACCCTAAAAGAGAATGGGTTTTATTGATTCTTACACAGAACGACAATAGTTGAGCATTATGGAATTAAATACAGTAGAAGAAATCATCGACGACATCCGCCAAGGAAAGATGGTTATCTTGATGGATGATGAAGATCGCGAGAACGAAGGTGATTTGATCATCGCCGCCGAGCGGGTTAAGACTGAAGACGTCAACTTCATGGCAACCTATGCTCGTGGCCTGATCTGTTTAACTCTTACTCCAGAACGGTGTAAGTTTTTGAAATTGTCTTTGATGGTCAATGAAAATCACGCGCCCTATGAAACTAATTTTACTGTATCGATCGAAGCCGCAACTGGCGTTACTACCGGTATCTCAGCTGCCGATCGTGCCCGCACTATTGCGGTGGCGGTTGGCCGCGACAGTCAGCCAAATGACATTGTGCAACCGGGCCATGTGTTCCCTATTATGGCTCAGCCAGGCGGCGTGTTACGTCGTGCGGGGCATACCGAGGCGGGTTGCGATCTAGCCCGCATGGCTGGCTACGAGCCTTCGGCTGCGATCGTTGAGATCATGAACGAAGATGGCACGATGGCGCGCCGGCCTGACCTTGAGAAATTTGCTAAAAAGCATAACCTAAAAATTGGCACTATCGTTGACCTTATTCACTACCGTATCGCTAATGAGCACACGGTAGTGCGCACAGAAACTAATGTACTAAACACGCAGTACGGCGAATTTACGGTGCACAGCTACAAAGATTCACTTAGTGGCAGTTTACATTTGGCCTTCGTCAAGGGCGACATAAAGGCCAGTGAGGCGACCCTTGTGCGGGTACACATACCCAATACTATTCGCGATGTCTGCAACGTGTTCAATGCCGATCGCACGAGCTGGTCTTTCAATGCAGCATTAGAGCGCATCAGCAAAGAAGAAAGTGGCGCGGCAGTGCTTTTATCCGAAGCCGACTACGGGCAAGATCTCGCCCACAACTTGGCCGCAGCCGTGGCGAAAAAAGGCGACAACCTGCAAGGTGGCCGCCCAGGTAGTGATCTTACGATTGGCACTGGCTCGCAGATACTGCGCGATATTGGCGTAGGTAAAATGCGACTGTTGAGCTACCCGGCTAAGTTCAATGCAGTGTCTGGGTTTGATTTAGAAGTTGTCGATTTTGTAGGGTTTGAAGATTAAGCTGTCGCGGTACTCGCCGGTGATAGAAATTAGAATTATTTAGGAATGAGTCATGAGCATAAAAATGATTGAAGGTAACTACCAAAACGCATCAGCAAAATATGCGATCACGGTAACCCGATGGAATAGCTTTATTGTAGACCGTCTGTTGGATGGTGCATTAGAAGCGTTGAAGATGCATGGTGTGGCTGACAAAGACATCACTATTATCAAGGTGCCAGGTGCATTTGAACTACCACTTGCTGTGCAGAAGCTTCTTAAATCTGATTCTTACGATGCAGTTATAGCCCTTGGCGCGGTAATACGCGGTGGCACACCTCACTTCGACTATATCGCAGGCGAATGTGTTAAGGGCTTGAGCATGGTTAGTTTGAATACATCCACACCAGTAACTTTTGGCGTTCTTACCGTTGACTCTATCGAGCAGGCGATAGAGCGAGCTGGCACCAAAGCAGGCAACAAAGGTGAGGAAGCGGCACTAACGGCAATGGAAATGGTGAGCTTGTCTCGCCAATTGGAACGTTAAGTGACTGACGAAAAAGACACGGCCTCAGCCAGCGAGGAGCGCAGCCATCCTAAGCGCATACCGCTGGCCCAGCGCCGCAAAGCGCGTCGGGTTATTCTGCAGGCACTCTATCAGTGGATTATAGCCAAAGATGCGCCAGCTGGAATTGCTAGGCAATATCAAGAAGACACTCCCGGCAAGATTGATTGGGAATACTTTAATGAAGTGTTCCCAGAAATTCCAAAGTGCGTTGAAACCCTGGATGAACATTTAAACCCCTTACTTGACCGCAAGCCTGAGGCGCTGGACCCTATTGAGAAATCTCTGCTGTATTTGGGCTGTTACGAGTTGGCGTTCCGCATTGACGTTCCTTACCGCGTCGTCATCAACGAATGTGTTGAGCTGGCTAAAGTGTTTGGTGCTACCGATGGCCATAAATACATTAACGGCGTGCTTGATAAGCTGGCGAAAAAATTGCGAGCGATAGAGTTTGCTGCCAAGTAATACCTGCCTGTTGCGGTAATAGTGACACGCTAAGATAGACAAGATAGCCAAGTGAGTTCGCTAGAGCCTTTCTATGAGCCGTTCTGAATTCGACATCATCACCCGCTACTTTTCCAAAGCGGCCCTTGGCTTTGCCACCGAGGGTGTGACCCTTGGTATCGGCGATGATGGCGCAATACTCACTGGTACCGCAAACGCTCCCTTGAGCATGTCGATGGATTTATTGGTTGGGGATGTGCACTTTCCCAGTGATGCCCCGGCCAGGGCAATTGCCACAAGAGCCCTAGCCGTAAATCTAAGCGATCTTGCGGCCATGGCCGCTACTCCGCTGTGCTTTACTCTCGGCTTAGCCATGCCGAACATCAATGAGACTTGGCTGGAAGAGTTTAGCGAAGGTTTAGCTGAAATGGCACAGCGCTATTGCTGTCCTTTGGTGGGTGGAGACTTAACTAAGTGCGGGGCGGCTGCGCCTGTGACCATTGCAATACAGGTGCACGGTCTGCACCGACAAACCAAACCGGTACTTCGAAGCGGCGCAAAAGTGGCGGACGATATATATGTCACCGGTACCCTTGGCGATGGTGCGCTTGCTCTGTTAACTCTCGGCCTAAAATCACATCTAGACTTGGTCCCGAATAATTCACTCGACACATTGAGCTGCGGGGCTAAGACTTATTTTTCGGAGGCGTTCTATAAGCCTGAACCGAGAATCAAACTAGCACTTGCCCTCGCCGATTCGCTCCATGCTGCTATCGATATTTCGGATGGTTTAGCAGGTGATCTAGGCCATATTTTGAAAGCGAGTAAGCTTGGCGCTGTAATTGAAGGAGAAAGCTTGCCATACTCAGATCACGCACTAAGCCTTGTTTCCAAAAATTCCTGCCTTCGAGCTGCACTGTTTGGCGGTGACGACTACGAGCTGTGTTTTACAGCGCCCAGCAATAAAGAAGATCACATTTTGGCAGTGGCCTCAGACATAGGTGTAGCGGTGACTAAGATTGGCAAGGTGGTCCAGGGGGTAGGCTTAACAGTCTTAGACGGCAAAGGCCACGCATTGCCTATTGCAAGCCACGGCTATGATCACTTTAGAGAGTCTACAGTGTGAGCAATTTCACGCCTAAATCGGTGTGGCGCAATCCAATCCACTTTTTGGCGTTTGGCATGGGTAGCGGCGCGGCGCCCAAAGCACCAGGCACATTTGGAACAGCCATGGGCGTCGGCATCTATCTGCTGCTGCCTGCGATGCCCGCTTTGATCTACCTTGGGTTTTTGATCGTTACTTTCGTGTTTGGTATTTGGCTTTGTGGCAAAACCGCCGCGGATATCAAAGTACATGACCATGGTGGCATCGTTTGGGACGAATTCGTGGGCTACTGGATTACGATGTTTATGGCTCCAGCGGGCTGGCTTTGGATACTAATAGGCTTTGGTTTGTTCAGGGTCTTTGATATTGCCAAGCCGTGGCCGATTAAGTGGGCGGATGAGAAGGTCCAGGGCGGGCTTGGAATCATGCTAGATGACGTTTTAGCAGGTATAATGGCTGCCCTGTGTCTGCAGGCCTTGGTATTCGTGCTGTAAGATCACTCAATTAAGTTGAAGCCCAACATTCATCTGGGATGATTGTTGGAAAAGAGGAAAATCTGTTGTCTGTTAAGTTTGCCGCATCGGCGCAATTACCTACCCAATGGGGCCACTTTACAATCCATGGCTTTAACGACGAAGCCACTGGCAAAGAACATGTGGCATTGGTTCATGGAGAACTAAATTCGGATTCAGCAATTCTATGTCGAGTCCACTCTGAGTGTCTTACGGGGGATTGTCTGTTCAGTCTGCGCTGTGACTGTGGTCCCCAGCTGCAATATGCAATGCAGTCAATTGTGGCGGCAGGCAGCGGGATTATTCTATACCTGCGCCAGGAAGGCCGTGGTATCGGTTTGCTGAACAAGATTCGTGCTTACGAGCTACAGGATTCTGGTGCGGATACAGTAGAGGCCAATGAGCAGCTTGGCTTTGATGCGGATGGCCGTGAGTATGAAATCTGTAAACCTATGTTCGATCACTTTTCTATCAGCAACGTGAAGTTGATGACTAATAATCCCCGCAAGGTGAGTGCGCTTGACGCGATGGGTGTAACGGTTGCTGAAATCGTGCCTATTCGCACCGGCGCCAATCCGCATAATGAAAGCTATCTCGCTGTTAAGATAGATAAGCTTGGACATATTAAATAATGAAATAATGGGTACAGATTTATTTTTGGCCTGTTTTGACCCGGGACGGTCAAGGAGCTGCCTTTGCTTTTGCGACATGCCGTGAATACATCCCCGTAGGCTTGGCGTCCGCATCCCTCTCACGACAGTCGCAGCAACAAGCTCCATCGCCTTGTCTGGCAGCTTGGAGTTGGGTTCTGTTCACACGGGGAAAGGTTTATTCTTGTCTTGAGACGGCCAAGGCGTTGGAATTTACTTCTGTGATACGTCGTGAATACCAGAGGTGTCGGAGTAAATACTCCAACACCGTTTATCGACACCATTTACCCTCCTCACTCATCTAGCTGTTAAGCATTCGCCGTTTTTTGCGTTTCATCGAATAGTCTTGATGATATGCTCGTTGCTCAAAGTCTTGGAGTAGTTAGATTTGGACAAGGTCGATTCATCCCTAAAGAAACGCATTATCATCGATTTTATCCGCCACGGTGAACCTGAAGGGGGTGACATTCTTCGGGGGCGGGTAAATCCTGTGCTAACGCCTTTGGGTTGGGCGCAGATGCGCAGTGCGGCAGCATTGAGTGATGCCCATGAGCCTACCTTAGTTACGCCCAGTTGGACTCATATCGTGTCATCGCCTCTTTCTCGCTGTCGTGATTTTGCCGAGCGTACTGGTGAAAAGGTGCAGCTGGTACCTTTGGTTGAAGATCAGTGGCAGGAAATTGACTACGGCGATTGGGACGGTATGTTGATTGAGGATTGGCGCGTTGTCGCGGCAGATCAGTTTAAAGCGTTTAGAAATGATTTGTCGGCGTTAGCGCCACCTAATGGTGAAAACTACTTGAGCTTTAAGTGCCGGATAACCGCTGCCTTTGAATCTTTGGCAGAGCTACCTCATGAGAGTCATGTCTTGGTGGTGACACATGGCGGGGTTCTGCGAGTGGTATTGCCAACTGTGTTAGGAATGCCTTTAAATAAAAGTTTTCCCCTGCACATTCCGTTCGCCTGTTTTAGCAGAATAAGCATCGATGTGGTTGATGGCCGCATGCACTGCGCGCTTAAGTTTCACAACGGCGCAGAGTATGCTGCGGGTGGAGCGCTGAATGCGCAGTGAGTTAGCTACTTGCTATCGAGGTGTTTAGTAGTCGATGCCTTTTTGCACTTTTACGCCATCGTAAAACGCATGTTTGGTTTCACCCAGTTCAGTGACGGTGTCTGCTATTTCGATCAGTTCTTTTCCGGCGTTGCGCCCGGTCACAATGACGTGTTGCATTTCAGGACGGTTGTCCAATGCATCAATCACGTTGTCTTTGTCCAAGTAGCCGTAAGTTAACATGTAGGTCAGCTCGTCGAGTATGACCACATCTATGTCTTTGTTGTTCAAAAGCTCAACAGCTTTTTCCCAGGTAGCTTTGGCCGCGGTGATATCTGCCTCACGGTCCTGGGTTTCCCAAGTGAAACCGGTGTTCATGACGTGAAATTCAACCAGGGGATGATCTTGGAAGAGCAGGTGTTCGCCAGTTTCCCATACGCCCTTTATGAACTGCACGACTCCGCAGCGCAGGCCATGGCCAACGCTGCGAGCCAACATGCCAAATGCAGAAGAACTTTTGCCTTTGCCGTTACCGGTTAAAACTACCATCAGCCCTTTGTCGATTGTGGCTTTTGCGATATTGCCATCGATGTGTTCTTTCTTGCGCTGCATGGCCCGTTTGTGGCGTTCGTTTCTCTGAGTATCAGCTGACACGTTTATCTCCTGCCGTTAGTAATAATTATCGAAAGTCTACCGCTTAAAAGCTCAGCTTGGCACCGATATAAGAGCCGCGTTGGGCAGAGTTAAAACCATTGATTTCCTGGTAGTCCTCATTCAGCGCATTCTCAATACGGGCGTAAAGCTCCACGTTTTGATTGATCTGATAGCGAGCGTTGACATCTACTACGTCAAAATCATCAAGAGGGACTAGTATCCTATTGCCATCGATCGCATTGGCCGAGCTTCGGTAGAATGCGTTGAATGACAACTTACCGTCGTCACTGCGATAACTAACCCCTAAATTGCTGAGGTGCTCGGGCCGGCGTATGCGCTGTAAGCCGTTGGGCCGTTCAGTTTCATTGAAAGTGTAGTTTCCCTTCAATCTCCAATTGGCTGTGAGGGCGTAGTCGGCGATGAGTTCGACCCCAGAACTGGTGCTGTCGCCAACATCTTGCAGGTAGCCACTGAATAGCTCTAGATCGAAGAAAATCGCATCTTCTACATCTTGGGAAAAGTACACAGCCTCGAGCTTTAACTGCGTGCCTGCAAAGTACTCTACGCCAATTTCAAAACCTTGACTGGATTCTTCGCTAAGCTGCACATTAGAGGCGGGTGGGCGGGCAAAAGCGCCAGCGTTATAGGCAATTTCTGCCGTGCTCGGCGCTCTAAAACCAGTGCCGGCGCTGGCCTTAAGCTTGAGTGTGTTGCTATTGCCAAGCTCGATTAAATAGGCGCTGCTCACTCTAAAGCTAGTATGCTGACCAAAATCATCATTGTCATCAACTCGCACGCCGGCCGTAAAGAACAGGGTCTCGGAGAAGTCGCTTAGAAATTCGCCATAGTAGCCGATGTTGTCACGGCTAATGGCATTGTTCCTCTCTTCTTCAAGGTCGAAGCCAAACACTAGGTCAAAGCCGTTAAGCTCAGTTAACTGGCCAATATATTCAATTCGTTCCAGTTTACCTATTGCGCTAAACGCCGACACCCCTTCGGTCAGGCTGTCGTTGTCGCTATTAGTTTGCGCATAGGCCAAGCTGTGATTCATCGCCGCGCCAGAGTATTTTAATTGCACTCTGCTGGCGTCCAATTCATACAGAGAATTACAGTCGTTGATGGTAAACGTGCAGCCATCAAATTCGGTATCGCCCTCGTTATAGCGATGAACTAAATCTAGCCGCCACTGCGGGTTAAGATTTATACCCACTCGGCCATGGAAGCTTTCATTGTCGTAGCCGTCTTTATCACCGGGGTTGGTGTCGCTTTCCCTCGCGTTAAAACCTTCGGTTTGAAAACTAGAGGCAGACACGTAGAAATCGGCCCGCTCGGAACCGGCGCCGATATTCATTGCCACCTGATTGGTGCCGAAGCTACCGCCGTGGCCGTCGATGCTGCCAGATAAAGGGCCTGCGCCTTGCCGTGAGGTAATATTGATAACCCCTCCCGCATCTGCGCCGAAACTTAAGCCCTGCGGGCCCCGGAGCACTTCAACCCGAGCGATGCCGCTGCTGACAATGTGCTGAAGCTGAGGTTGAACTTGTGGTCCGCTTGGATCAGACAGCTTTATGCCGTCAAATCGGGTGAGGGTTCTAAAACCTTCTTCGCCGCGAATACGCAACGAGGTCGCTGAACCAACTGGACCATTGCGCGAGGCGCCTACCGAGGGTAACTGGCGAATAATGTCGGTGATGGATACGTTGCTGTGAGCAATGATGTCAGCCTCGTTAAGTACCGAGACAGAGGTGCCCAATTGTTTTGCGCTAACCGGTACTCGATTGGCGACAACGATTAACTCTTCTAGAGGATTGCCAGTATCTTGCGCTTGAGCTGTATTGATACACAGCGCTAAGCAGGCAAGCTTGGCAGGGTGTGTAAATTGGTTTTTCATTTTTTGTAGTCCCATTGAATCTGCTTCGCCAAAAGGCGAACAAATAGTTCAGTTTCAAGAGGGAGGGGGAGGCAGTCGAATACCCTAAGCGAGCAAGGGCATCTTCTACTGATGTAGCCCTCCGCTGCATCGAGTATTGCGTCTTCTCAGGCTGGTATCGGGCTTGCCGACTATCGCAGAACTTAGCGACGTCTTGCTTACCGTTGCGGGGGCAGCGTTGGAATTTAACCAACTTCCCATTTAAATCAGCATTTCGTGCTGATACCTGTAAAAGAGTGTTGAGGCCAGTCTTTAAGACCCAGCTCAATCCGGCGCAGTCTATCCAGTTACCGCTATCGAGTCAATTTAAGCCGGCGCCGAATTGAAAGCACTTTGACATCGCTAGAAGCTACTCTCTATAATCGAGCCACTTTAGGTGCTCACCGTCAAACGTCGATGTGAGTTAAAAGGGAACGCAGGTGTAATAAAGCAGGTGTTCTGCTTTCTAAGTCCTGGGCTGCCCCCGCAACGGTAACGCTGATATTCTTTTTTTTATTCAGCGAAGCCCGATACCTGCCTAGAGCAGTTAACCCAGTGCCAATGGCTTGGGTTTTCAGTACGGTGAATAAGCGGAGGGCTTATCTGAATCGGTCTGGGCAACTGCCAATCTGATTTTCCTCTCTGTCTGATTTTATAACTCGAAGCAGTTATATTTTACTCTTTGGTTATAAAAACCTTAGTAACTTTTGCGCCACATGCCCTAAAACGGCAGAGAATTATGATAACACGACCGCTTGAGTTTGGTCTGGCCAGCGCTATCAATCATGGCGCTGGTCTAGGTCTGTGAATCGTTTAAACCACCGAACCGTGATGACGGCATTACTGTGCGCCTTGCCCGCTGTGATGCTGTTGTATTTATCGGTAGGACCTAGTTTTATTTCACCGTTAAAACTGTTCTTGATCGGTCAGCCAAATACCGGTGCCGCTGGCCAATCCTTAGATGTTGTAATACTTGCTTCCATAAGGCTGCCACGGGTTCTAGTCGCAGCTTTAGTGGGAGCCTGCCTAGCTTGCTGCGGCGCGGCGATGCAGGGGCTTTTCAGAAACCCACTCGCGGATCCTTCGTTGATTGGCGTCTCTAGCGGCGCATCCGCCGGCGCAAGCTTCATGATCGTTTTTGGGCTTGCCTATCTTGATAGCAGCTCTGTTCTTGGTTTATCGATTGTGAGTCTTGGTGCGGTGGCGGGGGCAGTGGTAGCAGTATCTTTAGTCTATCGATTGGCGACCAATAGCTACGGTACCTCAGTGGTTACTATGTTGCTCTCCGGAGTAGCGATTGGAGCGGTCGCCAGTGCCCTGAATAATTTATTTGGTTATTTCGCCGACAGTGAGATGCTAAGGCGGATCAGCGTGTGGCAAATGGGCAACCTAGACGGCGCCAACTGGGAAAGGTTTGGCCTTATTGCCTTTGTCGGTGTGGTTTTGCTTCTCCGGTTGCCGCGGCATAGTCTTGCGCTTAATGCGTTTCTGCTAGGGGAATCTGAAGCTCGGCATTTGGGTATAGCCGTGAACAAAGTTAAACGAGAGCTGGTGTTGCTGACGGCGCTAGCTGTGGGCATCTCAGTCGTCATCTCTGGTAATATTGCCTTTGTAGGCTTAGTTGTGCCCCATATCCTGCGGGGCTTTATTGGGCCAGATCATCGTTACTTGTTACCCAGTTCAGCATTGGCAGGCGCGATACTATTAGTAATAGCCGACATGATAGCCCGAACGGTCATAGCCCCCGCCGAGTTGCCTGCCGGAATTCTCACAGCGCTAGTGGGAGCGCCGGTGTTTTTCTATTTACTCATTCGCGGAAATGACTCCAGCAACCCGGAAAAGCTGTAGTGAAGACTAGAGACTTATGATGACTCTTCAACTCATTGATGTATCTGCCCCTATAAGCAGTGCCTATGGCCTGCAAAATATCGGATTCGATCTTATTGAGGGCGGTGTCACGGCCATTATTGGCCCTAACGGCGCCGGCAAGACATCACTGCTGCGTGCAATCTGTGGTGATTTAGGCATAAGTTCCGGTGAGATCCTGCTTAACGGTAAAGACACTCACCTTTGGTCGGTGCAAGATAAAGCATTGTGCACTGCTGTTTTGCCGCAGCACTCCCCATTGGATTTTCCATTCTCTGCCCATGAAGTAGTCAATATGGGCCGCATTCCCCACAGCACCTCGGCTAAACACAATACAGAGATTGTCGAGCAAGCATTGGCGTTGGTGGATTGCCAACACCTAGCCACACGATCTTACATAACCTTGTCGGGCGGGGAGAGACAAAGAGTGCAGCTTGCTCGGGTGGCTGCTCAGATCTGGGAGCCGGTTGATATTGGCCAGCGTTGTTTGATCTTGGATGAGCCATCAGCCTCACTAGATTTAGCCCATCAAGAGATGGTGGTGGAGCTGTTTCGCTATTTCACCGAGCAAGGCGTTGCTATTCTTGTGGTGCTTCATGACCTTAACTTGGCGGCGAAGTGTGCCACAGAAATACTTGTGCTTGATGATGGTAAAGTGGCAGCTTCTGGAACGCCTGAACAAGTAATGACCGAGGCTTTGCTTAGAGATGTGTTTAATACCGCAGCCTTAGTGCAGAAAAACCCTTTAAGCGGCACCCCGCTGATTATCACATGAGTAAAACGAGTTGCGCGATAGAGATTTTAACGGTATGCAGAGAAACTACTTGAAACGAATTGCCCTGCTGCTTTTGTCCATGGCCATAAGTCTTAGCGGAGGCTTGGTGCAGGCACAAATTACAGTAGAGGATGATATGGGCAATACTGTCACTTTGGCGAAGCCAGCCCAGAGGATAGTTAGCCTGTCGCCACATATTACTGAGATGCTGTATGCGGCAGGTGCCGGAGACAGAATTGTAGCGACAGTGATGTACAGTGACTTTCCCCCAGCGGCCAAAGAAATTCCGGTGATTGGCACTCACAATGCAGTGGCCTATGAATCCCTCCTGGGGCTGGACCCTGATTTGGTCATTGCTTGGGCCAGTGGCAATGGTGATGAAATTGTATCGCGGTTGAAGTCTTTGGGTTTAACTGTGTATTTGGATGAGCCGCGAAAGATAGAAGATATTCCACAGTCGCTGCTGCGCTTTGGCCAGCTCGTTGGGCGAGAGCCAGAAACGGAAATTGAAGCGGCAAGGTTTACCAAAGCACTAAATACTCTGCGCGACGCGAACGCTGAAAAAACCAAGATAGACGTATTTTATCAAGTATGGAACGACCCGATTACCACGCTCAACGGCTCCCATTTAGTATCAGACGTCATTAGGTTGTGTGGTGGCAGAAACATTTTTGCCGATGTGATTCCTATTGCACCGGTTGTCAACATTGAGTCGGTGCTCAATGCGAATCCCGATGTCATAATAGTGAGTGGGATGGATGAAAAGCGTCCCGCTTGGTTGGATGAGTGGGCGCGTTGGACAAGTCTAGCGGCAACAACAAACCAGCAATTACATTTTATTCCGCCAGATCTTTTGCAGCGCAACTCCTTAAGAATTATGCTTGGCGCCGAAAGGATGTGCGAGATACTCGACTCTGCTCGCTAGGCCGCAAAGTGCCAAATGGCGCCGCAGACCATTCCAACAAAACAGATTAAAACTAAAGGGGTTTTCATGCAGCTAGCGTCAGGGTTATTACTTTTTCTTCTCGCCAGCACGGCTCATGGACAGCCGATCAGCAGTGTTGAGTCTTATGGTTTTGAAGCCCCTCATCACCTGTCAATTTTTCTGGGAGATACTCATATTGACGGTGAAGGAAACAACCTAACCATCGGCATTGACTATGAGTATCGCGTCAGTGAGCTGCTTGGGCTTGGTGTTGTAGTTGAGCGGGCAGGCGGAGAAATTGATGCGACAACGGCCTTGGCTGTTGCCGATATCCATTTTTCAAGTGGCGTCATTATGCAGGTAGGGCCAGGTTTTGAAAGCCACGACTCAGAACAAATATTCGTCGCCCGAATTGGCATACTTTATGAGTTTGAATTGGGTGAATTTACTCTGTCACCTCAACTGCATTGGGATTATCACGCAGAGGGTGAGAGTGCTTTAGTTGCCGGGCTGGCCTTTGGGTTTGGATTCTAGACAGCCTTCGATCTGATTTTACAGGCAAGTAGTTTTTGCCGAATTGATTTAGCAATGCCAGCCGCGTCCAATCCCACATCTGCTAGCATTTGCTGCACTTTTCCGTGTTCAACAAAGCTATCGGGCAGGCCAAGATTTAGCACCGGAATTAGATAATTCTCCCTCAGTAGAAACTCATTCACCGCAGAGCCGGCGCCCCCCATAATCACACTTTCTTCAACGGTAACGATTAGCTGATGGCTGGTTGCCATATCACCAATAAGTTGCTCATCAATTGGCTTAATAAAGCGCATATCAACCACAGTAGCGTCGAGTTCACTACCAGCGGCAAGAGCAGCTTGCACCATTGAACCAAAGGCAAGAATCGCAACCGAATTACCTTTGCGCCGCTGTACCGCTTTACCTATAGGCACGGACTCAAGTGATGCTTGGATTGCAGTTCCGGGGCCTTTTCCCCGAGGGTAGCGCACGGCAGCTGGGCCTTGGTAGGCATAGCCAGTCGACAGAAGTTTATAGGTTTCATCCTCATCACTAGGGGCCATAACTAGCATATTAGGGATGCAGCGCAGATAGCTCACATCGAAACTACCGGCATGGGTGGGGCCGTCTTCGCCCACCAACCCGGCGCGGTCCAAGGCGAATAGCACGTCGAGGTTTTGCAGCGCCACATCGTGAATCAGCTGATCATACGCACGCTGTAAAAACGTTGAGTAAATTGCCACCACTGGTTTTAAACCTTCACAGGCCATTCCCGCTGCGAACGTCACCGCGTGCTGTTCGGCAATCGCCACATCATGGAAACGCTCTGGGTATTTCTCAGCAAACTCTTTCATGCCAGAGCCTTCGCCCATGGCCGGTGTGATGCCAACCACCAGCGGGTCCGCTGCAGCGACCTGGCATAGCCAGTCGCCAAACACTTTCGAGTAAGTGGGGGTGCTGGGTTTTAGTATCTGCTGGCTTTGCTTTGCTGTATTGGTTTCGATCTTGCTTAGGGCATGCATTCCAAACGGGTCTTTCTCAGAGGCGATATACCCCTTGCCTTTTTGGGTGACTATATGCAAAAGCTGTGGGCCCCGAAGCGTGCGGATATTGCTTAAAATCTCGACCAGACCCGCCGTGTCGTGACCATCGACTAAGCCTATATAGTTAAAGCCAATTTCTTCAAAAAGAGTGCCAGGTGACACCATCCCTTTCATATATTCTTCAGTGCGATGGGCGGCTTTTAGCACAGGCGGGATAGTAGAAAGAACTTTTTTGGTTCCTTTGCGAATAAAGTTATAGGGTTTGCTGGCCCACATTCTGGCAAAATAACTGGACAGCCCGCCAACATTTTTAGAGATAGACATGTTGTTATCATTGAGAATAACTAACAGATTATCATCCAAGTGGCCGGCATGGTTCAGGGCTTCAAACGCCATGCCCGCAGTCATCGCACCATCGCCAATTACGGCTATTTGGTAGTTATCGAGCTGTTTCATGCTCGATCCAATCATCATCCCTAAGGCGGCACTGATAGAGGTGCTGGAGTGGCCAACGCCGAAGGTGTCGTATTCGCTTTCTTTGCGGCTTGGAAAAGCAGCGAGCCCGCCTGCCTGGCGCATGGTGAGCATCTCATCCCGCCTGCCCGTTAGAATCTTGTGGGGATAGGCCTGATGGCCAACATCCCACACCAGACGGTCGGTTGGAGTATTAAAGACATAATGAAGGGCGATAGTGAGTTCGACTACGCCTAAGCCAGCGCCGAAATGCCCTCCTGTTTGACCGACAGAATAAAGCAAGAACAGCCGCAGTTCCTCGGCCAGTTCTTCGAGTTGATCTATGGCCAGTAGTTTAAGGTCTGCTGGGGAATTGATCTCATCCAGCAGGGGAGTTTCTGGCCGTATAACGGGGATTTCATCTAACATTGCGCTATTTCAACTCTCCAAGAGCCATTTTTCAAGGTTTTCAGCAATTTAGCAGGAAATTGGCTGTCAGTTTTTAGCTATTGCTGCGTCGCAAGCGAATTAATGGTTAAAAACTTCGGTTAACAATGTGTCGGGCCAAAGCTCGCAGTGGGTCTGCAGCCCCGTCAAACCCCGCAAGGGCAGCGATAGCGGCGGCGCTGAGTTGGTTGGCATGGGCAGTCGCCGCGTCAATGCCAAGCAGGGAAACAAACGTCGGTTTATCCAGTGCCTTATCCGAGCCTTGAGGCTTGCCGAGGGTTTGCGTGTTGGCCGTGACATCTAAGATGTCGTCTTGCACCTGAAAGGCTAGACCTATGTTTGCTGCATAGTGATGGAGGGCCTGCCGCTGGCTTTCGCTGACCCTGGGGTTACACAGGGCACCAAGCATCACCGAGCAAGAAATAAGCGCGCCAGTTTTCATATTGTGCATGGATGTAAGCTGTTCAACGTCGAGACTGGTGCCGCTGGCAGCAAAATCAGTGGCTTGACCGCCAACCATACCTTGGGCACCTGAGGCTTGGCTCAATAGCCTTACCATTTGCAATTTTATGGCGGGCGCAAGGTCTGAGCTGGGAACGCATAGCACTTCAAACGCCAGGCTTTGTAGGGCATCCCCCACAAGGATCGCGGTCGCCTCATCAAAGGCTTTGTGTACAGTCGGCTGGCCCCGACGCAAATCATCGTCATCCATTGCCGGTAGATCATCGTGAGCGAGCGAGTAACAATGTATCAGCTCCACAGCAACAGCAGGGTGATCAGCTAGCTCCGGCGCTGCTCCAGCAGCCTCAGCTGCGGCGTAAACCAGTATCGGTCGCAGCCGCTTGCCGCCGCTCAGGCAGGCATAGGCCATGGCTTCACCTAGGCGTGAATTGGGGTATTCCAGATTAAGCGCGGCTTTAAGCGCAAGGTTGCTGCGCCGCTGGTGGGTATCAAGAAATTTCTGCAGCGCTAAATCGGGTCCATTGATGGTTACCATCGATTAGTCATCACCCTCGGCAAAGTCTAGGTCCCGGGTATCGCCACTTTCGTTGATCAGCACCTGCACCTTCTGTTCCGCCGATTTCAAAGCGCCTTGGCATTCTCGCGTCAGCTTGATCCCAGTTTCAAAGGCTTTTAAAGAGTCTTCAAGACTTAAATCACCTTCTTCCATCGAAGTGACTAAGGTTTCGAGGTTCTCTAGCGCTTTCTCGAAATCAAAACTGTCTGACTTTGGCTTGGCCATGATTAATAGTTCCAACAAGTAATTCATTTGGTCGCAAGATTATACGTCAACTCGCGGGCATTGCATCTCACAACCCACACTTATCCTGAACTTCACTTGCGGCGAAAGATTTGACTCTCTGTGGCAAAAAGCCAACTAGACTTTAAATAGGAAAAAGACAGAGTTGGTTGAAGCCGTGGCTTAGGGGCTTATAACGTAGTGTTATTAGACCTTGCTGTGGCTCTTTATCAGCCCAATTGAAATATCAAATAGTGAGTTAAGGACGTTACAGGCAATGGATTTAGCAACGTTAATTGGCATTCTGGGAGTCTGGTTGTTAATTGTCGTCACCATCTTAATGGGTGGTTCGGCATACATGTTCGTCAATATCCCGTCCATCCTAATCGTGGTTGTGGGATCGTTTTTGGTGGTTATGGCGAAATTTGGCATGGGTCTATTCTTGGGCGCGTTGAAAACATCCGCCAAAGTCTTCTCGGACAAGTTAGAAAAGCCAGAAGATCTTATTTCTGAAATCGTAGAGCTTGCTGATGCAGCGCGTAAAGGCGGGCTCTTGTCACTTGAGGGTAAGCAGGTAGGCAATGAATTTTTACAAAATGGCATTCAATTGCTGGTGGATGGCCACGATCCAGAAGTGGTTAAAACCCTGCTGACCCGTGATATGAAACAGGCGGTTGCACGCCACGATTGGAGTCAGAAGGTCTGGCAGCAAGTCGGCGATGTTGGCCCTGCGATGGGTATGATCGGAACCCTAATTGGTCTTGTGGGTATGCTTGCCAGTATGGACGACCCTGCTTCCATTGGCCCTTCCATGGCTGTTGCTTTGTTAACAACCCTGTACGGCGCCATGATGGCGAATATGATAGCGCTACCCATTTGCGACAAATTGAAATTACGCAGTTCAGAAGAGGAAAAAATTAAGTCGTTGGTGATAGATGCCTTGTTGGGAATTCAAGCCGGGCAAAACCCCAGAGTAATCGACACCATGCTGCGAACCTATTTGCCGGTGTCCCAACGTGCGACGACGGCTGACGCCTAGGATCGGTAACCATGGAAGAAGAAGCATGCCCAGAGTGTCCGGCGGGAATTCCAGCCTGGGTAATGACATTCGCCGACCTCATGTCGCTTTTGATGTGCTTCTTTGTACTGTTGCTTTCGTTTTCCGAAATGGACGCATTGAAGTTCAAACGCCTAGCAGGCTCCATGGCCCAAGCCTTTGGTGTGCAAAATCAGCTCGACGTTGATGATATCCCTAAAGGCACTAGCATCATCGCCCAAGAGTTTAGTCCTGGCATTCCTAAACCAACCCCTATTAATGAGATTTACCAGTCAACCAGAGAGATCACTAAAAGCACATTAGACTTCAGCGAAACTCAAATCTTTGACGTCGAGCAGGGCGCCGAGAATCAGACCCAAGGCGTCACCATGCCCATCGTTGAAAAGCTGGAAGAGTTAATTCGAGAAACCCAATCCGATGCTGACGCGTTGGCAGATGAGCTGCAAGTTCAGATTGTCAACGGTGAGCTAGAGATCGAAACCGAAGGCCGCAAAATAGTGGTGCGAATTAAAGAGCGTGGTTCATTCAGACCCGGCACCGCCGAGCTCTCTGCTGACTATTACCCTATCTTGGCTATTATTCGAGAGACCATTGCCAAGCGCGAAGGTGCCGTCAATATTGAAGGGCATACCGATGACACATCCATTGCTAACAGCCGCTTCCGCTCCAATTGGGACCTTTCTGCTCTGCGTGCGGTCACTGTAGCGCAAGAGCTTTTCATCGAAAATGTGTTGGACTCAAGCCGCTTCTCAGTCACGGGGTTTGCCGACACACAGCCACTTGCGCCAAATGATTCAGCTCAAAGCAGAGACCGCAACCGCCGTGTCGAAATAGTTATCAGGCAGGCAATAGATCCAGATCTACAGGAGCAAATTGATGTGCTAAAAGACGTTGATCCAGCACTTTACCGCAGCTTTCAGTTAGAGGCAGTAACCGCTCTCTACAGTTTGCCACCTTCCAGTATTTTTTAGTCAATCTATGGTCTAGAGTTAAACGATGGATATAAATAATCAACAAAAAGATGAGCGCGGCTATTTTCGCATAATCGACTTTATCGGCCTAGATTATCGCTCGCTAGATCTGGCCGAGTTTGCGCGGCTTGTTGCAGCTAGCAAGCATGCAGAAGTGCCGCCACTAGATGAGCTAGCAGTGCTTGATCAGCAAATTCAGCTAGTAATCGATAGGCTAAAGATACGGCAGCCCGATACGGCGGCCCTAGGCGATTTGCTGAACAAAAAAATCGATCTGATTGTGCGGCATTCAAACCTATCCGGCTGCTTGCCCGATATAAACAAGTTCCCTCAGCGCCAAGTAGATATCAGCGCCACGGGGGTTGCATTTCCTGCGCATGCTGCTGTGAATCCAGGCCAATATCTCCACCTTGATCTGCTATTGCAATCAGGCCGCCAACATTTAAAGCTGCTAGCAAAAGTCATTGGCTGCGATAACGATGCCAGTTCGCTCAACGATGAAGACCTCAGCTTGACTCATATTGTTCGAGTTAGTTTTGTAGAAATGAACGAACACATTAGCGAGTTTCTTATTCAATACCTAGTCAAGCGCCAAGGTACTTTACTTAAGTCTCGCCGCCTAGAAAAATAGGCCATCCGACCCCAGCAGCACTCCGCACGCAAGCTCCGGGGAGGAGCTGGGCCCGTGCACGAACAAACAGCCTAGAATTACCAACACTAAACCTACCGCCAAACACCCAAAGCAAAAGCAAACTTTCAGAGCAGCACGGACCCTGCAAGCCCTAGACGCTCGCCGAATTCAGTGACGCTCGCCAGCATGGATGCTGGCGCCAAGCCTACAGGGAAGTATTCACGGCGTGTCAATGAATTTGGCGAGGGGCTGGGGCTCAAGCACGAACAGTCATGCCAAAGCACAAACAACCAGTCGATACTAAAAAGAATTGCCGATACCCAATAAGAAAAATTAGTCAAATATGAAAAGCTGGCGGGAAGCTAACAACCCACCGGACAACTAGCGTCCTCAAGAATTCTCTTCTGAAACTCTTGCTCCACACAGGCCTCTAGCGCCTGCTGGCTTAGCTCCTTGTCGATCAACGCAGTGACAACGATTTCGATAAACTCCTCACTAAGCTGCTGCGGTTCCGCGCCAAAAGCCCGCAATTTAGTTAAGGCGCAGTCGATTGCAGACACCAGCTGTATATAAACAAGCTGCATGCCGCTGGGGAGAGAACTGACGTCTTCGAGAAGCGCGATTTCTTTCAATTTTTGCGACATTTACTGCGTCTTTATTGGAGTTCGGCTCGCAGTTTAGCGCAGACCCTTTCAGAAAACTATGACAGGTTTATTGCCATTTTTGAAGCCGTCAGGCGCCTCGTTTACGCAGTTCTCTTTCAAAAAATGCCTTTAAGTCCCGCAGCTTACGTTCATCGACAGGGCTGGTTTGTAATGCCTTTAAGTTGTTTTCTATGTTACCTATCATATTCTGAATTCGACCAACATCCATAGCAGAGGCATTAATAGCCTCCAGTTCGGACTTTTCCCAGCCACGCTTATGTTGTTGCACTTTCAGCTTCCTTTCATCACATTCTTGCTACCTAAGCGTAGACCAGGAAATGTTGGGCTTCCAGTCTAATTGAGCAATAGTGTTACATCTAATTGACGTAGAGTGTTCTGCCAATTACTCTAACTTCTTTTTTGAACGCCTTGCCGGTCTAAACCTCATGGAAAATGATCAAACTCAATTATCTCTGTGGCCGAAAGACTGGCGCATAGCGGCCGCAATCGTATTGACGCTTCTGTGGTTTTTGTTCCTGGCAATCTATGTTTCGCGCAACGTTGGTTGGGGAAACTTTCTTGATCTGCCCATTGAAGAAATGGGCACTTTTCTCGAAGGCGCGTTCGCATTTCTGGCGTTTCTGTGGTTGGTCATCGGGCTTTTTATTCAACAGTCAGTGTTGGCTGAGAACAATGAAGAGTTGCGCAGGAACAATCTACATTCAGAAAAACAAACTCAGGCCATTGCGGCTACTGAAATGAATGCCAGGCAAGAGACTTTTTTTAAAATCTCCGAGTCAACCCGGCGCCAACTTGGTGGGGTATCAGGTCTACTACTTATATCAAGCCAAGGTACCATTGGTAACAATAATATTGATTCGGAAAAATCGGCAGAGCTTTGGCGGCAATTTGCAGGGGGTGACAGCGAAATATTCTCACGTATGTTCCTTGTAATGGCCGCCAGCACCGATGTTGATTATTCAGATTTGTTTTACGGCACAGAAATAAGACGCATCCATACTGAGAACTTTCTAGTAGGGTTCGATCGACTCATCAAGCTGGCGAGAGGCTGTGACACAGATAATATTATTCTTGATTCCATGCTGTATTCTGCCCACGGGCTACTGGATTCGCGAATGCGAGAACTGCATCCAAGCATCAAGTTTAAGCCGCTGGTTGGTACAAACTCCCAAGCCTATTTACAGGAATTTATGAACCAATGAGACGGTACTAGCACTGGTATTGTTGGATATTAAAAATTAGAAAATTGATTCATTCGAATCATCTAAGAAAAGGAGAGGGATATGGAATACGTAATGGTTGTCGCCTGTTTACTGTTGATTCAGTATTTTGGGTTTGGCGTACTGGTTGGCAAAGCCCGGGGTAAATACAATGTGCCTGCTCCTGCAACAACAGGTGATCCAATTTTCGAGCGTTATGCTCGTGTGCATGGCAACACCATGGAGCAGCTGATCATATTCATGCCGTCTATGTTCATGTTCGCCTACTTATCAAACCCACTGTATGCAGCCGGCGCAGGGGTTGTGTTCTTTATCGGACGAATCTTGTATTTGACCGGGTATGTGGCAGATCCAAGTGCCAGAGGTAAAGGTTTTTTGGTGGGCTTAATCGCCACTGCTTTTGTTCTATTTGGCAGTCTATTTCATGCTGTGATGGGCCTCCTCTAGAGCGTCCAAGTAAGGCTGTTTTGCGGGGCTTTACCCAGCTTCCGGCAAAACAGCCAAGCCTGCTAAAAAGAAGCTGGGCAACGGCTTTTTAGATTTTGCTAACCCCTAGTTTCCCTTCAAGAATCCTCACCTTGTCGCTGCTCCTGAGCTGAGGTATTCTCAAACACCTCAATAGTCACCGAGTCTCTGCGCCTAATGTCGACAATAGAAGATGCCACCCGCAGTGCAGGTAGACAGCTCGCTTTCTACTTTGTTGCTGCTTTGCTGTTCTTCATTGCCGTGCTATTTGCGATCTCACTGCTGTCGGGGGATGAGGCTAGCAGTGGTGGAATTGATGTCGCTAACAACACCATTACAGTCACAGTAAGACAAGAGCCGCCGCAGCTAGATGCGGGCAGGTCAACAGATGCTGCGAGCTTTAGCGTGTTAAGCCACGTTGGGGAAGGGCTTACCGCTTACAACCCAACTAACCAACTGATTCCAGGGGTGGCCGAGCGTTGGGATATACGAGCCGATGGGGCAACCTTTTATCTGCGGGAAGATGCCAAATGGAGCGATGGCAAGCCAATCACCGCACACGACTTCGTCTTTGCCTGGCGCCGCGTAGTAGACCCTGCTACCGCCTCGCAATATTCGTTCATTATGTACTCGATTAAAAACGGCGAAGCAATCAATACAAGCCAGTTGCCGGTCGAGACCTTAGGAGTGCGCGCAACCAGCGATTTTATTCTCGATGTGGAATTTGAGCGGCCCACGCCTTTCTTCGACAAGTTAACCGCCTTTATTACGTTCTTTCCTATCAGGCAAGATTTCTTCGAATCTACCAATGGCCGCTATGGCGCCGATGCCGACATGCTGCTCTCCAACGGCCCTTATGTTCTGACCGATTGGGTTCATGGTTCGAGCATGTTATGGGACAACAACTCCTATTATTGGAATGAAGAGAAAGGCCTGTTAGACCAGATCAAAGTTGCCTATATAACATCTGATGTGAATGCCAAACTCAATTTGTTTAAAGACGGCCAAATCGCCGACACCGATTTAGTTTCCCCGATGCTGCCCCAAGCCATGCTGCGGAAATGGCAGATAGACAGGGTGATGGATGGTGGCGTGTTTTACATGGAGTTTAATCATCGAGAGGGCTATGTTTCGGGCAACCTAAATTTTCGTAAGGCAATAAAGCTGGCACAAGATCCCACAGAGCTTGTGTTCAAAGTGTTAAAAGAGCCAGCCTATGTGAAAGCTGAGAGTCTGTTCCCGGCTTGGATTCAGGGCGTGAACGACGCTTTTCGTAAAGAATACCCCCCCATCTTTCATCAGTTGAATGTCGCTAAAGCTCGCGAACACTTGGAGTTGGCGCGTATCGAGCTTGGACTTGATGAGTTTCCGCCAATCGTTTTGCTGACAGGCGACACGCCTGTCTCGGTGTTGGGCGCCGAATACTATCAGCAGCTGTTTGCGAAAAATCTGGGGCTAGAAATCCGTATCGATATCCAAATTTTTAAGCAGCGCTTGGCGAAGATGACATCAGGTGATTTTGATATGGTGATGAGCGGTTGGGGGCCTGACTATTTTGATGCCTTAACTTTCGGCGATCTGTTTTCATCTTGGAACCTTAACAATCGAGGCCGCTACAACAACCCCGAGCTAGATGCCTTTATACGTATCGGCCAAACTGAGCTTGACCCTCAAGTCCGCATGAATGCTTTTGGCGAGATTCAGCGAATTGTTAGTGAAGAGGTGGTGATTATTCCCATGTATGAGCGAGGTTGGTCCTTTGTCGTAGATTCCAGACTTAAAGGGCTGATTCGCAGGCAAGTTGGGTCCGAGGTTGATTACAACTATGCCTACATCGACAAGAGCGCTGTGCAATGATTCTGCAGCCTTCACCTACTAAAAGGAAACTTGTCTAAGTGTGGCTTTATACGATTAAAAGGCTGCTTCAAGGTGTTCTAACGGTTTGGTTTATTGCCACAGCAACCTTCTTTGCTATGCACAATGTGCCGGGTGACCCACTCTTAAGTGAACGGGCAACCACCGACGCGATTCGAGCCAACCTCGAAGCCAAGTATGGCTTGGATCAGCCGCTTGGAATTCAATACCTCATCTATTTGAAAAACATCTCCCGCGGAGATTTTGGTATCTCCTTCACCCAAGAAAACCGCGAAGTAAACGACATTATCCGCGAGCACTTTCCGGTGTCGGCCTTACTTGGAGTGCTTGCGGTTTTGTTTGCTGCATCCGGCGGTATTTTGTTCGGCGCATTGACCGCGATATACAGAAACCGCCTGCCCGACTACATCATTATGTTTTTGGTGATACTGGGAATTTCCGTACCGAGTTTCGTGATTGCCGCCCTAAGTCAATTGTCTTTGGTAACCATTAACAGTATCGCTGGACGCACTCTACTGCCGGTTGCTGGCTGGGGCACAATCTTACATATGCTGGTGCCGTCGTTGGTTTTGGGAATGGGCACAATGGCCTATCTTACGCGTCTCATGCGCTCGTCAATGCTTGAGATAGTAAATTCCGATTTCGTCCGTACCGCAAAATCCAAAGGCTTGCCAGCATCCCGAATTTTCGCCAAGCATCAGTTTAGAAACGCAATTCTGCCGGTAGTGACTGTGCTTGGCCCTGCCATCGCTGCCATAACCACCGGTGGGTTTGTGGTTGAATTGGTGTTTGCGATTCCTGGCCTTGGACGTTTTTTCGTTGAGGCTGTGCAGCAACTGGATTATACCGTGATTATGGGAACTACCGTGTTTTATGGGGCTTTTCTGGTTTTTATGGTGATTGTGGTCGATGTGCTGTACGTCTTTATTGATCCGCGAGTCAGGTTGGAGATGTCGTGAGTGAAACCCTAGCACCAGATTTTTCTCCCCTTCAGGACCGGCAGGCAACCCAAGGGATAAGCCGACCTTCGCTGTCCTATTGGCAAGATGCTTGGATCAGGCTCAACTCCAATAAACGCGCAATTGCCTCATTGTATGTGGTGATAGCCTTACTGCTGTTTACACTTGTTGGCCCTTTCGTCTGGTCAGTAGACCCGTCGGCGCAAGATCTCGATCAAGTCAGCCAGCCGCCTCGAGCTGCACTATCGGCCCGCCTAGTGGCTGAGATTGAGCCTTGGATTGGTGATCCCTCATTGGCAGTAGATCGCGTCACCGTTGTTGGCAACGCAACCACTCAAGCAGTTAGGCTACAGTGGCCTGCTCTTGCTGGAGCCAATGGCTATCGGGTTTATCGCAATCTGTATCCGGTGGGGCCGGAGCGGGCGTTTGGCATCCCTATCGCCGAGTATTTTGACAACTCCATTCGCTATTTCGAAGACCGCTTTGATCTATCGCCGCGAAATTATTACTACAGTATTGTGCCCCGCGGTGAACAAGGTCAGTTGCTGGAAAACTATGAGTCAATCGAAGTTGACGTAGAGCTGGTGATTACCCCGTTAGAAGCCCTCGAAAAGGGCTTGATTGCAGAAGCTAGCGCAGCCACATTGGATGACACTATCACTCTAGATTGGCACCCCTTAGGAACCGATTACTTAGGGCGGGATATGTTAGCGCGACTAATGGCCGGGGCGAGAGTTTCTTTATTCATTGGTATTGGCGCGCCATTTTTATTTGTTCTGTTTGGAGTTTTCTACGGCTCGCTGTCTGGTTTTATCGGCGGCAAGACTGACCAATTAATGATGCGCTTTGCTGACTTTGTAGTAGCCCTGCCTTTTTTACTGTTCATGATTCTGTTCAAAATAGCTTTTGGCGTCGGGCCGGGCGAAAGCGGAGTGCTGCCGCTGCTGGTAGCATTGGTGGTGCTTATGTGGCCCGCGACGGCGAGGCTTGTGCGTGGTCAAATATTGCAGATTAGAGAGCAAGCCTACATCAGCGCCTCCATGCTTTTAGGCGCCAAAACTAACTACTTAATTATTCGCCATATGATTCCTAATACATTAGGGGTTGTGCTCGTGACTCTGACCTTTGCAATACCTAGCGCTATTTTTACTGAGGCATTTCTGTCTTTTATTGGCATGGGGGTAGCGCCGCCCACGCCCTCATGGGGTTCGATGTCCAATGAGGGCATCAAAACAATGCTCACCACTCCCCACGAATTAATATTGCCGGCCCTGCTTATTAGCATCACGGTTCTTGCTTTTAATTTGTTAGGCGATGGTTTGCGCGATTCCCTAGATGCCCGCATGAGGAATCAAGAATGACCTCACTGAATCACAGCTCAATGACCCCGCTACTAGAAGTGAAAGACCTTGCGGTGGAATTTGATACCTACGGTGGCATCGTAAAAGCCGTTAGGGGAGTTAACTTCGATGTGCATGAAGGTAAAACCTTAGCCATAGTGGGTGAGTCTGGCTGCGGCAAGTCGGTTACGGTGCAGAGTATTATGGGGCTGATACCTACGCCTCCCGGCCGCATCACATCAGGCACCGCCAAGCTGCGTGGGCAAAATATTCTTGGCCAGAGCCAAATCAATGGCAAGGATATCCGCGGTGCCGAGATAGGTATGATTTTCCAAGACCCAATGACCTCGTTGAATCCAACTATGACCATTGGCGATCAAATTGCCGAGCCGTTAGAGGTGCACAAAAAGTTTACCCGCAAACAAGCGTTTGCGGCGGCTATTGAGCTACTTGAGTTGAGCAAAATTCCTGAGCCTGCAAAGCGGGCTAAGCAGTACCCATTCGAATTTTCCGGCGGCATGCTGCAGCGCGCGATGATTGCAATGGCCATCGCCTGTAAGCCCGCGATCTTGATTGCAGACGAACCCACTACGGCGTTAGACGTAACCATCCAAGCACAGATTCTTGATTTATTGCGAGACTTACAGGCTGAGACTGGCATGGCCATTGTATTGATTACCCATGATCTTGGTGTGGTGGCGCGGATGGCAGATGATGTGGCAGTTATGTATGCCGGCAAGGTGGTTGAGTATGGCAGCGTGGACGATGTGTTTTACCGTTCTGCCCATCCTTATACCCTTGGCCTGAAAGCCGCGATGCCCACTAATGATCCGGCCAAACAGCATTCGCTGCAGCCTATCGAAGGCAGTCCGCCAGATTTGTTTGCGCCACCGGCCGGCTGTGGTTATTGCGCCCGCTGTCCAAGCGCAATGACGGTATGTGACACCACACACCCTGGGCAATCATTTTTAAGTGATTCGCATTTTTCTTGCTGCTGGCTCCATCACCCCGATGCGCCGATAAAACCCCAAGATTTGTATTTCAAAGACCTCAATCCATGAAAGATTTAATTACGATAAACCAGCTGACTAAGTATTTTGATCTGTCGAAAGATCAGCGGGTGCATGCGGTTGAAAATGTGTCTCTTTGCGTTGGTGAAAAAGAAATTGTTGGCTTGGTAGGAGAGAGCGGCTCAGGTAAGTCAACTTTAGGTAAAACTCTTTTAGGGTTGTATGACAAGACCTCAGGCAGTGTGAGCTATCGAGGTGAACAGCTACCCCAAAAATATCGCCCCAGAGATTTCCAAACCCACGCCAAGAATATGCAAATGATTTTTCAAGATCCGTATTCCTCGCTAAACCCTAGAATGACGGTGGGGGAAATTGTTGGCGAAGGGCTTTATCTTCATAGCAAGGATAAAAGGTCGCTTATTAAAGAGAAGGTGGCTGATTGGTTAAAACTTGTCGGCCTGCAGGCTGACCATATGTCGCGCTACCCCCATGAATTTTCGGGTGGGCAGAGGCAACGAATCGGAATTGCTCGGGCACTGATTATGGAGCCCGAGTTTGTGGTCTGTGATGAGCCGATCTCAGCGCTTGATGTGTCTGTGCAAGCACAAGTAATAAATTTACTTGGCGAGCTTAAAGATCGTATGGGCCTTACTCTTTTATTTATTGCTCATGACCTTTCTATGGTGCGCTATGTCAGCAATCGAATGGCGGTGATGTACTTAGGTTCTTTGGTCGAAATTGGCAAAGCCGATGATGTGTATTTCAATCCGAAACATCCCTACACCGAGGTTCTGGTGGGGTCGAACCCAGAACCAGACCCTGAGTTAGAGCGCAGTCGTCCATCGACTGGCATTCGCGGTGAAATTCCGTCGCCGGTTAATGTACCAGCCGGCTGCCGGTTTGCTAACCGCTGCGATAAAGTCATGGATGTGTGCAAGAGTGTCACGCCACAGCTAATTCAGCTGACGGACGTGGATAGGAAAGTCGCTTGCCATCTTTATTCCTAGTTAGAGCTATCGGCTTTTAATACCTGCATTCGAACTTGCTCAGTAAGCGTTCGAAAATCAGTTTTGCCACTTCCCATGCGGGGAAAATCAGCCACTATCACGTATTTCCTCGGTAAGGCTAGGTTAGGTATTTCTTTAGCTAACATTTTACTCACTTGCCTCTGATCCACTGGGAGATTGGTGACGGCGACGATAAGTGAACCTCGCTTTGCATCAGGTAACTCCACAACGCAGCATTCAATGGCAAGGTCCGTTACCTGATTTAGCACTTCTTCGACCATGACTAATGACACCATTTCTCCGCCAATTTTTACGAAGCGTTTAAGCCGGCCTTTATGCCAAATATATCCATCCTCGTCGATATATCCCAGATCACCGGTATCGTACCAGCCTGACTTTATGCGAAGTGACGACTCTTCCAAATTATTTAAATAACCTTTCATGACACCATCGCCTTTAACCAGTATTTTGCCAACTTCCCCGGTGCTACATTCGATGCCGGTTTCATAGTTTTCAATTTTAACCTTAGTGCCAGGTATTGGAATGCCAATGCTGCCGGGTTTATTTTTATTCCGAGGATTAACCGAGATTACCGGAGCGGTTTCGGTGGCGCCGTAGCCTTCGAAAATTTCCAGCTGGTGTTTCTCGCGGTATAGGGTGCGTAGTGACTCAGGACATTTATCAGCGCCAGATACAGCAAGCACGACGCTTGCAAAGTCACCGGGCTTGGCATGTTTGGCATAGCCCTCTAAAAACAGTGGCGTACCAACTAAAAGCTCCGGCTTGGTTTCTTTGATGATGTTGGCGACTGTTTTGAATTCTAGCGGATTGGCATAAGTGATGGAGGTCATACCAAGACACAGGGGTGTCCATAGATTAATTGTAAGGCCAAATACGTGAAAATAGGGCAATACGGCGAGTAGCCGGTCCATGCTGTATACATCCATCATGTCGCAGAAGGCATCGATATTGGACATAATGTTTTTCTGAGAGAGTTGAACAGCTTTGGGTTCTTTTTCACTGCCGCTGGTGAATAAAATAACAGCGGCCTGTTCGAGGTCTTCGCGGCCGCTCAGCCGCTTGAGCATAGATTTTGGTAATTTGGTCTTGAGCAAAGCGAGCGTTTTTTCTGTTTTGCCTAATCCCGCCATGATTTCCTCAAGAAAAACCATGTTGGGAAGCTCTGGGCAGCCTGTTTTTTCGAGCAAAGCCCGCGCCGTCACAATGGTCTTAAAATCACATTGCTGGCATGCATACTGACAGTTCTTTTTGGCTCCGGTCGAATAGTTGATCATCACGGGTGTGAGCCCAGCCATGACTGCTCCGGCAATCGCAAGCGCCGCCCCGGAAGATGTCGGCAGCATGATGCCGATTCTACCTCTTTCGAGTTTTTTAAATCGGCGGGCTAAAATTAAGGATCCCAGCAGCGACTGAGCGAAGGTCACATCGCGGCCGGTTGTACGGTCAACAAATGCAATTTTTTTGGGGTTTGCCAGAGCTGATTCAATAAAGCGATGTTGTAGCATGACCTGAGTCTATAACAGCAGGGGGTATCATGGAACCTGAAAAAAGCGATGTGATAGTCAGGCAAGCGTTAGGGTGTTGGACGAAGGCAGTGCTAACCTTCGTTTTATCGGAAAAATTCAAGTCGCACCGTGGTTAGCCCAATGGCTGTGAACTGTAGAACCTTACGTTCCACCGAGCTTAATTTCAATCGTGATGTATTTAAGAGCAAGCCTGCTCCTGTCATCACCTACAGTGATGGCTTAAGTTTTCACCTTAATGGTCAAGAAGTGTGGTTTTTTCTAGCACCTGCGGCCCACACCGATGGCGATAGCTTTGTACATTTTATGCAGTCGGACGTATTGCACCTTGGTGATGTTTTTAGAACCAACATGTATCCCATTATCGAGAAGTTCAACGGCGGTAGCTTTCTCGGCATGATAGAAGCAATGGAGATAGCAAACGGTCTGGCAGGGCCAGACACAAAAGTTATTCCCGGCCATAGTGTGGGAGTGTTGGGCTGAGCAGGGATGATGGAAGTCTTAACTATGCTAACTACAATCCAATCTAGAGTTCAGAATTAAATCAATGCTGGCAGTACGCTTTCCGATGTCTTATTGGCTCAACCTATAGCTGATCTAGATGCGCGTTGGGTGGCTGGACTGCGGCCGATGTGCTTCCTATCGTCTATGAAGGGCTGCAAGGGGCTAATTGGGCGGTTGTTGATGAACTTCAGGGAAATCTTGGGCTTGAACGTCGCATAATAGGGCAAATCACTTCTTGCGCCGGTACAGCGTGCGCTCTACACTCCCGCAACCTAAGAAAGAATAGGGTTCTGGTAGTCGTGGTAAAACATCTTAATACACTGTGGCTAGTCACAGTGGTTTTAGTTTTGATAGTGATAGCGTTGAACCCTGATTTGCTGAATCGAGGCAGTATTGCTAGATTCTTGGGTGGTTTGGGCGCATCAGCTCTATTGGTCTATATAGGAATATCCTTGGCGAGGGCGCTAGTGATGATGCCGTCGACACCGTTTATTTTGGCGGGCGCGGTAGCTTTCCCACAGGCGCCGATTCTAGTCTTCGTTATTTCCTATATTGGGGTGGTGGCTGGGACTTTACTGATTTATAAGTTTCCGTCATTTGGTAGCTACGACGAGTATTTGGAAGAAAAATACCCGAAACAGATCGGGCAAATCAAAGAAAAAATGCAGAGTCGGTATTCGTTCTGGATAGTTGTCGGTTGGTCGTTTTTTCCGTTAGTACCAACAGATCTTATAAGCTATGTGGCCGGCATCGCGAAAATGTCTTTAAAAAAACTGGTAGCCGCAGTGATCATAGGAGAGCTTCCCATTGTCACATTTTATGTGTTTGCCGGCGTTGAACTAGGGGAATGGCTCAGAGTATGACAGCGCAACTTACATTCAGAGACTCTCTTCGTCTCATCAAGAGCTTTAAGACATCTGGCACAATTACGCCCAGCTCGCCGCGCCTTATTAGCCGCCTGCTCGCTCCTATAGACTTTGCTTCGGCTCGATGTATTGTTGAGCTAGGACCAGGCAATGGCTGTGTTACGAAAGCTATTCTGGAAAAACTACACCCAGATTGTTTGCTGGTTTGTTTTGAGTTGAATTCGACCTTCGTTGAGCAATTGGAACTAATAGCCGACCCGAGACTGCGAATCGTTAATGCCTGTGCTTCTTCGATACGTGAAGAATTAGACAAGCTTGAGATCGAGACGATAGACCATGTTGTGTCTAGTTTGCCGCTCGCCCTTATCGACGCGGCAATAGTTGATAACATTTTGTGCAGCGTGGGCAATAATCTAAAAACCGGTGGTTGCTTTCAGCAGTATCAATACACGCTAAAAAACTACTCGGACATGAAGCCCCGATTTAGCAATGTTAAACTCAGGTTTACCCTGAGAAACCTGCCTCCGGCCTTTGTTTACGAGTGTATTAAATAGCGCCACTCTTAGCCCATCTGTTCTACTCGATGTAAAATATTCCAGAGACTTCTACGCACGCGTTTAGAGGCAAGGTATTAACCCCTAGAGCTAAGCGAGTGTGCTTGCCTGCCTCACCAAAGACATCAACCATAAGATTGGATGCGCCATTGATTACGGTGGACTGCCCGGTGAAGGAATCATCGCAGGCAACAAACCCCTGTAGGCGAACGCATTGTTTCACTCGATCCAAATCTCCGTCACAGGCACCTTTCAATGCCGAGATCATGTTGATTGTGCATTGTCTTGCTGCGATTTGGGCCTGCTCAACGCTGACATCCTGTGGGACTTTTCCTGGATAAATAAGCTCGCCATTCAAAAATGGAATTTGACCTGCGATGTAGGCCATGTTGCCAGCGACTTGGTAGGCTACGTAGTTGGCCACTGGCGCAGGTGTTGGTGGTAGTTCAATGCCAAGCTCATCCAATTTAGCTTGAATTCTGCCGCCGCCTGCTTGGGCTAAAGTTAGGGGTGCAGTGAGTGCGCCACCGAGTAAAAGGCTGCTGCGAATAAAGTGTCTGCGGGTGTTGCTTTGGCTCATTTTTTACCCCTAAATATTTTTTGTGTGGTGACAGTCTAACTGTTTAGATTAGATGGGGGCAATGTTCTTGGTATTGCTGGGTATCGGTATTGGTCGGATTCTTGCGCTGGCTGGGCGTTGATGCCTGCCGCCGCGACACGACGTGAATACATCCCTGTAGTCTCGGCGCCCGCTTCCCTGCGGGCGACGGTCGCAGCCGCAGACCTCAACACCCTGCTTTTGGAATTTGAGTTGCGGTGGGTTTGCTTTTTGGTTTTTTGGTTTGATTAGGTTTGATTGGTTTGTTTACGGTTGCCTCGAGCCGACTAGCTTGGGCTGCTAGTCGGCTTGGTTAGAAAGAGTTTGTTGATTGTTAGGGCAGGGCGAAGGCGAGTAGTTCTGGGCTGTGGAGTCGGTCGCCGATGGCGACTACGATGAACTGCTTGCCGTTGTGTTGATAGCTGATGGGAGCGCCGGTGGTGCCTGCGTCTAGTTGGATTTCCCATTCTATTTCGCCGCTGGTTTTATTGTAGGCGCGGAACATTGGGCCGCCGCTGTTGGTTGCGGTTTCTACTGGCATATTGGCGGGAATTCTGCCGCCGGGGCGCTGGTTGGTTTGGCCTTCACCGAGAAACAATAGAGTTTTTGTGAGCAGTGGTGAGGGGCGTCCAGGGACTCCTAGTTTGTCAATATTCAAATGCGCTATTGCTGGGTTGTCGACTGGGCCAACGCCGTTGGGCACCATCCATTTGTGTTCGCCGGTGTTCATGTCGATGGCGGTGATGCGGCCATAGGGCGGTTTGAAAAGGGGTAGGCCTTGGGGGCCAGCAATCCAGCTGCGGGATCCTTTCACGTAGAGCAGGTCTGTCTCGCTGGGGTCCCCTGGCACTAGGTCGGCGACAAAGGCTGAAGTGATGGATGGGATATAGAGTATTTTTGTTTCAGGGTCGAACGCAGCGCCTTGGACATCGGCGCCGCCTTGGGAGCCCGGTAGCTGAATGGTGCCTTGGGTCCCAGTTTCGGAGCGGATGGATGGGGGTGTAAATAGCGGGCCTAAGACGTAGTTGCTGACAATCTCAAGGGCCTCGGCCCTAAGCTGCGGGGTGAAGTCTATGAGGTTGTCGACGGTGGCACCTTGTCTGTCGAAGGGGGCTGGTTTTGTGGGTATGGGCTGGGTGGGTGAGGTTACTTCACCAGGTATTGTGGATTGGGGTACGGGGGTTTCGACAATGTCCCATACCGGCTGACCAGTTTCTCTGTCAAGAACGTAGGCAAAGGCCTGCTTGGTGATTTGAGTGAGGGCTTTGATTGGCTGACCGTCGACGGTGATGTCCATGAGAATAGGTGCGGCGGGCGGATCATAATCCCATAGGCCGTGGTGAACGGTC
>JBLGBD010000001.1:0-124761 GCA_047617585.1 Pseudohongiellaceae bacterium | reverse complement strand
GAACTGAGAGTATGAGCTGACAATGACACGCCGAGTTTGCAAAAACCTATTGGCCGCTGCCGCCAAAACTACCCGCTTACTATTGATCCTGCCAACCCTTGGCTTGCTCCACACCGCCTCTTACGCCGAGGAAGATGCGCTTGCTGCAAAAATCTTACCCTTAAGGGAGCGCGCAACAATTACCGACAATATAACCCAACAGCGATTGGATGAAGTTGTGCCTAGCATTATGCGCCGGGCAGGCGTCGATGCATGGGTCATCATCGCCAGAGAATACAATGAAGACCCTGTCCTAAAAACTATGCTTCCGGCCACTTGGCTGAATGCTCGCAGGCGCACGGTGCTGATGTTTATAGACCATGGCGATGAACGGGGTGTGGAGCGAATGGCAGTCGCAAGATATGCCGTCGGTAGCCTCTTTCCAGGGGTATGGAACCCCGAACAAGAGCCAGATCAGTATGCCAGAATTGCTCAACTGCTCAACGAGTACAACCCAAGTTCAATCGCACTCAATTTCTCCGATACTTATGGCCTAGCCGATGGCCTAACTTATTCAGAACAAAGGGACTTCGAAGCGGCACTGCCTGCACGCTTGAGAAGTCGCATTGTGTCAGCGGAAAACCTTGCGGTTGGCTGGTTAGAGACTCGAACCCCTGAGGAAATTCGCGTCTATGCAGATGTTATGGATATTGCCTATGGGATTATTGCCGAGGGCTTTTCAGGCGAGGTGGTAAAACCTGGAGTTACCTCGATTGAGGATTTACAGTGGTGGTTCCGACAAAGAGTGTCCGACTTAGGCCTCGGGACTTGGTTTCATACCGGCATTGAGGTGGAGCGTTCCGATCGCTCCTTGGCCGAGCTAGAAGCCGGCAACTTAGACCCATCAATTCTTTACAAAGGCGACCATGTTCATATTGATTTCGGCATTAGCTATTTGAATTTGCAGACAGATACCCAGCAAAATGCCTATATCCTTCGCGACGGTGAAACCGATGTCCCTGAAGCCCTCAAGATAGCGCTCAAAGCTGGCAACGATCTGCAGGATATTCTCACCAATAACTTTAAAGTGGGCCGCACCGGCAATGAAATTTTAGCGCTGACTCGTGAGCAAGCTATTGCCCGAGGCATAGGTCCTATTATTTACACCCACCCCATTGGCCTGCACGGCCATGCCGCCGGCACCACAATCGGCATGTGGGATAAACAAGATGGCGTTCCTGGCAGCGGGGATTATCCCATGCAGGCTAACACTGCATACTCTATCGAATTAACAGCCTTGGTTGATGTGCCGGCTTGGAGTAGTGAGCCAATGCGCATGAAGCTCGAAGAAGATGGGTTTTATGATGGCCAGCAGTTTGAGTACATTCAACCTCGGCAAACCCAATACCATATCATTCGCCCCCACTAACTCAGCGATTTATAGCCGCCAAGGATTCATCCTATGCCTCTCGATATTACCTTTACCCTCAGTGACCGAGATTTAGAACGCTTTAGAACAATCGTAGAAAAAGCGAGAACAACCAACACTGACAGCTTAAGCATGATAGAGATAGAAAGAGCTGCCTACAAAATTGTCGACATCGCAACGAATACCGATCTGCCAGACTTCATTGCCAAGCGCCTGCTGCAGCTTAAGATTTTGCTAGAAATGCTCAAGGATGAGGACTGGCAGGTTAGCGACAACGAGCGCAAAAGCATCATGAGCGCCTTGGCGTACTTTAGTGACCCCATTGACCTAATCCCCGACCATATTCCTGGCATCGGTTTTCTTGATGACGCCATGTTCGTGGAAATTATCATCCGTGAGCTTAGCTATGAACTGGAAGCCTACAGCGAGTTTAGCCAATTTCGCACTGACGAAGAGTCTCGGCTAACGGCCGCGGGCGAAAACCCCGATGCAAACAAAAGCCAATGGCTAGGGGCGAAACGTGCGGAGTTACAGACTCAAATTAAAGCCGCCAGAGGCGCTGCAGACGAGGATGAGTTTATTTTTCAATTGCTCTAGACCTTATCAGTCTCATAGGCAACACCGTCCTAGGGTCTAACGATGAACCTCTAAAGATGGCCGCCGCGCCTCCTAATAGCCCCGTTTTACCGCCTTGATTAGCGACCGCAAATGCGCTTGACTACTGCGGCTACTGTGCGAGATTTAAACCTTCTGGCCTAAGTGGATACACGCTAGGCCCAAGCACCTATCGAGTCAGCTATGTGGAATATATAAGACTCTCTTTTTTCAAATTAGGCTGTTACCCTTGTCGGCAACTTTGAATCGTTTTTCAGTATTCAAAAATAGCCAACTGGGCAGAATAATAAGAACCGTATATCTGAGGAAGCGCTGTGGGAGACTTTGCCAGTAAGGACCAAATACTATCGAAATCTCAAGCACTTGCGTTAGCTGTGAGGGCTGACACAGCGGCCATTGCTAGCGCTGCTGCGGCTCTTCGCGATACCCACCATCAAAATGTCATTAGCTACTCTCGAAAGGTGTTTATTCCCCTAACGAAACTATGCCGCGATGTCTGTCATTACTGCACTTTTGCGCAAACTCCCTCGAAAATAGACAAGCCTTTTATGAGCATGGATGAGGTGTTGGAGTTATGCCATGCTGGAGCCAAAGCTGGCTGCCAAGAAGCACTCTTCACCCTCGGTGAAAAACCCGAATTACGTTACAAGGCCGCACGGGACGCCTTAGCCGAAATGGGCTATGCAACCACAATAGACTACGTCATCGCCGTGGCGCAAAGAGTGCTTAAAGAAACCGGCTTATTGCCCCATATCAACGCAGGCAATATGAACCCCGAGGAGCTGGCAAAACTACGCTCGGTCAGTGCGTCTATGGGAATCATGCTGGAGTCGGCATCGACCCGTCTCACCGAAAAAGGTATGCCCCACTACGGCTCCCCTGACAAAGATCCAGTCCTTCGGTTAGAAACCATTAGACTGGCAGGGGTTGCCTCAGTCCCCTTTACCACGGGAATCCTTATTGGAATCGGCGAAACCAGAAAAGAACGCATTGAATCTCTGCTAGCGATCCGCGATCTACACGAACAATACGGCCATATCCAAGAGATCATCGTCCAGAACTTCCGCGCCAAACCAAACACCAAGATGGCCCTAGCACCGGAGCCAGATTTAGAAGATCTAGTCTGGACCATCGCCGTCGCACGCTTAATTTTCGGCGCTGAGATGAATATACAGGCTCCGCCTAATCTTAGCCCCGGCGTATTAACGCAACTGGTTGCTGCCGGCATCAATGACTGGGGCGGCGTCTCACCGTTAACTCCAGACCATGTTAATCCGGAGGCACCTTGGCCCCACCTAGATAAACTTGCTAGCGAAACTGCCATAGCGGGCAAGCATCTAGAACAAAGACTCACTGTCTATCCGCACTATTTAAAAGACCCGCAGCGCTGGCTAGACCCCGCTGTGATGACTACGGCGCTGCGCCTTTCAGATGGCTGCGGCTTTGCTAAACGTGACGGCTGGAATACCGGCGAAGCTAAAGCGATTCCTGAATTTGACAGCCAGCTTCTCAATCGGCCCGTTGACCCCGCTTCTGTTTCAGCCGACATTAACGCTATCGTTGCCAAATGCTTGAACAAAGACGATCTCTCAACTGCCGAAATCTCCCGCTTATTCACCAGCCGCGGCAATGATTTCGCCTACATAGCCCAGCAAGCCAACTTGCTGCGAGAAAAGATCTGTGGCGACACAGTGAGTTTTGTCATCAACCGCAATATCAACTACACCAATGTATGTTATTTCAAATGTCAGTTCTGCGCCTTTTCCAAAGGCAAACAAAGCGAAAACCTCAGGGGCACCCCTTATGATATTAGCGCTGAAGAGCTAGCAAGGCGCTGCAGGGAAGCGTGGGATAGAGGCGCCACTGAAGTGTGCTTGCAAGGCGGTATTCACCCTGATTACACTGGCCAAACCTATTTAGATATTCTAGAAACAGTGCGCCAAGCTACCCCTGGTATGCATATTCATGCCTTCTCCCCACTGGAAGTTTGGCAAGGCGCCAAAACATTAGATATCAGTCTCGAGCAATTTTTAGTCAAACTTAAAGCCGCTGGGCTCAACACCCTCCCCGGCACTGCCGCTGAGATCTTACACGACGACATTCGGGCGCAAATTTGTCCGGACAAACTTAATTCTCGGCAATGGTTGCAGGTAATGGAAACCGCCCATAGAGTCGGGTTTAAAACCACTGCGACAATTATGTATGGCCATGTGGAGTCCGCCACACACCTGGCAACTCATCTGTCAGAGCTGCGCACGTTACAAAGACGCACCAATGGCTTTACCGAATTTGTCCCTTTGCCCTATGTGCCCATGGAAGCTCCTATGTACCTAAAAGGCCGCTCCCGCAAAGGTCCAAGTTTTCGAGAAGCATTGCTAATGCATGCTGTGGCCAGACTCGTATTCAACGACTTGATCCCCAATATACAAACTTCGTGGGTGAAGATGGGCAATGATGGAGTAGAGGCCTGCCTGAATGCGGGCGCCAACGATTTAGGCGGCACACTGATGAATGAGAGTATCACTCGTGCGGCGGGCGCTGCCCACGGCCAAGAGTGGACTCCTGCAATGTTAAATCAAGTAATCATAAAACTAGGTAGAAAACCTAAAATACGCAATACCCTGTATGGAGAAGCTCAAAATGACCGTATTGCGGCCGCAATGCAGGCCATAGACCTTAAGGAGTTAGAAAACACCGGCGCCCAAAAGCTGCAGCGTACAAAGCGACTTAAAACCCTCGCAGAAGCCATCTAGAGAGAAAGTCGCGGCCGTTCCTAAGCAGCCTTCGCCAACTCCTCTGACGCTTTACAAATTTGCTGAGTAATAAAACCTAGCTCAACCTTGTTGCATACTGCCTGCTACTGGCCAGAGTGGGTCTGATTAAAATTTAAACGATTACTGCCATTTAAATGACAACTATCGATAAAGATCACTACCATGGCTGTCGTTGGGAAAAGACATAGCCTTGGCCCTCAACCTTAACTCACGCCTTTGAAACACCTCAAACGTGTTAATAATTTGGCAAATCTGTGCAGATAAAGGCATTATTGCTAGCTCTCGTGCTAGCGGCAGCGAGTAACACTGAAAATGCCCGTGGCCATCGCCTGAAAAAAGGATAAGAACATAACTATGAAGATTGTAATCACTGGCGCTAATAGCAGTGTTGGAAAGAATTTACTCAAGCAACTCGCCAACAAACCCGACCTCACCGTCATTGCAGGCGTGCGCTCTGAAAGTGCCTTTGCGAGCCTGCCGAAAAGCGCTTCCATTACCCCCAAAGTAGTCGCCTATGACGACCTGCCTGGCTTGTCCGAGACTCTACAAGGCGCAGATTGCGTCATCCACTTGGCGGGCATCTTAATCGAATCGAAGCACTCCAACTATGCCAGCGCCAACGTTGCCGCCACTGAGGCTGTATTAAACGCCGCTAAAGCTAACTCGGTGAAGCACTTTGTTTTTATAAGCGTTGTTGGCGCATCCGCCGACTCAAGCAATGCCTATTTCCGCTCCAAAGGCACAGCCGAACAATTAGTGATTGGGTCAGGCATTCCCGCTAGCATCCTGCGCACCCCTATTTTGCTAGGCATCGGTTCGGCTGGTTCTTTTACTCTGAAGTCAGCAATCGCCAAAGGCCAAACCAAAGTGCTAGGTGGGGGTAACTACACCATGCGGCCGCTGGATGTGGATGATCTAAACAACGCCCTCATCAACCTCAGCCAAAAATCAGTCACTGGCGCCACAGTCTATGAACTGGTCGGGCCGCAAGCGATCACCTACAAAGATTTGATCAAACTAGCCGGCAAGACTAAGAATGTGGATATCAATGTTGGCACCGCACCTATTTGGTTAGCGAAGTTAGCAAGTAGTATAACCAGCGTGATAAAAGGCGGCGGAATATCTCCCACCGTGATTGATGTCATCACTATGAATGAAGCGATTGAGAAAAACGCGGACAATGAATTGGGAATCACCCTAACCCCACTCCAAGATACGCTCAATAAAATTCTAGCCGAGGCTTCCTAATGACCAGCGACATCCCAACTGAGGCACCAGAACAAATAGAGCCAGTTGCCCCCAAGAAAAAAGTCAGCCCCTTGGGGCGAGTGATCTTTCTAGTCATTACCGCCATCTGTTTCGGCTACCTTTACTTTAGGCTTAACGGCGCTGCTGCTCGCGAAGGCATGACTTTGGTAGCCTATATGGGCGAAGTCTTTGCCAATGTAGATTGGCTACCGTGGCTAGGTCTAATGGTTTGCTACTCTTTGTTTTATTTTTTCATCGACACCTTAGTTGTCACCAAGGCCTTGAACTGGTTTATCTCAGATATAAAGTACAAAGACATTATGCCGGTTCGCGCTAGCGCCTACATTATCAGCATCTTTAACGAACAGGTCGGCAAAGGGGCCATGGCCTTTTATTTGAACAAGCGTCATCAAATTCCGGGCTGGGAAGTCGGCTCGGTGATGTTGTTCATTATGTTCTGTGAGGTATTTTATCTGTTGGTGTGGGCATCTATCGGATTTTTCTTTGGCGGCGACTCTCTGCCGGCCGCCTTCTCAATCATGCCCTATATCAGCATGGGCGCTGCGGTAGTCTTAATCGTTTGGGTTCTGTATTTCCAAGGCACCATTCTTCCCAACAATAAATTTAGGGAAAAGAAAATACTGCATGCCTTCAATCAGGCTAAGCCCTACCACTATTTCATGTTCTTCCTGCTGCGCTCGCCTGCCCTGCTTGCCGCGATTGTTGTCTACACCATAGCCCTCAATCTGTTCGGCGTAGACGCCGACTTTATGAGTCTGCTGCCGTTCTTGCCGGTGATCTTTTTTGCCGCAGCAGTCCCAACCCCTATGCGCGCCGCGGCAATAACTTTTTGGGTAATCCTCTACCCAGAAAACGAAGGCCAAATGGCTGCGTTCGGTTTTGTTCAGCACAACTTTTTCATCTTGTTTAATGCCGCAATTGGCCTTGTCTTTTGGCGCAAAGCCCAGAAAGATTTATTTGGTTAATCATGGCAAACCTGCTCACTGCTCTACGCCTGCTTTTGGTTTTACCAATGGCGTGGAGCATCACCTCTAATGCTTCCCCTAGCTACTTAACTCTTCTAATCGTACTAGTCGCCATTGCCAGCGATTATTTCGACGGCAAAGTGGCCCGCGCTCGCAACACAGCATCCCCAAGAGGCATGCTCTTCGATCACGGCACCGACTTCGTGTTTGTCACCAGCGCCGCAGCCACACTGGCCTACACAGGGTTAATTAGCCCCCTACTCCCAGTGCTCATTACCCTCGCGTTTAGCCAGTACGTTTTAGACTCTTACTTCCTGTTTAAACAGAAACAACTGCGCATGAGTTTTCTCGGCAAGTGGAATGGGGTTTTCTATTTTGGACCAGCGTTGCTTTTTGGGATCGCGCTGGCGTCGCCGTTTGAAGCTTTAACCGACATAAGCTTAATCCTGCTCCCGCTACTCGCAGCCATATTAATGTTATCGACTCTAGCCTCAATAGCAGATCGCACTCTGGCTCCTCTGCGCCGTTCAAACTAAACATTTGCAATCAAAGGCAATCAAAGGTGTCAGTTACTTTAGAATCGGTATAAACCCTAAATTTTGAGAATTTTATCTAAATGTTCTTAAGTTCAAATATATTCTTATTGGTTCTATTACCCGAACCGGCATTCCATCTATGGCCACTAACTAAGCCAAGATAAAGGCCGCGCTCGCTACGCTAACTGCTCCATCGCGTTAACTAGGGTGCTAATTTCCTCCGGCGCGGTAAATACCTGGGGCGTGATCCGCACGCAGCTACCGCTTGCAAGCCCTACTCTAATCACTGTGAATACACCAAACTCGTTTTCTAAGCGTTGCTGCAGCTGTGTGGCATCGGCTGGGGTAGTTTTTCCGCGCAGTCGAAATGATCCCATGCCGGTCCAAGATTCCTCGTCTGAGCCTCCGAGTAATTCAATATGGCTCATCTCTTGTGCCGCATCAGTCCACAGACTACGTAAATACTTCAGGCGCGCTTCTTTATTGGCCCCGCCTACCCCAAGATGAAAATCCACCGCGTGAGGAATTGTAATCAGGGACGCAAAATTGGACGTTGCCATGTGGACACGGGTGGAGGCCCGAGAATTTTCTGGGTCTTTCTCGCCGGGATAAGGGGATATTTTCTCCAGCGAGCCTTTTTTCATATAAAGGGCTCCAACCCCTAGAGGGGAACCGATCCATTTGTGCAGATTAAACCCGGCCCAATCGACGTTTAGTTGCGGGATTTTGTAATCCAGTAACCCCCACGACTGAGCACTATCGCAAATGACATCGATGCCTCTAGTTTTTGCCTCGGCGGCAATGCGAGCAACCGGAACGACCAAGCCGTGCTGGTTACTCACGTGGGTGATCAGCATTAGCTTTAAATTGGGATTGGCATCGAAGGCAGATAGATATAGGTCGTAAATTTGATCTTGATTGGCGCGGGACGGAATGACTACTTCAATGCTATTGACGCCCTTTGACGTCTCCAGCCACTGCATCGTGTCTTTATAGCTTGGATAGTCAAGATCAGCATACAGCACGGCGTGTTGCGGGCTGAGGTCATTATACTGGCGGATTAAGTTATGGATCGCCTCTGTTGCATTGCGCGTTAACACGATCTCTTCGTCGCTCACCCCCAACGCCTGGGCTACCTTATGGATGCTCAACTTGGCATCTTGTCCGTAGTCTTTTCGGGCATAGTAAGAATTTTGTCCATTCACCATTTTGGTAGCAGCAATGAAGGCGTCTTGCACTGGGTGAGACATTTTTCCCCAATAGCCATGCTCCAGATTTGTGATGCCTTGCGTCCTGTCGTAAAAACTTGCCACTTCCCGCCAAAATATTTCATCTTTTGCCAGCTGCGTAGGTGTCACACTAACAGGTGGAGAAGGCAATCGGCGATCGCTTTGCGCAAAACTCAAGCTGGGCACTGTCAGCGCTGCTCCAGCGGCGGCGGATAACAACTGGCGACGAGTCAAAGCGGGGTTCAATAGGTTCATAGCGAGTCAGCCTTTGGCAAATATGATCGGTTAGTTGATGAGTAAACTCAGTCATGACGAATGACTATCGCCATTATTCACTAGTAGTCTTAAATTGCAAAGGCTAGAAATCTCAGTGCCTAGGCGGCATGCTCTTTCGAGCAACAACTTCTGCAGGCGCCTTGGTAATAATAATGTCATTGTTACGCTTTATTGTTTAGCTAACTTACCGTGAGAGACTTACATGTTTACCAAATTTATTAACATCTCGATAACGGCTTTGGCAATTTCCAGCTTGGCCTGCGCCCTAGTCTCGGCACCAGCTGTCGCGGCAGCAAGCTGCAATGACAATGCTGATATCGAAACCCATTGCCGAGATGCCAGCAACAAACTAGCGATGAACAACATTCAGTCGGTAGGTTCACACAATAGTTACAAACTGTCGATACCCCAACCCGAACTCGAACTCATTCGCAACTACAATGAGCGCTCAGCAATCACTCTTGACTACTCACATCTAACATTAACGCAGCAGTTAGATCTAGGCCTAAGACAGTTAGAGCTAGACATAGTCTATGACCCGGAAGGTGGTAGGTTTGCCAGCCCATTGCTGCCGGCACAGACCCAAGGCTTAGCCAATGCTCAAGCGTTCAACAATGAGCAGCTGCTGGCGCCCGGTTTTAAAGTTCTGCACTCACAGGACATTGATGTTCGCTCAAACTGTGACACATGGATAATCTGCCTAGCTGAAATTAACGCGTGGTCCAACGCCAATCCACTGCACGTGCCTATTCTCATTATGTTCAATGCCAAAACCGGCGCTTCGGCTTATCCAGGAGTTGAAGCAGCCCTGCCGTTCGATGGCCAAGCATTTGCCGCCTTAGACGCCGAAATATTATCGGTGTTTCCTGCCCACAAAATGATCACTCCAGACCTAGTGAGAGGCGACGCCAGCACACTGCGCGAGGCCGTACTAAGCCATGGCTGGCCAACGCTGGAAAGCGTCCGTGGCAGGGTGTTTTTTGCCCTCGATGAAGGCCCCGAAAAGGTGGCTATTTATAGCCGTGGTCAGAACTCACTGCAGGGGCTTCCTATTTTTGTGAACTCTGTTAGCGAGCAGGCCGATCACGCCGCTTACTTCACTATGAATAGCCCACAGCAAGATTTCGAGAAAATCCAAGCCGCGGTAAAATCAGGCTTTATCGTTAGAACCAGAGCCGATGCAAACACTATAGAAGCAAGGGAAAACAGCACGTCTAGACGCGACGCCGCCTTTGCCTCTGGTGCCCAATATATCTCTACCGATTACTACCTACCTCGGCTGGAGTTTAGTGACTACTCGGTGAGCCTACCAGGTGGCGGTGCCGCCAGGTGCAACCCTTTGTTGGCGGAGGCTGACTGCACCTCAAAACTAAATCCCTAGGTCTTGTCCCATCCTCACAGTCGCGGCACGCTCGCGACTGATCCCGATAGACCCTGACCACGCTTCGAGTTCCAGTACAAGCTCGCTTGCCCACACACTTGTTGAAGAATTCCCTCTAGACGTGCATTATTGGGGTCTGAGGGGTTATCACCCTATAGGCTGAGGTCAGCCCAAGGAATGTTAGCAGCCCCTTACAGCTAGCGAATATTTTGGACCACATTGGATACCCTCTATGCCTATTGACGTCACTTTTACCCTCAGCGATGAAGACCTAGAAAAATTTCAGCTCAGCATAGACAAAGGCAAGTTACTAGTTGAAGACATAGCTGAGGCAAAAAAGATTGAAGATGCCGCCTGTGAGCTGATCAATCAGGCCTGTGACCTTGAATTGCCAAACTTCATTTCTGACCGCCTGCTAAAACTGCAGATCCTGATCAATATGATTAGAGATGACGAGTGGCAGTTAACCGAAGAAGAGAAAAAAAGTATTCGCGGGGCTTTGTATTATTTTGTAGACCCTGAAGACCTTATTCCCGACCATATCCCTGGCATAGGCTATTTAGACGACGCAATGTATGCGGAAATTGTAATAAAAGAATTGAAAGTCGAGATAAAAATGTACCAAGAATTCTGCCAATTCAGAATTGCTGAAGAAAACCGTCGCCGCAACAAAGGCAAAGACCCCCATGTGGCAAGAGAAGACTGGATCGCCGACAAACGAGCGGTTTTGCATTCTAGAATGCGTGAACGACGGATTCTTAAGACCGGTGGCCGTGGCTGGCGGATGCGCCTGATCTAAGTAAAATATAATACACCTCACTACCAGCGCCAAAACCTCATTCGGAGCAGTAACTCATGTTTTCACTCAACAAATTGCCACTCGCGGCTATCTTATTGGTCTATTCAGCAAGCCTTGGCGCCCAGCAGTCGATTGTTCCTATTGATGATTCCATAGCAAGTAGTTTCACGACTCTGAGTGAGCACAGCACAGTTAAGGCCATGCTAGATTTAATCGAAGCCCAAGAGCCTGCCTATATCGATGAACAGTTTCGTCTTACGGAAATTCCGGCACCCCCGTTTAAAGAACAGGTTAGAGCCGCTTATTTCTTAGAGCAGATGCAAGCGCGCGGCTTGGTCGACGCCTACATTGACACCGAAGGCAATGCCATTGGCATTCGCAAAGGCACCGGCTCGGGGCCAACTTTTCTTATTGCGGCGCACTTAGATACCGTCTTTCCAGAAGGAGTAGACACAACCGTGCAGCTGCGCGACGGCAGATATTATGCTCCCGGCATTGGTGATGATACACGCGGCCTCGCCGCCCTGCTTTCCGTGATCGATGCCTTAAATCAAAGCGGTCTTGAAACAATTGGCGATATTATCTTTGCCGGCAACGTGGGTGAGGAAGGCCGAGGCGATCTGCGCGGTATAAAGGCTATTTTTAGAGACCACCCAGAAATTGATGGTTTCGTTTCAATTGATGGTGTCCGCCTGCAGCGGATTACCACAGGCGGCACGGGCAGCAGACGTTTCGAATTTCACTTCAAAGGCCCTGGCGGACATTCCTTTGGTGCCTTTGGTCTGGCTAGTGCCATTCATGCCATGGGAAGAGCGATAGCCAAGATTGGCGACATTGAAACACCGACACTGCCAAAAACAACCTATACCGTAGGTACAGTCGAAGGCGGAACCTCGGTCAATTCCATCGCCGCCGATGCCATATTCGCTCTGGACATGCGCTCCAACGACGCAGACGAATTAGCCAGGCTTGAAAGCCAGATTAAAGCCGCCGCACTGGAGGCGGTTGCCGAAGAAAATGCCCGTTGGAACAACGGCGAGATTACAGTAGATTTCAACTTGATTGGAGATCGTCCGGTAGGCGCTACAGTAACCGACAGCCCAATCGTTCAAGTGACGGCCTTGGCATTCGATGCCCTTGGCATTGAGCTACGCGACTTAGGCATATCCAGCACGGATTCCAACGTGCCTATGTCACTGGGCATACCCGCGATCACTATAGCCGGTGGCGGCAATGGCGGCGGCGCCCATTCACCCGACGAGTGGTTTGTGCCAACCGAGTCTCATGTTGGACCGCAGACAGCCTTTCTTGTCATGCTGGCACTCGCAGGAGTTAACGGCGTCACCGAGCCACTGCTGAACGAATTAGACCAATAAAACCTAGCCATCTTCAGTGTTAGGTCGGCCTTTAAAACTGAGTGGGTATTGCTGATATAGCTTAAAAAAGTCACCTAGGCGAAACTGTTTCAGTACGGTTTCGCTGTAACCTCGCCGGCGATTTCTAAATTCATCGAAGTTTTTATAGCGCAGTGTGTGCAAGCAATGCTTACACACGGCAAAGCCATGGGACACCAGTGTCACTTGGCCACTGGTTCTAAGCTTTACTAAATCATAATCTTCCGCAAGCCTCGTCGTCGCTAACCACTGGGCATCGGGCATGGCTTTCGCCAGCCCGTCTAGCTGCGAGCAATAGGCAAGATGATAGGTGGGGAATTCGCGGTTGTCTCTATACCAATTCTCATCTGGGTAGTACACAAGCACTCGGCTATTTTTAACGGCCAGGGTTTTATCGGGAAGAATTTTGATCCCATCAATGGTTACAAGACGGCCGCTCAACTCAAGCTCTGAGCGCTCTAACCCAGTCAAATGAAATTGTGGATCAAACAGCTCAAAGTAACCTAATGTTGTTGTGCCTACTTTGCGCCTCAGCTCGTTAAAGGGTGCAAACTCTGTGAAATCTACAAGCTTCATTGCTCTGAGCTACTTTAATTCTTGCATAATAGTGGCCAGTCTCGTTTCTGCATCGGTAACAACGACAAACTCGACTCTTCTTGAAAGCTGGGGATCCTCTTCTCCCCCCGGTCCAACAATCAGCTGGGATGATGATAGGCCATTTGCTGTTAAGCGTTGGCGCAGCCACTGTTTATTGTCCGCTACTTCAGCAAGCGACAGGATAGTGCCTAAGGTCGACCTAGTGCGCTCTTGTGACAGCGCCATGTTGCGCAGATAGGCATCGTCACTGCCCAGCGCTTGGGACCAAGAGCTTGAGGTATGCCCTTCAATCCGAACCTCCAACACATCTTCACGGTATGTATCAGATGCTAAAATTCGCATATAACGCGGGAAAAAATCAGCAAGAATTGCGCTAAATTCGGGCCGCAGATAAGATTCGCCTTCTTCAAACAAAAGCTGGGTATTGGTAAACCGAAGCCTTAGGTCTTCGCTCAACTGCGCACCCCATCTCGGCAAATCGAGCTCAAACTCGGTCAGCAAATCTTGGTATAGCTCTTCCCGCAAATCTTCATAGAGTAGAACTATTTGTTCGATCTCTTCTTTTTGGCGCGCAACAATCACAATATACAAAACCGCAATTAGCAAAAATAGCATCATCAGGCCGCTCATCAAATCGCTTACCGCAATCCAATGCTCTTCGGACTCCTGCTCTAATTCGTTCTCAAGCACAGTCACTAGCGCACCTTCTCTTTGTGAACCTTAGTCTGCTCAGCAAGCGTAACCAAGTCTCTTAAGCGATCGGTAAGTGGAATATAGTCATTGACAAACTTTTCTGACAGTGCGGTTAACTGATAGCCAAAGGTTTGCAATGCGAGGTTAAGCTGCTTCTCCATGGACTTGTCCAAAATTTCCATTTGTTTCTGGGTTTTACTCGACATCCCCGCTACATGCTCAGCCAGACCGCTGTGCGCCGACTCTACAGATGCTGCCAAACCCCGATTCACCTCATCAACGGTACTAGTAATATCTTTGGATGCCTGGGTAAGAACCTGAGTGAGGCTCTTATTGTTTTGCTCTATGCTTTCGCTTAATTTAACCGTTAGTTCAGAAACATAGTCGCCCAACGCAGGTAGGCCTTCTGATGCTTGCCCAACCAAGCCTGATAGACCTGAAAGATAGCCCTCTAAGTTGCGCGTCTGTGACTCCAGACCGGCCAACAATTCGCCGAGAGACCCTGCGATTTTTGAAAATTCTTGCGAATGGACGATCATCTCTTGGTATGACTGACCGGCTTTATCTATCACCTTCAAGCTTGAGTCATGCATTTCAAGCATCGCGTTTAGCTGCTGGGAATAGCTTTGCTGCCAAGCCAACAGCTTGCCCAACGACTCATTAAACTCTTTGAAATTTTCACCGTATTGCACTTCAATTTTGCTGTTGAAATCTTGCATGATCCCGCTCAGCGCAGTCGTTAAGGCATCGGTATTCGCCGCAACCATTTGCTGCTGATAGTTTTCGTTGGCGGCCAACAGACTTGTCGATTGCTCCAGGTTCTCCTGCCTTAACATCGCCACATTATCATTTAGTACCAAAATCGATGTGTTGAGGTCATTTACCGTAGCCAGCTTGCTGCCTGCCTGTTTCGCGCTGCGCACACTGCTAATGGCATACCGAAGACGTATGCTCAACGCGGCAAGAATGCCTGAAATAGAAGACCAAACCGCGACACCCAAACCGTCGATCATCAAAGGCACGCTGGCCTCAATGTCCGCGCTATTAAACCCCATTAAGCCAAACGCGATGCCGAGAAATGTCCCAAATATGCCGAAACTTGTAAGAATCGACGGGGCATTTTTGACTGTTTGAATCGAGTAGCTAGGACCATGAAAATAGACGCCCAGCAGCACGATCAAGCCAACTAAGGCCCAAGTTACAGCTGAGAGATTAATCATACTTTCCATGAATTGAACCCTACTTGATGAGCAAATAAATCACACAAATGCGGCCGGACAATTATAGCCTGCCAGCCAAAGCCTTAATTCGCAATCTGGGCTAACTCTAGCGCATAACCCAGTAGCAACGCACCCTGCTTTGATAACGCCGTTAGCCGAAATAGTGTCAGTGGCTCGCTTGTTGACAGCTGCGCTAACCAAGGAGACACTTCGGCGCCAGTGCCAAGCAATTAGCTCTATCTAAAAGGAAACCCGGTTGTTCTACCTTGCCAGATTCGAAGAAACCGCCATAAGCATACTGTTAAGGGAATCGGGAGTCGCGTTTTTCTCCTCCCTCAGTATCCATGCTCTGGCCATGGCCTTAGTCGTGGGTATTAACGTCGCAGTGTGCCTGCAGTTATTGATAGCCGCTCCAAACAATTTTTCGGCAGCTATTACCCGTTTCTATCCCCTACACTGGTGGGGTGTGCTGGTTATTTTTCTTTCAGGCACCGCTTTGCTCATTGCCTATCCCGCTAAGGCTCTCACTAACCCAGTGTTTTACCTCAAATTAGCGGCCTTGACTGCTGCCTTGATCATCGCCGGAGTTTTTCAACGCAGCCTCACGAGAGCTGCGGCAGATAAAAATAAGATGGCCCTATTCAAAAAGCTTGCCGCGGCAGCGCTTGCCTTGTGGCTGATCACCCTATTCGCTGGTCGGTTCTTAGCCTATACCCACAGTGTCTTGCTCGCGTCACGCTACTTTTAGGTCAACCAATGCTCGATACCTTATACAATTTTGCGCTGCAAACCGGCATTCTAGGATTTATGAATTCGGCCTGGGGTTGGCCTATTATCGAATCTTTGCACTTTGTTGGACTGTGTCTACTGCTAGGCACAGTCGGTGTATTCGACCTTCGAATGCTGGGAGTGGCGAGAGGAGTTAACTATTCTGATTTACACAGGCTCGTCCCCTTCGGGGTTGCAGGCTTCGGTCTCAATATAGTTACCGGCACAATGTTTGTAGTTAGCGCGCCCGATCAATACCTGTTTAACCCAGCCTTCCTGTCTAAGCTAGGCTTCATGCTCATCGCTGGTCTTAACATGCTGTGCTTTTATACTCTCTGCGCCAGAGGCGTTCGCGCCACAGAGGCTTCTGAGCAGGTCTTGGGCTCCGCCAAAGCCATAGCGGGAGTATCGCTTGTGAGCTGGAGCTTGGTCATAGTCTGCGGCCGGTTAATCACCTACTATCGCCCGCCCTATCATTGGTGTTGGTTGTGCTAGGCTGTGGTTTAACAGCTCAGACAACGGGCTGACGTTGTCATTATTTAGCGTCGATCAGGTTGTATTCGAGTTTCGACTCCATTAGTCTCAGCGGCGTTAATCACTGAAGGCCTTTTACCCTATGCAGCCACGCCAAACCTTCTCGTTGGGTGCTTTTCACATAAAAATAAACTGGCTAATCGTCACTTGTGTGCTGATGACAGCATTGACGTTTGCGCGGCTGGGCCTGTGGCAATTAGACCGAGCGGCGGAAAAGGTTGAATCGCAAAGAGAGTTAGAAGCTAGCCTCACCGACAGCGCTGGGCCCATTGAAAATATTCCGCTCGGCCACTTGCATCCGTCTAACCCTGAATTGCAAAATCGCCACGTATTGCTAACGGGCAACTATCTCAATGATCGCACTATTTTAGTGGTTGCCGAGTTTTTTGGGGGCCAAATTGGCTACGGGGTTATAACCCCACTGCGGCTCAATTCTAATGGCCAAATTGTCCTTGTTCACCGCGGCTGGACTACCGCAATTTTGCCAGCTGGGGTATCGCCAGACCTGCGTGAAGTCGAGGGTGAGGTGCAGGTCAGCGCACAAATTCATGTGCCAGATGGCAATAATCGGGTCATCGACAGCGAAATAGACCCTTCAGTGTGGCCTTTACGCATTCGTACCCTGGAAATCGATATAATCTCGCAGATACTCGATGAACCACTGTTTCCTTTCGAAGTGCGTCTCACCGAGGACCAAGCCGGCACCTTGGTGCGGCACTGGCCTGCGGTTAACGTCAATGTGAATCAAAACTTATCCTATTCACTACAATGGTTTAGCTTAGGGCTGCTGGTAATCTTCGTTTCACTTTTAGGCTCAAGCAATCTCTGGGCGATCCTTAAAGGCACTGAATAAACACAAGCTACGGCGCCTTTGCAACCCTCTTTGCCCCTCAAAACTCGGATTTGTAGGGTGATCGCCCCGAGCCGATGGTAATTCTCAAAAAATCATCGGTAAAAGTTGGTATTTCATCTGAAAACCACGCTGATTCCATTCAATTTCTAGCGTAGAAATGCTAAAGTCCCGCCAGATCAAAAGTTGTCTATCATTGATAAGAACCAACCATCCAGTTATGAGGAGTCGCGTAGATATGCGCATTGTTTCTGCAAGAGTTTTATTAAGCAGCGCTTTATTCGCCGCAGCAAGCACGCTGTCAGGCCTAGCTTCAGCCCAGTCAGGCGAAGTTACATTTCACAAAGACATCGAACCGATTTTACAGCGCAGCTGTCAGGGTTGTCATAGAGAAGGCGGTGCCGGACCTATGCCATTGGTTACTTACGATCAGGTGGCTCCTTATGCGGGTTTGATTGAGTACAAAACAGGCCTTAGAGACCGTGCTGGTGCCATGCCACCTTGGTATATGGAAAAGAACATCGGTATTCAAGACTATAAAGACGACCCTTCGTTAAGCGATGCAGATCTCGCCGCAATCTCTAGCTGGGCTCGCTCAGGCACCCCTAAGGGTGATGTTGCTGATGCACCTGAAGCACTGGCGTTCGATGACAGCCAAAAGTGGCATGCAGGGCAGCCTGATCTGGTGGTTGTGATGAATGACATTACTAAGCTTGCTGGCACGCCAGACTGGTGGGGCGAGATTGATTACATCCCAACCGGATTAACTGAAGATCGCTATGTCAAATCAGTTGAAGTTGTTGAAGTTAATGACGTCAACAACCAAGCTGGTACTGGTCGCGACACAGTTGGTGGTCGCTACATATTTCACCATATGATATGGGGCACAGCCGAATTAGATGAAAACGGTGAGCGTGCAGCAGGACAAATTTCATTGCCGTGGCCAGTGCATGAAGTGGGCCGCAATGCAGATATTTTCGATGAGGATGCAGGCCGATTGTTAAAAGCAGGTTCATGGATCGTTTCCGATTCTGTTCACCTGCATTCCAATGGTCGCGATACCACCGGCCACTTAGAAGTGGGCTTTGTGTTTCATGAAAAAGACTATGAACCTAAGTACAAAAACGCCTTTATTGGGCTCGGAAATGGCGTGGATATCTCTATCCAAGGCAACAAGAAAGACCAAGAACTCCATGCCTATACGGTGCTGAATCAGCACACTAAAGTAATCACCTTCGAGCCACACTTACACGCCCCTGGCGAGCGTATGTGTCTAGAGGCTATCTGGGGCTACACCATTGAAACCCTTTCCTGCGTTGGTTATGACCACAACTGGGTTCGCGGCTACCCCTATGAAGATCATGCTGCACCGCTTCTGCCTAAAGGCACAATCCTGCACATCACTGGATACATGAACAACACTGACAGCAACCCTAACGTGCCTGACCCACGTAACTGGCAAGGTTCGGGCAACCGCTCAGTGACTAATATGTTTATTGATTTGGGAATTCGCGTCACCATGACTGACGAGCAGTTTTTGGAAGCCATGGAAGAGCGTCGCCAAGTACTTGATCTTGGTCCCAATGATCACGTCATTGGCTGCCCGCTGTGCCTCGCGCCTTTAGTGGCCCCTGTAGCTGAAGAAAGCGAAGATACTGCTGGCAACGATGTGGCAGCAAACGATTAAGGGTTATAGATGAATCTTATGACCCGACTGACTAATGCCCAAGCCGCCTTGGCTTGGGCATTAAGCTCAATTTTATTAGTACTCGCCTCACCTCTCCTGGCACAGACTTACCAAACCGGACAACATGTGGAACCAGCCTATGAAGGTTGGCGCCCAAATGATGACGGTTCATTCAGCTTCATGTTCGGCTATATGAATGAAAACTGGCTGGAACAACCGGATGTCGATGTCGGTGAAAACAACTATTTCTCACCAGGCGATGCCGATAAAGGCCAGCCTACTCATTTCTTGCCACGCCGCAACCGCTTCAACTTTGAAGTCGTAGTCCCGGCTGATTGGGGGGATAGAGAACTGGTATGGACGCTGAATGTCAATGGAGTCGAGCGCAAAGCCTATGCCACTCTCAACGCTGACTATCAGGTAGACAACATAGTTATTGCATCAGAAACCGGATCTTTGGGCGCAGGCACTTCAAGCCCAGAATCCCGCTCTAATACCTCCCCACAGGTCACTGTTCAGGGGGATAAAATCCGCACTGCAAGGGTGGGCGAAGCCTTAGAATTTGTGACCCAAGTTTTGGACGATGGCCTACCTAAACCGAGGCGAGAATCCACTCTAACCGAGCGCAGCGCGAAAGCCCGTATGTTTAGGCCGCCAACTCGAATCACTGTGGGCAAGGTTAATGGCTTGTTTTTGTCTTGGAACAAATACCGTGGCCCAGGGCATGTCACGTTTGAGCCGGCGTTCCCTAAACCTTGGGAAGACACCCGAACTTCGGCGAATTCGCCGTGGGGAGCTCTTTGGCTGCCGCCTGAGATACCTGAAGATGGATTATACGAGGTGACTGCTACCTTTGATCAGCCTGGCACTTATATCCTTTGGGGTCGAGCGGACGATGGCGGGCTCTATCACGATGATTACATCACAGTCGAGGTCTCTGAGTAACTCGCCCTTAAGTTTACCCCTCCAAGCTTCAAGTTAAAGCGGCATTGCAGCAAATGCTTGCCGCTTCAATCCTTGGCCCTGTCTAACCATCTAGCAAACCATCCGCAATTACGCCAGCCCATACATGTCCGCAGCAGCAGCCGCGCTTGCTGTCTCAACCAGTAATATCGAGTCAAACTAAGACTGTGGGCCCTACTCAATCGCTTTGCTTCTTGGCTTCGCTATTGAGCTGAATGGTAAACGGCGGATCAAACTGCGGGGGATCGCGAGAGATAATAATTTCTGTTCGAGGTGGCGGCACATAGCGAATGGTTGGGTCGCCGTAGCGCTGCTCCAACAACAATTCTTTAGCCGCTTCAATCACTGAAGGACGCTCTGCAGTCTCGCCAAAGGCAAAACTAAAGCTACCTCTTAGCAAGGTATCATCACTGTCAAGAACAGCCCAATCAGCTGTGTAATAGCTTGCGTCAATGAGCTTGGGCAGCTGCATCACGTATTGAGTAGAGGCTCGAGGATTATATCTAAACTGGATATCGACCCAGTCTCGTGAATCCGTGCGCAGGGTGAATTTCACCAGCCTAGCCTGAACTGGAAACTTTAGATTTAGCTCGGTAGGCGCTTGGAGAAGAACCTCATCATCACTCGGCAAGGTTTCTGTTTTATCGATGAATCCTGTAATATCAGGGCTCTTTTGATAGCGTGATAAGTCGAAAGGCTGAGCGTTAACCCCCGGACTGACATAGCCCAAGGCTAATAGCGCCAGCAGCACAGGAACTTGTTTTGGACTTAAATTTCGCAAGCTCACCATGGGGTAGCAATACTCTATGCATCGATTATTAATGGCCGCTAAGAATACCACAAGCTATCCATGCGGTGATATTTAGACAATCAACGGATACTAGTAATGTCAGACTCAAACCTCAATGAAATTCTAACTAATCTGCTGGAATCTAGCTCCGGTAGAACTCACTTTGGCGAGCACTGGTCACAGGGACGCTCTGCGTTTGGAGGTATAGCCGCCTCATTCGCAGTGACTCAAATGCGTAAATTGCTAACCAGCCCGCAGCCAATCAGATCTCTCATGGTTTCGTTTATTGGCCCACTGCCACCGGGCGAAGCGATAGCCACGGCTACATTGCTGCGCCAAGGCAAAAACGTCACTCAAATGACTGCAAACGTTTTTAGCGGCGATACGCTGTGCCTGCAGGCCATGGGGGTATTTGGCAACCCAAGGCCTTCGATATCAGTGCCTAGTGCGTATGAGTTCAGCCCGGCACCAAAAGAGCAAGGTATTAACTTTGAAAAGCACAAGCACAGACTGCCGCCTTTCCTGTCCTATTTTGACGGCTATTGGGTGAGCCCGGGAATGCCTTTTTCTGGTCAAGCGTCAAATCAGCTTAATATGTGGGTCAGGCATAAAACCGATATGACGCTGCACCCTATAGAGAAAATGGTTGTGATAGCAGACATACCGCCTCCGGTCATTTTATCCCATTTTGAAAAACCACCGATCCCTTCCAGCTCACTCACCTGGTCACTTGAATTTGTGATTCCGCCGGATCAAATTTACAGCGAATGGTTTTATTTAGAGTATTCGATTGAATCTGCCGCTGACGGGTACATGCAACAGGCTGGAAAAATCTTCACAGAAACAGGTAAACTCTGTGCTTTATCTAGGCAGTGTATGGTGTACTTTGAGCCTCAGGCAACAAAGTGAATCTAGAAAAACTCTACGCTGTTAGTGACTTACTATTATGACTATAGCCCAATTACTTATGGGAACAAGACGATTGCTGGTTAACTGGCTTAGTCTCTGCCTGGGCTTGCTTCTCTGTCTTCCCGCATCGGCCCAGCACGCCCATGGGGTTCTCACCCCTGGGGTGACTTTCCCCCAAGACGATGCCGTGTTAAACGACCCGCCGCGCATGATAACCATGAGCTTTAGAGTAGATGTGAGGCTGTTAAAACTCGCCTTATTCACCGACAACGGCCAGTGGATCAACCTTGGTTTTCAGTATGATCCGTCGAGACTCAATGACAGTTTTGTATTACCCATACCCGAGGAGTTACCGCCAGCCAATTACTATATCGCCAAGTGGTCTGTGACAGATGACAGAAGCCGCCTACTCAACGGCGAGTTTCTGTTTTCCTTCGGTCCCAATGCCATACCACCGTCAGAGTTTATTGAGTCCCAGGTTAGCGACAAGGTTGAAACTCTGCCTTCTACTGGTTCCTACCGCATCAATCCATTAGAGAAATAAAGACACTATTAAGATAATAAAATAAGACTAATTATTGAGGCTGATTAACTACAGAATGTTGTTAACTTATTATCTTATCAGTGTCCCCTAACGAAATTCTAACGAAATTTAAACCCTTTCGACGCCAAAAAATCTTTCATGTGTGGGCGGACTTTATCAGACAAAAGCTCAGACACCTGCTCGCTCCAACTTACGCCGTGCCCGCCGCCGGTTCGGGTTCGGTAATATTCCCGAATTTCTTCGTCGTAATTGGCGATGGCATCTTTGTCCCCTACTTCGTTGTAGCTATCTTCTTTCACCACAACAGACAGCGGCAGCCTTGGTTTAACTTCGGGGTTCTGGTCCGGGTAGCCTAAGCACAAACCGAAAACAGGATATACGCCATAAGGCAATTCCAGCAGCTCCGACACCGGCGCGGGGTTATTGCGGATGCCGCCGATATAGCAAATGCCTAAGCCTTCCGACTCAGCGGCGGTCACCAAGTTCTGCGCCATCAACGCGACGTCAACTGTGGCGATAATAAAGTGTTCTGTGAAATCCCCTTCGAAAGGTTTGCCATATTCCTTGCAATAATTACCGGGGCGATTTAGATCTGCGCAGAATACAAAAAATTCTGCCGCGGTTTCGACGTAGCCTTGGTTGCCGGCAAGCTCTGCAATCTTTTTTCGGTTTTCAGGCTTGGTTACGCGAATGAGCGTTGCGCCCTGCAAAAAGCTCGACGTCGCCGCCGCCTGTGCGGCGAGCAATAAGTTTTCTAACAGTGCTGGCGCAATAGGCGCAGGCGTGAATTTTCGAATACTGCGATGGGACTTTAGTAAATCTATCACTGACTGCATTGAGTTTTCCTAAGGGTTGAGCGCTAATTATAAATCTATCAAACTATCTAGAAATGCGGGAACCACATCATTGGCAAGCTTGGATTCGGCATTGAACATCACAACTAAACCAATATTTGCCGCCGGCACAAATACCATTTCGGAGCGATAACCTCTCACGCCGCCGCCGTGGTGAATCGCTCTAAGTCCGCGGTAGTCAAACACTCGCCAACCAGTGGCGTAGTAGGCTTTTTCTAAGCCGCTCCAACGGTTAAAGTAATTCCCACGAGGAGTTGCGATAATTGGCTCATGCACACTTTGCAAAAATTCGGGCGGCAAAACGTCGGGAAACCCGCCAAGATTAGCTCTTAACCACAGCTCCATATCGTCAATACTTGCATTGACTCCCGACGCCGGAGCCACTGTATAGTAGGCTGCATTGGTGGACGTAGTTTGCCACCTACCTCTTGAGTAACGATGTGGCTTAGTCGACTCGGGATTATTTGTATAAGACTCAATCCCTACACTTGCACCAAGCATGCCCAAGGGTTTGAAGATCTCTTTTTCGAGATACTCGGCGTAACTTGAGCCGGTGCTAGACTCAACCACATCGGCGGTTAGAGAAAACACAACATTTTGATAGCCATAGCAATCACCCGGCGAACATACCGTCGGAATCTGCTGAAACTTAGTTTTTATCTTATCGTAACCAACCCCAGCATCGAGCATATTGGAGAAACTATGGGGCATTAGGCCAGTTGAGTGGCTAACAAGATGTTTTAACTGGATTCCTTTAGAGGAGCCAAGTGTACCTAAATTCATTGCCGGGAAAACATCTGTAAGCAAAGTGTCCCATGATTGCAAATGTTGCTCCACCAAAAGTGCGGTAGCTGTGCCTGCGAAGGTCTTTGACATGGACGCTATGCGAAAAATCGATTGCTTGTTTACAGGTGCTTGGCCAGCTATGTCTTTCAGCCCCCAAGTGTCTTCAAGCAGCACTGAATCACGAGACACAATGGCCATGGCTACGCCAGGAATTCCCTCTTCAATGGCCGCGTTTTTTAGCCAGGCGACGAAACCGTCTAGCTCTTTAGTGTCAATACTCTCCTCAACAAGCGGAAAGCTTACATCAGCAAGTGTTTGACAAGGAAAAATAGCAGCCGCCGAGCAGATCGTCAGCGACCAAAGGGTAGCACTGGTTAATTGTTTAATTGAGTACACTTAAAGCGAGCATCCTTAGTCTGAAATAGTGATCAGTTGCACTAGCGCGAAAAACCATACCTGATCGACTCGGCCGCCAATGATAACCCATAGGCTCGATAGCACACAGCAATCAAGGCCAAGAGACACATCAGCAAAAAAAAGCCGACTCAAGTAGTACTTAAGTCGGCCAAGAGGGGGCACTTTTTAGCATGCACAAGAACTGAAAATTCCCAGGTTTCCAGCCTGCCTTATGCTCAGGATACAAAAAGCAGCATTTGCCGCCCTTCGCGTAATATAGTTAGAGCAGAAAAGCGCGCCTCGCCGGTCAGTGCGCTATTAAACTCAGCCAAGGTCTTTACATTAGTTCGGTTCACTTGAACGATAATATCGCCCTCCCTAAGCCCTGCCGCTGCGGCTCGGCTTTGAAGCTGCAACGACTCCACTAGCAAACCTGTGTCGCCGTAGACATCACCATTTCCTGCTAAGCTGCGTAACTGTGCGCCACGAAATTCCGAGCTAAAGCCACTGGCATCAAGAGAACTGACCGTATTGCCGTCGGACCCACCAATGGTAGCCTTCAGGATTTTCTTGCTACCTTCTCTGTATAACACTAGGGCAATCTGTTCACCTTGGCGCATAAGCCCAACAGTATTTCTAAGTTCGCGAGAACTGCCTATCTCATGCCCCTCAATTTCAACAATAATGTCAGATACCTCTACCCCTGCTTGCTCTGCCGCGCTGCCTGGCAATACACTGGTGACAATGGCTCCGCGCTGCACATCAACCCCAAGTGCACCAGCTATTTCAGGATTAGCCGTTGCTATGGTCACCCCCAGCATACCCCGCTTGACTTGACCGTCGCGCTCCAAATGCTTCATCACTGAGGTAATCATATCCACTGGAACTGCGAAGCCAATGCCGTTGCTGCCGCCGTTGCCGCTAATGATGGCTGTGTTGATTCCCACCAAATTACCTTCCAAGTCGATTAACGCGCCGCCGGAGTTTCCAACATTGATAGCTGCGTCAGTCTGAATAAAGTCTTCATAATTTTCACTGTTAAGACCAGACCGACCCAACGCACTGACGATTCCAGAGGTGACGGTTTGACCTATGCCGAAAGGGTTACCAATGGCAATCACGTAATCTCCAACCAGAACAGTCTCTATGCCTGCAAACTTGAGTTCAGACAAGCCATCGGCCTCGATCTTGAGCAGCGCTATATCAGTGCCTGCATCACTGCCAAGCAAAGTCGCATCAATCACCCGCTGATCGGATAGTTGAACTGAGATCGTTTCAGCGCCCTCCACTACATGGTGGTTGGTGATTATGTAGCCTTGCTTAGCATCGACTATCACACCCGATCCAGCCCCAGTGGCAAAGGGTTGTTGGCTATTTCTGGGCATGAGATCCGGTCTATTTTCGAAAAATCGTCGAACCTCATTCGGTACATTTTCGCCACCAAATGAGAACTGAGTACTAGCAGGCATTCGTTTGGACACCCGGATGTTAACTACCGCGGGCGTTGCCAGTTCCAACATTGGCGCTAGGGACGGCAATCCCGCCTGTTGCGCCGCTATGCTGTTAGCTGCTACTGGCGCCGCTAAGAAGGCACTTAGTGCTAGCAAACTGGAAATCTGAGCAACCCGAGCCACGCTCTTCATAGGCATAAAATTCATTTCAACCTCCATGATGCTTTTGCATCTAAAACCACACCACTGTCCGAATGACAGCGATTTGATACAAGAGCTTGAAATTTAGGCCAAACGACCTCAAATATCCTGAAGAAGCTATGAATAAAATATCCAGAAAAGCTTCAGGCAGAGAAAAAAGCTGGCAACCAAAGAGATAGGGTTTAGCATGAAGTCAAAGCTCTAACAGGAAACTTTAGCGCACATTGAGCGTCTAATTTGATGGATGCAGGCGCAGGCAACGTCGCTTCTATGGTTAGAGCCACTTGAAATATTGACCTATAAAATAGATTAATTAATTGCTTTAACTAACTGTTATTAAACTGATTAAAGGGAATAAATAAGGATGAAGAGCAAACGCCCTGAGCTAAATTTCACTCTTTATCAGCCGCCTTTAGTGCACACCTTTGCACTTGCCGGCTTGAAGGTGCGACCAGAGCTGAATCGCTTTGAAGATCAGCACAGCGCTCAACAGACATCTATCGAGCCCAGGCTCATGCACTTGCTTTGCTTCTTAGCAGCAAACCCCGGCAAAGTGGTAGACAGAGATACCTTGGTGGAACAGCTGTGGCCAAAGGTTGTGGTGAATGACAATTCGTTGACCCGAGCCGTGTGTGAGCTGCGCAAGCACCTGCGAGGCAAACTTGCTGGCACCAGCGCTCTCATCGAAACCATCCCGAAGAAAGGCTACCGCCTGATTCTACCCAGTGTAACGAAGACTCAAGGCACCACAGTGGTGTCTGCAAAAACAGGGGGCCAGTCTCACCGCCAACCATGGTTTGATTCTAAACCCCTATGGGCTGCAACTTTAGCTGCCAGTCTAGCGATATTTGTGGCGCTGCCACCCTTGGTAAGCCCAGAGCCAGCGCCCACCGCTGCTGTGCAGAGCTTCAGCGATGAACTAGTAGCCCTTCAGCCAAGTTATCTAGGGGGTGAGATAACACTTAGCGGCAGTGATCTAGATAGCGCTAAGCCTGCAAGCACTCGGCCCGTTATATCCCATGATGGTGCTAGCTATGCTTATCTTAAGTATGACAACACTGGCTCGACGCTGTATTTTGGCGCTCTGTCAGAAAACCTCAACCCAGTGCCGATTTACCACCACCAAGATCAGTTAATTAATCTGGCTTGGTCACCCACTGGCAATAGCCTGCTATTTGCTAGAAAACCAACAATCACAACAACAGCGCTATTTTCAGGCAAAGACAGTGACTTAGAACTGCTTGCGCTCAATCTTTTAACGAGAGAAGTTCAGCGCTTAGTCAAGGGCCCACACGACGCCGGCGGCGAAGCCTTAACAGATCAGAACCTAACCTAGACTTAGTGCGGCATCGGGCCCACAAGGGTCGACAAATAAGAAGTTAGAACTAAGATCGCAGCAGCGACCACCATTTCAATTTTAACCGATTGACGAAATCGCTGCGCCCCACCCGCCTCAACAATTGCCGGCACCAATCGCAGTTTATTGAAAGCCGCTATCGAAATTATAGCTATTACAATCAGAAGTTTGAGCGTCATTGTTAATCCATAAGCTGATCCAAAAAACTCGCTTAGTGACCCAAACAATTGCCACAAAATGACAGCGCCAGCACTACCAAGAACGACTAAAACCCCAATTGCATGGCGACCAAACTGTCTTAGCTTGGTTTGCAGCAAGTCCAGATCGGGCGTGTTAGCCAATACCATAAACGGCCACAGCAAACCAATCCAAAAGGCGAACGCCAGTACGTGCAGTGCCAAAGCGAAACGCGCCCAATCATTCAGTACCGAAACATGACCCGCGAGAGGAAAGCTGAGCGCTAACCCCATCAGCACTAAAGCATTTAACGTAAACAAAGGACGAAAGAACATGCCCGCCGGGGCCTTGCTCAAACGGGTAGATTTAAAGAGAAAAAAACCGCTAACAGCAATGGCCACCGCAAACCCGAGCACCCGGTAAAGCGTGACATCACCTAGCTGAGAGTCCAACAGCAGCTTCGCCATGGACCAATCCAACATTCCAGCAAAGCCGTCGTCATTGATCATGCCGATTTGAATAGGAAAATTGAGCGCTGCGCCCTGAAACCCCAGTAAAGCACCAAATAAGCAATAAGAGATAACCGGCACAACACTCTGGCGCCGGTTATCGCAATATAGAACGAGGAACAGACTAGCCCCCGCGACGCTGGCCATACCGCCATAGACGCTTAGCTTAGCCAGTAAAGAAGCAATCTCCCAAAGATTGGGCACTACAAACGCATTCATAGTCTGAATTTATAGGTATCCGGGCTCCTTTATGATTTAAGGCGCGGCAGTGTCAGCTGCCATCGTTGGGTCTACTTCAAAACTAAACGAATCAGACATTGCGTGCCCATCGGCGCCCATTACCGCCCAGTTTACCGTAAACTTGCCGGGATGCATGCCAGGCGTGGCGATGACGAAATCAGACTGTGGCTCAGCACTGGGCTCAAATGCAGTTGGCATTTCATGCCCGACGCCCATTAGCTCCAGCTTGATTAACTTAACCGGCCCACTAAACACCAAATGAATTTCATTTGGCTCGGTTTTGAGCATAGCGCCATCTGCAGGGATTGATTCTCTCAAGCCTGTGTGGGCGTTTGCGCTAACTTGCAGCAATACAGCTAGGCTCAAGCAACAGATTTTTACTAATGAGTTAAAACGCATGGTATACACCTCAAATGAATTGATCTAAAACTGGCCAAAGTATCTCATGAAGTGACACTCAACCTGCAGGATAAAATTGCGTCAAATTGTCGCAGCGCAGCCGATGCTAGGACCGCACAAGCTATTTGCGCTGCCACACGTGGGTCATAGGCGACAAATTCATCTCTTCAATCACAGTGCCAGGGCGCATCTCAAGCACGCTCAGTAAGGCCTGAGCAATATCATCGGGCTCTATCGCATTGGTCGGCAAGGGTCCTGGTTCGAAATCAAGCTCGTCAAAAAACGGCGTTCGCACGGCGCCCGGATTGATGAGGGTGACGCGAACCTTAGATTTAGCACACTCTTGCCGCAGAGCTTGGCTAAAGCCGCGAACCGCAAACTTGCTGGCACAGTAAATACTGCCTTGGCGAGCTCCGCTTAGAGCCGCTTCAGAACCTATAAACACAATATCGACCAGTGAATTCTGCTGCTTAAGGCGCGCTAATAACAACTTCGTCAGCAAGGCATGACTCATAAAATTAACCTGCATCACCAACTGCAGATCTGCCACAGAGAGTTGCTCTAAGAACCCCATCTTACCGATGCCTGCATTGTTAATGAGGCATCGAATGGGGCCTTGGATGGATTCGAACATCCCAGGCAAAGTCGCCAGCATGGCTTTGCTATCGCTCAACTGAACCGGCACAAAAGTGAATCGCTCTGGGGGCATTGCAAAGGCTGGCTCAGTTTGATCCAACCCAACCACCGAATACCCGCTCTCGATCAACTTGCTTGTCATCGCCAGCCCAATTCCCGAGGACGAACCTGACACCAACACTTGGCCTTTAGAGTTTGTCATCGACTATTCCCTACTCCGCATTGAACCCACCATAGATCCCCGTGACACATTATGCACACCTGTAATACTTAGCTGGCTCGATGTAACTCAAAAGCTGTGCCTCGAGCTTTGCTAGTGTGTCATAGCCGTCGGGCTGCTGCACTGCCGCCAGGCCGTCAGTTATTTGAATTGGTTTGGCAAACAGCGCCTCGTCAGGATAAAGCTTTACAATCGACTTATAAAAATCTGTAGGCATTCGAAATTCGCCGATAGACGCCGAGTGAATCTGACTTCGGTCTAAAGACTCAAATACCTGGTCAAATAGTTGCTGGTAATCTGATTCAACTGTCTCACAAAAGACAATAGGTTCGAAGCGCAGCGCAACTCGCCAGCCAGCAGCCTGCAACTTCGCCAAGGCATCAAGACGTTTTTCGATTGAAGGCACTTTATGCTCAAACTGCTTTGAAGCCTGCTTTGCTGTAAAACTCATCGCCACAACACAGTTGTCAATTGGCTGCATTTCCAATAAAGCCCTGATCTGAGTGCTTTTTGTTCTTATCTCCAAAATCGCGTCGGGGTTGCTCGCGAAAATCGGCATGAAAAATTTACAAAAGTGACTCACCGGCTCCATCGCCAAACTGTCACAATCGTAGCCGCTATAGAAGATTGACCCCGCTGGAGAATCCTCGATACGGGTCTTAATTTCTTCAGCGAAATCCTCGTAGTTAATAAAAAGCACGTAGTTTGCCGAACGGTACATTCCCTGTAAAAAACAGTAGCGACAGTCGTATAAGCAATTCATCATATGAGAAAAGTAGTAACTATGTCCGCCAGAAAAACCATAACCATCCGGCGCGGGTAGAACACAGTTGCCGTGTTTTCGTGCGAGAATTAGCGCCGGGTGCTGTTTCTGAATTCTGAAATTTTGGGCACTGCGATTAAACACCTCGCCATAGCGGTCGCACGCAATCTGGGGCAAATGAGAAAATCTAGCTAACAGCGCTATAACCCTGGGATGATCGGCAATAGATTTTTCGATGTAGATGGCTGAAAACATTATCGGTTACGAATCCTGCACAATATCAATATGCAGCCTTAGTTGGGCTTCGAGAAACTGAATGATCTTCTTCGCGGACTCAAATTCCATCCCTGCGATCTCGGTCAGCTGCTGCTCCAATCCCAAGGCGCTGTAGCGCTGACATAGGCGCTTTAGCTGAACCGTTTGTGTAGCGCTAAAGCGAGCAGTGTGTAGCATCTGTTCAAAAGCCTGAGGCAATTGAATCTGCGCACTCCGATGGACAGCGCTAGGCAACATAACATCTATGAGTTGAACCACGGCAGTTACGCTGCTACGCATCAAGTCCTCGATAGAGGACTTTGAAACAGCGGCAATCCCTGATTCCGCATTATCAGAAATCACCTTCACGCTTTGAATAAATTCAAGCGAGGTAAATTTGCTTGCCACTGCGGCAAATCCAGAAGCCTCCATATCAAAGGCCGACTCTTCTGAGTAACCAGTCTCCGGGACATCTACAGTTACAAGCTCAGTCGAGGTGAGGCTGACTGGGTAGACTAAGGGGTAAAAAGCGTGACCCGACGCCCTTTCCAGAATTTTATGGGCTATTACTAGCTCGCCAATAGAATGCGAACTGTGCCCTGCGATGCCTAAGTTTATCCATAATGAAACGACGTTCGCAGAAGAGAATTGCGCGCCTAAGTAAGCTGTCGCCGCCGCCGCGTTGTTTCTGCCCATGCCGCTAATAATTAAGCTTACATTGCTGTTGCTGTAAATTTTAAAGACGCGATGCTCAGGCTGCGGCGTAAGCTTAAACTGGTCAATAAAAGGCTTCGCCTCCACCATTAGGGCAACAACAAGATTGACGTTGAGCGTCGGATCAAACATTTTATTGTTCACTGTGAGGCATCATAGCCAGCATTTTTTGTGCACTTATAGCCAGCTTTTGGTTCTCTCTCTTGAGCGCCCCTTGAATAAGAATTTCGAGTTTTTTTTGCAGAATCCGGGTAGTTTTGTCTTTTTCATCAGGTGTTAAAGAATCAGTAAAGCGGTCTGAATGTAACAGATTATTCAGCGCCTGCACCCGATATTGATCTAGCCCCCAAGTCGTGGTGGAGAGCTGGTCGGCATGTCCGCCGTAGCGAACTAGAAGTGCTTTGGAGCAGGCTAGCACCGGATAACTAGCACAGATTTTAAGCCACAGATCGTAGTCTTCACACACCGGAAAATTCTCATCAAAGTTACCCATCTCTGCAAGTAGACTCTTCTCAATGACAGCGGATGAAGGTGAAATAGCGCACTGTGATAAACAGTGCTCAAAGATACGACCTTGCCTTGTTTGGTAACGCTTGGGTTTATTCACCTGAGTCCCATCACGAATCCAAGTTTCATCGCTGTGTACGATTCGATAGTTTTTCGCTTTAGACCAAGCCTGAGTCTGGCATTCGAGCTTATGGTTTAGCCATTGGTCATCTGAGTCTAAAAAAGCGACCCAACTGCCGCTCGCTAATTCAATACCTTTATTCCTTGCTGCGCTGACACCTTTATTTTCCTGATAGCAATAAATCACGTCGGGAAAACACTGGGCTAGCATGAGCCGGGTATCATCATTAGAACCATCATCAACAACAATTATCTCATCAGCTTTTCGAGTTTGACTGATAACTGAGTTTAAAGCTCGAGCCAGTATTCCAGCCCTATTAAACGTAGGAATGACGACGGAGATGGAATTCAACTGTAAACCCTTTGGCACATTTTAGGGAGCAAAAACGAAAAATGGGAACCTAGGCTCCCATTTCTCGATACTGAATTCGGCTTAGGAGTATTTAGCCAGCTCCTTACGCGCGATTACTCTCCTGTGAACCTCATCGGGGCCATCTGCCAACCTCAAAGTTCTCTGGCTAGTCCATAGCGAGGCCAACGGGAAATCCTGTGATACACCAGCCGCACCGTGCATTTGGATAGCCCTATCTATAACCCGCAACGCCATATTCGGCACGGCAACTTTAATTTGCGAGATCGCATCTCGTGCCGCTTTATTGCCAATTGTGTCCATCAGCCAAGCCGCTTTAAATGTTAGCAAGCGGCACATTTCTATTTCTATCCGGCTATCGGCGATAACATCATAGTTGCCGCCAAGTTCAGCCAATGTCTTGCCAAAGGCTTCTCGGCTAGTCGCCCGCAGACACATTAAATCAAGCGCTTTTTCAGCAGCGCCGATAGAGCGCATGCAGTGATGAATGCGACCTGGCCCTAAGCGACCTTGAGAAATCTCAAATCCCCTGCCGCGACCTAAAATAATATTGCTTTCAGGCACCCTTACATTGTGATATTTAATATGCATGTGGCCATGGGGCGCGTCATCTCGTCCAAACACATGCATTGGCCTAACCACTTCAACACCCTCAGCATCCATAGGCACCAGAATTTGAGATTGGCGTGTATGCTTAGGCGCTTCTGGATCTGTTTGCACCATCACAATCATAATTTTACAGCGGGGGTCACCGGCACCAGAAATATAAAACTTCTCACCACTGATAACCCACTCATCGCCGTCCAGAACTGCTTTAGTGGCAATATTGGTCGCATCTGAAGAGGCAACCCCTGGCTCGGTCATCGCAAACGCCGAGCGGATAGTTCCTGCCAACAAAGGTTTTAACCACTGATCTTTTTGCTCTTGCGAACCATAGCGCTCCAAAACTTCCATGTTGCCCGTGTCTGGAGCACTGCAATTAAATGCTTCGGATGCTAGCCGACTACGACCCATTATTTCTGCAAGGTGAGCATATTCAAGATTCGAAATTCCAGCACCGCCCTGACTTTCAGGTAGGAAAAAATTCCACAAACCCTGTTTCTTGGCTTCCGCTTTAAGATCCCCCATGATTTCATCTTGACGGGGAGTGTGAGTCCAACGGTCACCGACGCTTACTTCGTTATGGTATTCTTCTTCAACTGGCTCAACTTGCTCAGCAACGAAAGCACGTATTTTTTCTCGAACCTCAACAAGTTCTTCTGACAATCCTAAATTCATCATGGTTTATAGTTTCCTCTGGTTACTGCATTTCTCAATTAGATTGAATCTCACTAAATAGCCCTCATCAATTTGGCGTTTAGCTTGCTATAGTGCCACCACCATCTATAACGATGGTTTGGCCTGTGGTAAAACTTCCAGCCGCCGACGCCAAAAACACCGCAGCACCCGCTATCTCGTCAGGCTCGCCAATACGCCGTAACGGATACTTCGACACGGTTGCTTTATAGATTTCTGGATTCTCCCAAAGCGCCCTAGCAAAGTCAGTTTTAATCAGACCTGGCGCAATACAATTTACACGGACGTTTTTTGGCCCCCACTCAACTGCTAAATTTCTGGCAATCTGCATGTCTGCCGCTTTCGACACAGCATAGGCGCCTAACGCATCGGTGCCTTTTAGCCCGCCTATTGACGACACGATGATCACTGCACCACCGCCCTGCTCGGCAATCGATGGAATCGCCAGTTGACAGAGTCTATGGACACTGCCGATATTGGCATTCATTACTTTGTCGAACGCCTCGTCGGGAATGTCTTGGGAAGGCCCAAAATACGGATTTAAAGCAGCGTTGCACACCAAAGTATTTATTTTACCCAGCTGCGCCTCTGCTTTCTCTACGAGTTCTTTAAGCTGCTCTTTGTAATTAATATTACAGGCTATGGCTATGGCCTCATAGCCGAGGCTGTTAATCTCAGCAGCCACCTCGTCGCAGGCATCTTGATTGCGGCTAGAGATCACAACTTTAGCGCCCTGTTCGGCCATCCGCATAGCAATAGCTTTGCCGATACCCTTGGTAGAGCCGGTGATTAACGTTACTTTGTTCTTAAGACTAAAAAGGCTCATGGATACTCCCACTTGTTATTAACTTTCTTTGTAATTGGCAAAGCTATGATCAAGAGACCATTTTGTATTTAACCCAGTGCACTACCAAACTTACCACACAGGCCTTAAAACCCAGCGAGCTAAACTAGCAAGCAGCAGGGAGCAGAACAAGGAATACTGTCGAAAATAAGTAAGTAGCTTGTCTATTCTGTCCAGGACCGGCGCCCCTTGGAGATACTCGTGCCACCATCAACAGGAATCACAGTTCCCGTTGTATAGGCGCCCGCTTTTGACGCTAGGTAGAGCAAGATACCGACAATTTCTTCCGGCTGGCCAACTCGATGCATTGGACAATCGTCTTCGATATCCTCAAGAAAGTGCTCAAACACATAATCAGTCATACGAGACGCGAAGAACCCTGGCGCTACTGCATTGACGGTAATGTGCCTAGCCGCTAGATCTACTGCCAATGCCTTGGTCAAGTGGTGCAGCGCTGCCTTGCTCGCCGAATAAGCAAAGGTTGGTACTCGCTGGACGATAGGAACATGAATACCGTCCATTGAGCCAATATTGATGACCCGAGCAGGGTCGCTGGAAGTGCCGGCTTTGGCCAATAATCCAACACAGTCGCGGGTCAACGAAAATACAGCATTGAGGTTGGTATTGATGACTTTTTCGAAGCCATCATCAGGGTAGTCCTCAAGCTTTGCGCCCCAATTGGCGCCAGCATTATTGACCAACAAAGACAGCCCAGAGAAACGCGCCTCCACCTGAGCAATCAATTCACTGCGTTGCTGGGCAATGGTTACATCTGCTGTGATGGCTGTAACGTCACCAAATGTACTTAACTGCGCTAACGCTACATCGCACTTTTGTTGGCTGCGGGAAGCAATAATTACCTTAGCCCCGTTTTGCAATAAGCCCTGGGCCATAATAAACCCTAAACCGCTGCTGCCACCGGTTACCAATGCCGTTTTACCTGCAACTGAAAACAGCTGACTTAAGGCGAAATTAGCTGTCGAAGCCCGCTCGGGGTGCTGAGAGTTTGACATCTAGCTAACTCTCGCTGGCTACTTTAACCAGCTGCTTGCCAAAATTCTTGCCTTTAAGAAGCCCGCGAAAAAGCTCAGGGGTGTTTTCCAGCCCCACGCCAATGCTTTCTTTATGGATCAACTTGCCTTCTTTGACCCAAGCACCCAATTGCTCGGTAGCCTCGACCCAACGCTCTTTCCATTCAGTAACAACAAAAAATCGATGTTCAGGCACCACATCTAGCTTCTTTAAAATATGAAACGGCGTCTCAGACTTAGCAATGTCTTCATCGTTGTAATTGGACACATAGCCACAAATAGGGACGCGAGCTCCGGCATTCAGCAGCGGGGCAACAGCTCTGGTCACATCGCCGCCCACATTCTCAAAGTAAATATCGATTCCCGACGGGCAAGCAGACGCCAGTTCTGCCGATAAGTTACCGGCCTTGTAGTCAATACAGGCATCAAAGCCAAGCTCTTCTTTGACATAACGGCATTTATCCGGGCCGCCGGCTATGCCAACCACCTTCAAGCCTAATATTTTAGCAATCTGTCCCACAGCAGAGCCAACAGCGCCCGAGGCCGCTGCCACGACCAAGGTTTCACCAGCAACCGGTTTACCTACTTCTTTAAGCCCGAAATACGCTGTTCTGCCGGGCATGCCTACTACACCCAAATGGGCCGACAGAGAGCCGTTATCAAGATTTACTTTCATCAACCTAAGATCATCGGCGTCCGCAATGATATGTGACTGCCAACCCATATGAGCGGCCACCCTGTCACCTACTGCGAACTTGTCTGATGTCGACTCGAGCACGATACCTGCTGACTCTCCTGTCATTACATCACCAAATTGTAAAGGCGCAGCATAAGACTTCGTGTCATTCATTCGGCCGCGCATATACGGGTCTAGTGACAACCAGCAAACCTGAATCAGAATCTGATTACCCTCAAGGGCAGGCAGGGTGACGCGGTCAAATTTAAAGCAATCGTCGGCAGGCTCACCAACTGGGCGTTTGGCGAACAGTACTCGGGTGTTTTCAGTCATCGATGGTGGTTTCCTTGGGACTTTAAGAATGAATCAAGCTATCCAGTCTAACCTACAAGAAGGAAAACGAACAACCGTCAGCAGGACCAATTCAGCGCACAAAGCTCGACCACCACGTGCAGCTTGCGGGTTTAGATCCTAAGGTTGCGATACGCTGCCATTTTGTTACTGAGCAGCACTTTAGCGAGACACATTATTGCCTATTAGAAGCTGTCGCTAAGTTCTTGCAGCTCCAGTAGATTAAGCTCAAACAGAGAGTTATCAAAATGCAGGAGATCAGGTTCACGGCCCGTCGCCACACCCTCAACAACCAAAGTGATAACGTAGACAAACAAACACGTCGCTAGCAAAGTAAACCGGTTTTTCAACACTAGTGCCTTCATACCCCATATCCCTTTATTTGCTTTCACAATTTACTGCAGTTCACCAAACAAGTTAATCGACGAAGCTACGCATATAGACTGCGCCGCTAATTAAGATTGTACCAACCACAATCCCTATAAACATGTCATAGCTTAGAAATCGATCAGCAAGTCCAATAAATTCAATAATTATGAAATTGTCGGGATCAAATCTGGTCTGCGCCCAATTGCTCAAGAACTGACTCCCAAAAACAAACTCTTCCAAAAATCCTAGTAGGAAATAGACACCAATTGCCCAAAGCATTGGCGCCTTGCGCGCAAAGGCTGAAAACAATAAGAGCCAACCCACCAGGGGCAAAAGCCAAAGCACTGAAGTCGCAATAAATAAATAAAAAATAACCAAGTTTATAAAAACCGCCGCAAGCAAATAGCCAAAACCAGCCACTTCTACTTCGTTGCGTAAACCAAGAAAAGTAAGACTAATGATCAGCAGAAAATACAGCGCCGACATACAGGCAACCAAGAAGGCGGGGCTTACCACCATAACAGTCACTATCTTACTCAGCACTGTTTGAAGGTTAGAAACTGGCATCGATTGCCAAAATAAAATGCTCATATCACGACGGTCTTGATACAGCGCATTGAGCAAATAAATGACGCTACAAAAGAAAAATATAATGCCAAAAGGAAACGCCAACAATGAAATTATAGGCGCGGTTTCAATCGGCGATTGACCGTCAAACCAACGATTCAAGAATTCTAAACCAAGTATAATTCGTTCCGGGCCAAGCTGGGAGACTATCAAAAAATTTAAGACAAAAAGTGACAAGGCAAGCACAGCAGGAGCACCAACTATTAAGCTGCGGTTTTCTAGAAATTCTTTTTTTAGTAACGCCAAAAAACGACCTACTTGGAAACTAGTCATGCCGCCCTCCTTTCATCTTAGCCACAAACAAATCAGCTATGCTTGGGGTGTATATCTCACCAAGGCCTTCAAGCTGTGCTCTTTGCACTGACTCAAAGGTGAACGACTTTTTGCCCAGCAGAGATCGCACATGTATAGGGTTCATCGCTTGGGCCTCGGCCACTTTTTCCGGCCCCACAAGCACCTCGAAATACTGCTGTGCTAAGTCGCTCATCAATGCGTTTAGCTCTATTCTGCCCTTATTAATAAACACCAAATGGGAAAGCAGAGTCTCTATTTCTTCTATTTGATGGGTACTGATTATGATTGTCCGATTGCCGTCATAGTAATCATTGAGAAGACGGTCATAAAACTCCTTTCGGTACACAATATCCAAGCCTAGGGTTGGCTCATCCAACACCAATAGCCTCACATCGATAGCCATAACAATAGCTAGGTGTAATTGGGTAACCATGCCTTTGGAAAGATTCTTGATGCGCTTATTGGCGGGAACCTCTGTTGTCGAAAGCAACTCAATGGCTTTCTTTCGCGAGAAGCGCGGGTGAACCGCTTCCACATAGTCTAATACTTGAGACACCTTCAACCATTTCGGCAAAATTCCTACGTCGGCAATAAAGCACACATCTTCCATTAGCTTGTGTCTTGCAATACGCGGATCGCGGCCAACCACGCTTATTTCGCCCTCCACGTCGCACAGACCAATCAGTGATTTAAGTGTGGTTGTTTTACCGGCACCGTTGGGGCCTATCAGCCCACTAATAGCGCCTGTAGGTATAGAAAGGCTGACGTCATCCAACGCGACAAAACTGCCAAATGTTTTGCGCAAAGACTTCGCTTCAACAATATTAGTCATCGTCATTGTCAGTTCCTATTATCTTCGCTCTACTTAGTTTCGCCGCGCCCAAAAAGGTCATCAAGCGTGAAACCAAGGCGTGCAATTCGCCGCTCGATTTGAGGCCATTCCTCTTCAAGAAATTTAGTGCGCTCCGCTGTAGCAAGTTTTTCTTTTGCACCGATAACAACATACATTCCTAGCCCCCGTCTTTTTTCCACTAAATCTTCATCAACTAATATCTGCATAGCTTTTGAGACTGTAATGGGATTGATTCGTTGCTCACTGGAAATTTGCCGAACCGACGGCAGGGCATCGCCCTCTTTGAAGACAGCATCTAAAATCAATTCAGCCAATCGATCCCGCAGTTGCAGGTAGATAGCGTCTTTGTTATTCCAGTTTATTTCCACCGAGCTCGCTCTTTACTGACATAGTGTTATACATAACTATAACACCATATCACGACTAGGCAACAATTATTTTAGCGAATCTATTTAAGCCCACTGAGTGGGCTTATGGGGTTTAGGGATTTTACTGCCGCGAGGGCTACTTCTTTCGTGAGGTTAGAACTACAGACTGACCCAGTAGCTCATTGATTTTCTCATCGCTAAACCCAAATTCCTTCAGCAGCTCGATACTGTGCTCGCCGTATTTAGGCGGCAGCCGGCGCAGCGAACCAGGGGTACGAGATAGCTTGATTGGGGTGCCAGTCATCTTGTACCAGTCTTGCTCGATAGTCATTTGCCGGTGGTGAGTATGGGGGTGATCGACAACTTGGGCAGTATTATGAATTGGGCCCACTGCCAGACCGGCTTTGGCAAGAATGTCGCATATTTCATGCCCATCGATCAGCATAAGGCTGGACTCAATTTCTGCTTTTAGATCGACTCGGTTTTTTACTCTGTCGATATTGCTAAGAAAACGCGGGTCATCCGCCAGCTCGGGGCGATTGAGAGCATCGCACAGCTTTTTATAGGCACCGTTGTTGCCGGCACCGATGAACACATCTACCGTCTTGGTACGGAATGTATCGTAAGGGCTGATATTGGGGTGCGCATTGCCAGTAGGCCCGGGAATTTTACCAGAGTAGTTATAGTTAGGAATATGAGGGTGCATAAGAGACACAGCGCAGTCATACAGGGTCATATCCAGATACTGACCACATCCGGACCGTTCGCGTTCTGCCATCGCTAGCAGAATAGCGATTGCCGAATATAGCCCGGTGCCCATATCGACTCCAGCTAAGCCTAACCGAGTTGGGGCGCTGCCCTCCTCGCCGTTGATACTGAACCAGCCAGCCATGGCCTGAATAATTGCATCATAACCGGGAAAGCCGCCCCAAGGACCGTCATCCCCAAAACCGCTGACGCGGCAGTGAATTAGCTTCGGAAATTTTTTCTGCAACACCTCCTGGTAGCCCAGGCCCCACTTTTCCATGGTGCCTGGCTTGAAATTTTCCACTAAGATATCGGCATGCTCCAGCAATGAGAGCAAGACTTCTCGCCCTGAATCCACTGTCAGATCTAGACCCATTGAGCGCTTGTTCCGATTCACACCAATGTAATAAGCAGAGTCACCGTCATGATAAGGCGGCCCCCAATCTCGGGTTTCATCCCCCTTGGGGGGCTCCAGCTTAATAACCTCAGCACCATGATCTCCTAAAATTTGAGTGCAATATGGACCGCCCAGCACCCGAGTCAGATCAATAACCAGTTTTCCCGCGAGGGCTGTAGGTGAATTTCTATTTAGCAAGTTGAAACCTTTCGTGAAATACAGTGCGACTATGTCATTGTGACGGAGCAGGAGCAGCAAGGATAATCCAGCTATTCATAGCTATCAAGCTTAAGCCCTGAATCTGAGCTGTTCTTTATAATTTTGCTAAACGAAAAAAGCGAGAGCACCTAGTGTGGCGCTCTCGCTTTTCATTGTATCTACAGGTATCGAGCAGTGTAGCGATTAAATTTAGAGTTAAGCGAAATCGAATAAAATATCGCTAGAAACACCTTCTCTGCTCATAATAATCTTCAAGCGCTTTAGCGCTTCAATCTGAATCTGACGGACTCTTTCTCTGGTTAGACCTATCTCCAGACCAACATTTTCCAGTGTGTCGCTGTCATAACCATTCAGACCAAAGCGGCGTGAAAGCACTTCTTTTTGCTTCTCGGACAATTCATTCATCCAGCCAGTTATGCAACTCTCTAACTCTGAACTTTGAAAATCGCCGCAGGGGCCTTTTTCTGTTTCGTCGCTCAAAGTATCGACCACTGTCCGCTCTGAGTCTGAAGCAACTGGCGCATCAGCTGAAGTTACCTTTTCATTGAGAGCCATCATTTTCTTAACGTCATCGACTGGTTTTTCAACCAAGGCAGCGATTTCTTCGAGCGTAGGCTCTTTTTCAGTTTTGTTCGCAAGCTCTCGCTCAGCTCTCAGATATACATTCAATTCTTTGACGACGTGTACAGGCAAGCGGATTGTACGGGTTTGATTCATCAAGCCGCGCTCTATGTTTTGACGAATCCACCATGTCGCGTAAGTAGAAAATCGAAAGCCTTTTTCTGGGTCGAATTTTTCAACAGCATGAATCAGACCCAAATTGCCTTCTTCAACCAAATCAAGAAGTGACAATCCTCGATTAATGTAGCGCCGTGCTATTTTGACCACTAAACGCAAATTGCTTTCGATCATCCTATTGCGGCTAGCGTCATCACCGTTCAAAGCACGGCGAGCAAAATAAATTTCTTCTTCCGCACTAAGTAGTGGCGTGTAACCTATTTCTTTTAAGTACAGTTGGGTCGCGTCAGAAGTCGCGTCGGTGGTGGATGCTCTGCTTCTACTAGAAGCAACCTGACGCGCCTGCTTATAATGCATGACCGCGGCCCTGCGGTTCTCATTGAATTCATTGCTGCACAGTGCCTCAGCAGAAATACTTGAGATGGTTGAATCAGAAATTGGCGATAAAGTTTGATCAATCACATTAATACCTTTTTATCCTTGATCCCAACGAATCCGGCTGGTAGAGCCAGAATCGAAGGGTTAAGTAGGCTATAGCCCCAAGTTATAGTGTTACTGCTTGATTTTGTCTGAGTTGCTTTAAGTGACTGCTATTTCTGATTTACTTGCTTTGCAGTTCTAAAATGTTTCAAAAGCAGCTTCTCTTATTTAAATAAAGTATAGAACTTTATTTTTAAAATACGAATTTTTAGAACCAATTACTAAAAATTAGTTGATCTACTTCACAAAAAAATTATTGCCCCAAAATGTAGGCCACTAAATTCAATCTATGCACAAGTGGCTGACCAATTTTTGATCAAACTAAGACAAAGCTTTACATTGATTTTTCAAGCAGCGCCGGAAGAAAAAATTCAGCAACAAGAATCGGCTTACCAAAAAGATAAAAAAGGCTTCGACGCCCCCATATGTCTCTGCCCAGTAGGGTCACATCCATTGCTCCACGGACCAAATCCGGATGGTCGAACAGATACTCCCCCAGCGGTTGATTTTTTAATTCCATCACTGTTTTTAGTGGGCTCAACAAACTGTGTGCAGGAATGAGGGTATGAGCTTTCACCCACGGCGTGTCGCAGCCCAGCAGCGTCACTTTTCGAGACCAAAATTGATGAGTCGCAGCTAGCGGCCCAAACAATGATCGCACTGCAAGTGGCAAGTCAGATCGCCACTGTTCGACGTCTACTTGAACCGCAAATTTTCCATCACTTTGTGCTTTCAAACGCTTGGTCAATGAGCCAGGATCACTTACCCAAGGCCACCAAGGGCTCTCAGGCGAAAGTTTACTACCCGTAATGGGATCCCAATGCATAGCAGCATCGGAAATGTCAGGCGAGAGCGGTATCACGAAAAACGAAACTACCTAAGGTAAAAAACAGGAAACTGCGGAGAACTAAAAATGAGGCGGCGACATGTGTCGCCGCCTCATGGCACTTAACTAGCGAGGACGATAGTTTTGCAGGGTTTTAATGATAACTGTCATTACTCGACGATTATCGGCGCGACCCGCGTCTGTGTCATTCGAAGCAATCGGCTGAGTTTCACCGAATCCATTGCTGCTGATTCGAGATCCAACCATGCCGAATCGGCTAATCATTACTTGTCTTACAGCAGCGGCTCGGCGGTCAGACAAAGCTAGGTTGTAAGCCTCAGCGCCACGTGAATCGGTATGACCTTCAAGCTCAATGATTACGTCAGGATACTGTGCCATAAAATCTGTCACTTCCTTGATTTCATCAAAATACTCGGCTTTGACTTCAGATTGATCGAAGTCGAAATAAACTTCCAGCTCAACTCGAGCAACTTCTTCAACTGGGATCGGACAACCAGAGCTATCTACTGCGTAGTTTCTTGGAGTCTCTGGGCATCGATCAGCAGAATCAGCTACACCGTCTTGGTCAGCATCAGCAATGGTTACCGCTGGCGCTTCTTCTCTTGCTGGCGCTGCTGGAGCACTAGGCGCTGAGGGACGTGAAGCTGTGCTAGGACCCGCTTTGCCGCCGAAACGAAAAACTAAAGCAGAATCTATGCCGAAGTCAGAATCTTCAAAATCACGGTCTAAGTAGTTGTAGTTTCGAACCGCAGTTCTCCACTCTAAATTCTTAGTGATTTCGATTTTAAGGCCAGCACCGTAGTCAAACGTCATTTCGTTATCAGCTTCAAATCGCGTATTGCCGACACCACCTACTATAAAGGGTGTAAAACCCGCAATTTTGGTATCAAAGCTGTAAAAGGCATTTACCTTCCAATGATCAATCTCAACTTGGGTGTTGTTAGGAAGCTCGGGATCCAAATCAAAGATGCTGAATTCCGCGCTTAGACGGTCGGTAAAATCATAACCTAAACCCAGAAAGTAGCCTGTATCGTTATCAAGGTTCACCGTGTTATCAAATTCCATCCACTGCAGGCCGGGTGCGATATAGAACTGGCCCTCCTCACCATTTGAAGTCGCAGCAACAAAAGGCAATGAAAGTGCTAATAGGGATTGAATGGTTCGACGCATAGTCATAATTTTTTTCCAAAAAAATTTCAGTGGGTGTTACGGGGCGGCATAATAACAGTTGCTACAAAATACTCATCAGATAGATTCAATAATATGTGATTTCCACCCCAAAACCGCCTTATTTAACTCTAAAACCGATTTAAAAAGGAGGTTTAAGGACAAAAAGAAGGCATAGCGATGCAGGTGTCATCAGATTACAATACAGCATTGTTACCCTGATAAGACGAAAAAGGCTTGGGTTTAGTTGCTAGCTTCACTAAATTTCCCGTAAATTTATCTAAAAAGGCTTTAATTGTTGCAAAACTGGCGCAAGGAAATAAAACGCTTACTGCTTATTTTGGCAGCGGTCGCAGCGGTAGGCATAATTAGCGGGCAATTGGCGCCCATTTTGACGATTGCGCTGCTGATATATTCGGTTCATAACCTGTTTCAGCTATACCGCATGTACAGCTGGTTGGAGCAAGCGCCTTCGGCTTCAGATTCCGCCCCCCCTGAAAGCTTTGGTTTGTGGGGAGATATTTTCGACGGGATTTACCGCCTCCAGAAACAAGAGCGCAAAGCCAGCGCCTACCTAGAAAACATAATTAACAAAGCCCAAGAGTCCTCCGCTGCCCTTGAAATGGCAGTCATTGTCATCGACAAGCAGAACAACTTAGACTGGTGGAACCGGGCTAGCGAATCTATGTTGGGCCTTAAGTACCCCCAAGACCGCAAGTTGCCAGTAACTAATCTAATCCGCAATCCAAGGTTTGCTGAGTATTTCCACACGGAAATCTACGACGAACCCCTAAAGATTAGCGCCCCTGGCGACAGCCGTAAAATGCTCGAGTATCAAATAGCCCTGTTTGGCGAGCACGAGCGCTTAATGATAGTAAGAGACATCACTCAACTGCATAGGCTGGAGTTGATGCGCAAAGACTTCGTCGGCAATGTATCCCATGAATTGGGCACTCCTATTACCGTGATCAAGGGTTATTTAGAGGCTATTATAGACAACATCGATGGCCTTGAAGAAAGATGGCGCAAACCAATGATACAGATGCACCAGCAGTCCAATCGCATGGAAGCAATCGTTAGGGACCTGTTAATGCTGTCCACATTGGAAACCCGCACCCTTACGAAACATCAAGATATTATTGATCTAGCAAAACTGTTCGCTGAAATCAAAAATGACACTCAAAGCATTTTTCAAAAGCGCTCCCATGAATTTATTATCGACTGCCCTGTCGGCCTGAAATTAAAAGGAGTTAGGAGCGAGCTATACAGCGCTATCTCAAACCTCGCTGTTAACTCGGCAAAGTACACACCCGAAGATGGAGTAATTGTAGTTAAAGCATCTGAAAACAAAAGCCATATCCTAATCGAGGTGATTGACAACGGCATTGGTATTGAGTCGCAGCATATTCCAAGACTCACAGAGAGGTTTTACCGAGTGGACTCAAGCCGCTCTTCGGAAACTGGCGGAACGGGACTGGGCTTGGCCATTGTGAAACACATTGTTGCAAGGCATGACGGTGAGTTGGTGATTGAAAGTGAACTTGGACGCGGCAGCAATTTTATCTGCAAGATTCCTATTTCGCGGAAGGTAAATGAAGTCAGCGCGATCGACAAGTCAGATCAGCACCAACTAGAAACCACTGATATATAAACTGTTCCTATCCACTAAACTCTTCGTAACCACGAAACTTCAGTAGCCTCTAGTCGATATAATTATCCGGCTTCTCCGGTTTTTCATGCCTGATGTCTTTCCCTTTTACAAGATAGACTACGTGTTCAGAGATATTATTCGCGTGGTCGCCGATTCGCTCTAGCGCCCGCAACGCCCACAGTATATTTAGAACTCTGGTTATGCTGCGAGGATCTTCCATCATGTGAGTAATCATGGACCGCATAGCGCTTCTATACTCCATGTCTACTTCTAAATCAGCTTTGGTAATTTCGGCCGCAGCTTCGGCATCAAACCGAGCGAAGGCATCTAATGACATGCTGACCATTTTTTGAACTTTGTTACCAATATTCTTAAATTCGACAAACAATGAAGGAAATTCTCCTTCTTCAGAAAGCTTAACAGCTGTCCTGGCGATCTTAGATGCCTCATCGCCTATCCGCTCTAAATCCCGAATTGTTTTAATTATTGCGAGCACCAGCCGCAAATCACTCGCCGCAGGTTGGCGCCTGGCAATAATCAAATTACACTCTTCGTCTATTTGCATTTCCATGGAATCGATTTCGTCATCGTCTTTAGCAACTTTCAAGCCCAAACTACTGTCTGCTGAAATCACAGACTCCAGCGCATCAGCGAGTTGGCGTTCAACCATTCCGCCCATTTCCATCATATGCCCTTTAACCTCTTCAAGGTCAGCATTGAATTGTTGGGAGATGTGTAAGCTATGCCCTTCTGCCTGCGACCCCATAATTACTCCTTTATTAATTAGTCCTATACCGACCTATAGCAAACTAGCCATAGCGCCCGGTAATGTAATCCTCTGTTTGTTTCTCCGACGGGTTGGTAAATAGCCGGTCTGTCGTGTCAAATTCAACCATGTCACCCATATTTAGAAACGCCGTAAAATCTGACACTCTTGCGGCTTGCTGCATATTGTGAGTTACGATAACAATGGTGTAGCTCTCTTTTAACTCTGTAATTAGCTCTTCAATTTTTAAAGTAGAAATTGGATCAAGGGCTGACGCCGGTTCGTCTAGCAATAACACTTCCGGCTCTACTGCGATCGTTCTCGCAATCACCAAACGCTGCTGCTGACCACCCGAAAGACTCATCGCATTTTCATGCAGCCGGTCTTTGACTTCGTCCCACAATGCCGCAGCTTGAAGCGACTCTTCGACTATTTCGTCCAACCGCCTCTTTGAGTTTATTCCTTGGATGCGAAGTCCATAGGCCACGTTTTCATAAATTGATTTCGGAAATGGATTCGGTTTTTGAAACACCATACCGACCCTGCGCCTCAGCTCAGCAACATCAACTGATTTTGCATAGATATCCTCGCCATCCAGCTTTATCGAGCCGCTAATGACACAGTCATCAATCAAGTCATTCAAGCGGTTAAAGCAACGAAGCAGACTGGATTTTCCGCAGCCACTGGGTCCAATGAACGCAGTGACCTGTTGTTTTGGGATAGTCAGATTTATGGAATTCAAAGCCTTGTTGCCAGAGGTATAGACTAACGATAAATTCTCCACTGCCAGGCAGCTGGGAAGCCCCTCAGCAGGATTATTCAACTCGCGCTTTGGCAGCGCAGTGCTTGCTTCATCGCTAAGCGGCGCTACACTAGTTATTTTTGATGACTTGTTCATAGATAATCACGGCAACTAAACTTATACATCCAATGACTTGTACTTTTCTCGTAAATGATTTCGCAGCGCTACTGCGCCGATGTTCAGTGTAGCAATTACTGTTACTAATAAGAATGCAGTTGCGAAAACTAAAGGCGTCGCGGCTTCGATATTGGGGCTTTGAAAGGCCACGTCATAAATATGAAAGCCTAAATGCATAAACTTTTGGTCCAAATGCAAATACGGATAATATCGGTCAACTGGCAGACTTGGCGCTAGTTTCACAACCCCTACGAGCATCAGTGGAGCAACCTCACCGGCCGCCCGAGCAACCGCCAAAATTAGGCCAGTCATCATCGCCGGGCTGGCCATGGGCAACACCACCCGCCATAGGGTCTCAAATTTTGTGGCGCCAAGTGCAAGGCTTCCCTCACGCACTGAAGCGGGAATTCTTGCCAACCCCTCCTCAGTGGCGACAATTACAACTGGCACGGTTAGCAAGGCCAAGGTTAAAGAAGCCCAAAGCAGCCCCGGCGTGCCAAACGTTGGCGAGGGCAAGTTTTCGCTATAGAACCCTTGATCAATCTCCGCTCCAACGAAATAGACAAAAAAACCGAGCCCGAACACCCCATAAACAATCGAAGGCACACCGGCCAAATTATTTACAGCGACTCTAACTAGCTGGGTGAAAAAACCTTGGCGGGCATATTCGCGCAAATAAACCGCTGCAATCACTCCAAGGGGCGTGACGATGACCGACATTAACAGCACCATCATGACTGTGCCAAAAATTGCGGGGTAAACACCGCCTTCTGTATTCGCCTCTCTCGGCTGGGCGGTCAAAAACTCTGCTATTCTCGAGAAAAATACATCTAGCTTGCCCGCTAGGGTTAACTTATTGGGCAAATACGCCCTGACTATATCAATCATAGCAATCGTCACCGCATCGCCATTGGCCGCCATAAATTCGGCTGAATACTGCGCTGCTTGTGCTTCCAAACTAAGCAGTCGCAGCCTGAGAATCTCATACTCCGAGTCAAGCACATTTCTCATCGATGACAGCGTTGCCAAATCGCCAGCAGTATCCCCACTCGCACCTAGACTGTTTTTTCCTTCTCGGAGCAATGACTGCATGCGGTAGTTAATATCCGCCAATTGTCTAGTTTCAATTTCATCGATTTGATCCTGGATATCCCTAACCAGGGACAGCCGAGTACTAAACTCCTGCCACAATTGGTTAAACTCTACCGAGTCTCGATCAGCGACTCTCTGGCCGCTTTCCGAAACAGTCGTCAAAAATCCGTAGAAATTACCCCACTCTGTTCGCTCGAGAGTGACTACGTCCACTGGATAGCGAATATCGATTAAGAAATCGCTGATCAGCCATGCGAAATCAGTCCCGGTAATATCTCGATTGCCAAGCTTCAGCAATTGTCTTTGCACAACATCTGCGCCGGGGTTAAGACGAATCCCGGTTGCGGTAACTTGCTGCGCACTTACTGTTTCAGTATCAATCAACTCTCCAACTACTTCTTCCAGCAACACGTCGCCGGCGTCAGATTCTACTGAATAATTGGCCTGGACAACGTCAGCAGGCCAGAAATGACCCACCCCCCTGAATGCCAGCAACGCAATAATCCCAACTACCATTAGAAGGCTGGTGGCAACGCATGCGGCACTTATCCAAATCCAAGGCAGGCCACTACTGCTCCATTTCAATAGGCGATTAGTCATAAATTAATGTATTTCCGCCTCAGTCTTTGCCTTACTATCTCGGCCAGTGTGTTGACTATAAATGTGAACAGAAAAAGGCACATTGCCGCAAGAAATAGAATCCGATAATGGCTGCTGCCAACTTCAGACTCTGGCACTTCCACCGCGATGTTGGCTGCGAGTGTCCGCATTCCCTCGAACAGGCTGAAATCGATAACTGGCGTATTTCCGGTTGCCATCAGAACGATCATAGTCTCGCCAACCGCACGGCCTAAACCAATCATTACTGCACTGAAAATTCCGGGGCTAGCCATAGGCAACACCACATAGAACAACGACTGCCAAGCAGTAGCACCCAGCGCAAGGGAGCCATCACTTAAATGCCTAGGCACGCTAAAAATAGCGTCTTCTGCGATAGAGTAAATCGTAGGAATCACAGCAAAACCCATGGCAAAACCCACTATCATGGCATTACGCTCATTGTAGCTAATCCCGTACTGCTGATTTAGCCAGCCCTGCAAGCTGCCATCAAAGAAAGCAGATTCCAAGGGCGACCCTAAAGCTAGCGATATAGATACAATCGCAATGATTACTGGAATTAGTAATATGGCTTCCCAGCCGTCTGACAGCCACAGTCGAATCTGCTTGGGCGCAATAAACCACAGAAAACTACAAATACCTATGCCAAGCGGCATAAATATCAACAGACTAAGTATGCCCAGCAAATTGGATTCGACGAATGGTGCCAGCCACAAACCCGCTAAAAAACCCAGCACAACTGTTGGCAGTGCTTCCATCAATTCAATCAATGGTTTTACTGATCTGCGCAGTGCAGGCGCCATGAAGTACCCAGTGTAAATAGCCGCACAGATAGCAAGCGGTGAAGCAAACAACATAGCGTAGAATGCCGCTTTTAATGTGCCAAAAGTGAGCGGCACTAATGAAAACTTTGGCTCAAAGTCATTGCTCGCCGAAGACGACTGCCAGATATAATCGGGCTGGGGATAACTTTCATACCAAACACGATTCCACAGTGCAGAGAACGACACTTCGGGATGGGGATTGTCGACACTCCAGTAACTAATACTATTATTTTCCAACTCGGCCAGAAGTCGAGTTCCTCTTGGCGAGATCACTAAGGCTTTAGGCTGAGCTGCAAATAGCGCTTGGTTAAATACTCTTGTATTGGCTGTTGTGTTGTATAGCGCCAAATTCCCTGCGCTGTCTGTGGCGGCAAAGTTTTTGCGCCGCTGTTCTGATGCAGTGCTGACAATAGCGACATCTGCTAATTCAAACTCTCTGACCTGGACTAATTCAGCCCCGTCTGCACCACGAACGACAAACCACTGCGCTATAGCTCCGGAATCTGTTGCGACGAGCAATGACAATTCACCCACTAGAAAGTGGATGCTGGTGATTTGGCTTTCGCCGCCCCTTAAGTTCACCTGATTTACGAGCTCAAGAGATTGCGCGGTGAAGGTGCCCTTGATGTCAAACAGAGATGCCATTCCAACATCGGAAACTTGAATCAGAAATCTACCGTCACCGTCTATGAATAGCTGGCCTGGCGTGTCTATGGATGTATTCACCGCTTTTGCCAACGTCACTCGAGTTGGCGCCGATGATTCATTTTCATTCTGAGACGGAGCAACAATTGGGACTTCTAACTGCAGCAATTGAAATTCTTGATTACTGTGACTTGCAGCTATTAGATAGGCGTTGCCAACAAATCTGATCGCTAAACCTGCTACCGCGCTAAGGCTATCAGCTTGAACAGGCGCTTCGAACAGTGAAACGATTTTTGCAGTCGCTAGTGGTGAATTGCTTTGGCCTGAGACATCTGCTTGCCATGAATACTGTGCCACCACAATACTGCCATCATCCAAGCCAAGGGCGAAGATTCCCGACTCGTCGTTGTCTAAGGCAAAAGCAGTAACAGTTCTGCCCGCCGCGATTGGCAAGGGCAGTGTGTTGAGCACATCGCCGGTGAGCGTGTTTAGCAATAAGGCACTGCCGGCTGAACTCAGTCGCAGAGCAGAAAGGCCGCGTTCATTCAATGCCCAATGCAGCGGGGTAGTTTCTTCTAACTCGGGGATTCGATACTCAGATAGCTGATTGACTGTTGCGGATTTAAACAGCGGTAAAATCTCGTACAGCAAATAGACGAATATCAGTGAAATTGTCACAATCACCCCTATCCCGCTGAAAGCAATTAATTTGCTCGCAAATAGATCATAGTAGTGACGACGATGACGGGTATCTAAAAGCCGCTCTGTGGGTTGAGTGCGATGTTTGTTGGCGCGAGGCTTGAAACTTGTCATGGTAATTTGTATTAGGCGCGTTTTACTCGCGGACTACTCCTGAAGGTTTGCCAAGGTCGAGAGAATCACCGATTCAGGCAAAGGAATGTAGCCGTCTTTAAGTACGCTTGCCTGCCCGTTGCTCGAGAGAATATAGCGGATAAACTCTCTTTCTAGTTCAGGCACAGGGACATCGGGCGCTTTATTGATGTAAACCAAAAGGTAACGAGCGAGAGGGTATGCCCCGGTCATGGAGTTGACTGAATTAGCTTCAACAAACGGTGAATCCAAGTCCAAAGCGATTGGCACTGCTTTCACTCCAGAGGTTCTATAGCCAATACCTGAATAGCCGATCCCGTTTAGCGAATTGCTGATAGATTGAATCACAGAGCCTGAACCCGGCTGCTCGTTTACCGTGTTCTTAAAATCTCCGCCGCACAAAGCAACTTCCTTAAAATATCCATAAGTGCCAGACACCGAATTTCGACCAAACAGCTGGACTTTTTGCCCTTCCCAGAACCCTTTAACACCTAAGTCTCCCCAGCTTGTAGCCGCCACATTGTTGTCGCAGCGAAAAGTGGCTGAGAAAACTGCGTCGAGCTGCGCAATGGTTAACCCTGCTATTGGGTTATCGCGATGAACATAAACAGCTAACGAATCCAACGCTACTGGAATCGCTGTGGGCTTATAACCATAGCGGGACTCGAATGCCTGTAGCTCATTGTCCTTCATCGCTCGGCTCATGGGGCCAATGCTTGCAGTTTGCTCAGTCAATGCCGGTGGCGCAGTTGATGACCCTGCCGCCTGTATTTGAATATTAACGTTTGGGTATTCGCGTTTAAAGCCAGTCGCCCAAAGAGTCATCAGGTTAGCCAGAGTATCTGAACCCGCGCTGGAGAGGGTTCCGGAAACACCCTCTACTCGCTGATATTGGTTATTTTCGGCCAATTCTTGCGCCCGGCCAAAGCCAGCGCCAAAGACGCTGCAGGCAAAGATGGCACATACTTTGACTAAAATTCTGACTGGCACAGTAAGCTTTTTCCTAGCGGTTGTTTATAGTAGTCAATAAAGACGTGCTGTGATGCCTTTATATTACATTAATGTGACAGTTTAAAGAAAACGTCTAAAATGCTATGATCGTTAACCTTTTTGAGTTAAATGTTGATCAATAGCGGCGAATGTAGACGCTAACGGATGACGCCTACAGGCGCTATCGACACTCCAAAGGATCACAGCTAGCACTAAATATTTACAGCGCGCAGCATTTAATGCGCATATTCAACACTTCGTGGTTATAGAAAATGAATTCCTTATCCGAACTCTCCAGCGCCGATGAAAAAGAGCCTAAAGCGACTGGCAACAGCAAGACTGAAACCACACCCGTTATCGACCTAGATAACTGTGACTACTTCGAAAACAGAGAATTATCTTATCTCAAATTCAACCTGAGAGTATTACATCAAGCGAAAAATGGGGCATACCCACTGCTAGAGCGGCTTATGTTTCTGCTCATTTTTAGCTCAAATTTGGACGAGTTTTTTGAAATAAGAGTCTCCGGGCTGCGCAAGCAGCTGGATTTTGGCAGGCAACGGCCCGGTGCCGACGGCTTGTACCCAGAGCAAGTGCTAAAAATCCTTCACGAACAGGTGCGTGCCGCCCTCGAAGAGCAATATGCAATTCTCAACAATGACCTGTTTCCCTCACTGGCCAAGGAGAGTATTCGATTTCTCGCCCGCCACGAATGGAGCGCCGAATTAATCACGTGGTCTGAAAAGTATTTTCACGATCAAGTGGTCCCCGTAGTCAGCCCCCTCGGGCTTGACCCAGCCCACCCTTTCCCGAGGCTAGTCAACAAAAGCCTGAACTTTATTCTTTCCTTAGATGGCAAAGACGCATTCGGCAGAGAGAGCGGCCTAGCCATTGTACCCGCTCCCAGATCGCTGCCGCGGCTGATAAAGGTGCCGAGAAGCATAATGCCCGACGGCGACAATTTTATTTTTCTATCATCGGTTATACACGCCCATGTGGATCAATTTTTCCCCGGCATGTCAGTAACCGAATGCCATCAATTTAGAGTGACCCGAAACTCTGATTTAGAAATGTCCAATGTGGAAGTTGAAGATGTCGCATCCGCATTACAGGGCGAGCTCCACAGTCGCCGCTTCGGCGCAGCAACTAAGCTAGAGGTTGGTGAGGATTGCCCAAGTGAACTTACCAACTTTTTGTTAGGGCGCTTCAATCTAAAAGAAGACGCATTGTTTAGACTCGACGGCCCAGTGAATCTCCAGCGCCTGATGGCTCTGTACAAAATGATTGACAGGCCAGACCTGCGTTTTCCAAAATTTTCCCCTGGTCTGCCTTCCGTTCTAGACCAGTACAACGACATTTTTTATGCGGTAGACAAAGAAGATCAATTGTTACATCACCCTTTTGAGTCATTCATCCCAATTATCGATTGGCTTCGACAAGCAGCCAAAGACCCAACCGTTTTGTCTATAAAACAGACCCTGTATCGGACAAACGCCTCATCGGAATTGGTAGAAGCATTGGCGGATGCAGCCCGAAACGGCAAAGAGGTGACGGTAGTCATCGAATTGAGAGCCCGCTTTGACGAAAAAGAAAATATGAACTTTGCGAGCATTCTGCAGGAAGCAGGTGCTGTAGTCGTCTACGGCGTCATGGGGTATAAAACCCACGCTAAAATGCTGTTAATTGTTCGTCGGGTGGGCAACAAGCTCAAACGCTACGTCCATTTAGGCACAGGCAATTATCACCGCAAAAACTCACTCACTTATACTGACTACGGTTTGCTAACAGCCGATGAAGTGATTTGCGCTGATGTCCACAAGGTGTTTCAACAAATTACCGGCATGGGCAAGAAGATTCATCCTAAACTGCTAATTCATGCACCGTTCAACTTGAGCAAGTCATTGGTGCGAATGATTGATGCGGAAGCCGCCGCCAGCGCCGCCGGTAAGCCAGCTCGAATTATCGGCAAAATTAATGCGCTAACAGACCCTGTAATAATTAAAGCGCTGTATAGAGCATCTATGGCTGGAGTAAAAATTGACCTGATCGTGAGAGGCACGTGCTGCCTTAAGCCAGGTATTGCCTCTGTCAGCGAAAACATTAGAGTTATCTCAATTATCGGGCGCTTTCTTGAGCATTCCAGAGTGTACTTTTTCCAAAACAACAACCATCAAGTTTACTGCTCAAGCGCGGACTGGATGGAGCGCAATCTGTCTAATCGAATTGAAGTTTGCTTCCCAATATTAAAAAAGAAGCTAGCCGCGCGCATCTTGGCAGACCTAGAGCTTTACGTTGCTGATGACATTCAAACTTGGGAGATGCAGCCCGATGGAGAGTACACAGAGCTGGTGCCTAAAGATAAAGAACGCTTGGGAGTGCAGTCTTTGCTACTTCGCCAATTGGCTTAGTTAACGCTTAAGATTCAGCGATAGAAACGGCAGGCAAATCGCTGCTCGACATGGTTTCAATGGTCTTCTTGTTCTTAACGATAAAATCCAGCATCCCTTCCCTCAGGGCTGTTGGACTAAAAGTGATAGCTTGAATACCGTAGACTTCCATTAAGCCAACCATAATACACCAACCTGGCAACAGCAGGTCTAAGCGGCGCTCTTTTAAACCCGCTAACTCGATACCGTCGGCCACACAATCTAGAAAGCTAGGGCGTAGCTCCATTAGCTTCGAATACTCGATTATCCTGGTTGGGCCTCCAGCAGATTCGCAAATACTGGCTAGCATTTTTACCGTACCCGATGAAGCATACACTTCCTGCCACCCTGCGCGTTTCAATGCTGGCGCATTGGCCTGAAACACTGCTCGGGCTTTGAGCAGCCCCGTATCCATTGCCTCGTCTAATACATCCCTATCATTACTGGCAAAGAATGTATCCCGCCATGTCACGCAGCCGATGACCATGCTCTCGGTAATCAACCGATCTTGACCGCAGCCAATAATAACTTCCGTGCTTCCGCCGCCAATGTCGACGATGAGCCGGTTGCCACTAAATGCGGGCAGCGCCGTGATTACACCGGCGTAAATTAGGACCGCTTCTTGGATACCAGAAATAATCGATATTTCGATTCCCAGTGCTGCGGCTGCAGCAACAAATTCAGCTGCATTAGAGGTGACTCGAAAGGTATTGGTGCCTAGGGCCCAATAACGTTCGATAGGATATTGAACAAGGATTTGTTTGAAATTTGTTAGACAGTAAAGGCCACGCTTAAATGCAGCCTTGGAGATAACGCCGGTTTTCTTTGCGCCTTCGCCAAGCTGGACCTTGTCACTGCAACGCTCGATTATCTGGATCTTGCCATCAACCATCTTTCCTACGAGCAGATGGAAGCTGTTGGATCCTAAATCTATACATGCGTACATACGGGTCACTCGGTGCAGTTGGAAGTTTGTTAACTTCTCTCAATAAAGTGCAATACTCTCAAAGAGTATCGACAACTGCACGCAGAAGATGACCTTCGATTGGCTTACTGCCTTGCTCCAATGATAAGCGAGCTGGGGCCGTTGGAGGATCAAAGCTAGATCATAGATTGCTGATAATTTTCGAGCCCCACTTTATCAATCAGAGAAAGCTGGGTTTCTAGCCAGTCCACATGATCTTCTTCACTTTCCAAAATAGAGCTTAACAAGTCTTTAGTTACATAGTCGGCGACAGATTCGCAGTAAGCGATGCCTTCCTTTAGATCTGGGCATGCAATCATTTCCAGCTTCAAGTCACATTCGAGCATTTCTCGGGTGTTTTCGCCTATCAAAAGTTTGCCTAGATTCTGCAGGTTCGGTAGCCCTTCTAAAAATAGGATTCGCTTAATCAACAGATCGGCATGCTTCATCTCATCAATGGATTCTTCATGTTCTTTTGCTGCCAACTTGCTAAGGCCGAAATCTTCATACATGCGTGAGTGGAGAAAATACTGATTGATCGCGACCAACTCATTCTCCAGTGCTTTGTTAAGGTGTTTGATAACAGTTGGGTCAGATTTCATAGCGAGGCTCCTTCTAATTAAGATGCGCCAAACTCTATAGTTTTCAAATAATTTGTCAAGGAAAAACGCTCCTAAGTCATTGATAAATAAAGTAAATCTAAATGATAAGCAATCCCATTAGCAATTAGCTGGTTGAAAACCGAACATCAATGTCTCAGACGAGCTAATAAGCCACGCTGCAACAGCAACTAAAAGCACTAGAAAGCGACTAGAGAGAGGGTGTTGAAAAAGGGCGACGCTAATAGAGGTATGAGTCTGGTTAATAAGCAAAAGCACTACTACTAGGCAAAGACTTTCGAGCGAAAGTGACCCTAGCCAGCGTTTGTAAAGCCCGCATTCTTACTGAACTCTTTGACGATAGACTGAGCGAGCTTGCCGCACTTGCCACATTCACTAGCTACACCAAGCCTGGCTCGGATGTCTTGGAAACTACTCACGCCTTCACGGCAGAGATCGCGAATCTGATTGTCAGTAATTTGTCGACAGATGCATACGTACATAATGTAAACTCCAATTGCAGGTATTTAAATGCAAATGAGAATGATTGTCAACACCATTAAGATTTGATACATTAAGTCTTCGCGCAGCTTGGGGTATCGCCCCACCCGCGCAAATACTTTTCTCATTGGTTACAACACCTTATGACACAAACCTCTCTAGATTTAGCTGGAATCGGCAATCACTGTGTAGTGATAGAGATCAGCAAAGAGTTCTCTGAGCTGCGTTCTCGGCTATTTGCGCTAGGGGTTATTCCCGGCGCAATAGTTGAGGTATTGCGTATAGCGCCTCTAGGAGATCCTATGCAGCTGAAAGTAGGCGGCAGCTTTATCAGCATCCGCAAATCAGAAGCCACCATCATTTCCGTGGAAATTCAATAAGATGAAACGCATTGCACTACTTGGCAATCCTAATTGCGGCAAAACCACTTTGTTCAATCTGCTGACTGGTTCCCGTCAAAAAGTAGGCAATTGGCCAGGGGTCACGGTAGAAAGAAAAAGCGGTCAACTTTCAATTGCTGGTGAAAATTTCGAAATCATCGACCTGCCAGGCATCTACTCACTCGAGCAAGAATATTTAGGCATAGATGAACAGATCGCTCGAGACTATTTGAAGAATGAACCGATAGATTTAATTATCAATCTCACCGATGCGACTAACTTAGAGCGCAGCCTCATACTGACCCAGCAGCTACTGGAAACTCACGTTCCCATTATTGTGGTTGTGAATATGCTAGATGTGGCGCTTCAACAGGGCATCACTATCGACGAAGGTACTCTCGCTAAACACTTGGCAGTGCCGGTTATCCCTATGACAGCATCTCGAAAGACAGGGTTAGCCCAGTTAAAATCTGCAATTGAAGCTTCGCAAGCAACCGCCGGCGCTGCCGCGACAACTACTACCGCGACTCCTTCACGAGAGCTCGATGAACTCCGAGATCCAGATATAGCCCAAGACCCGATTCTCCGCCGCTACCATAAGTCTCGGCAGTTGACGCAAGGGGTTGTCGAGGTTTCGCCCACACACGATAGCCTCTCGGAGCGAATCGATGCCTTTGTTTTAAATCGCTGGCTAGGTGTGCCAGTGTTTTTAGCGATGATTTACTTAGTCTTCACTTTTGCCATCAATCTTGGTGCGGTTTTTATCGACTTTTTTGATATTTTGTTCGCTGCCGTTCTAGTCGACGGTGTGGCATGGGCACTAGAGAGCCTGTCGTTTCACCCCGTTATCGTCACACTTATTGCTCAAGGGCTCGGTGGCGGTATCACTCTAGTCGCAACTTTTATTCCTGTGATTGGCTTCCTGTATTTATGTTTAGCAGCGCTAGAGGATTCCGGCTATATGTCCAGAGCTGCGTTCGTCGTAGACAGATTAATGGGCGGCATTGGCCTGCCAGGCAACGCTTTCGTCCCGCTTATCGTGGGCTTTGGCTGCAACGTTCCTGCGGTCATGGCAGCGCGGACTCTCGGCAGAGACAGCGACCGCCTTATGACCATAGCTATGGCGCCCTTTATGTCATGCGGGGCCAGACTTACCGTTTACGCACTATTCGCTGCGGCGTTTTTCCAAAGCAATGGCCAAAATATCGTGTTTGGCTTGTACTTACTGGGTATCGGCCTGGCTGTTTTTACTGGATGGATATTTCGAAAACAGCTCTTCAAAGATGAGCTGACACCGTCTTTTCAAGAAATGCCTGCCTACCATGTGCCCGTTATTAGAAACCTTTTGTTAACCACTTGGTTTCGCCTGCGAGGATTCGTCCTGCGAGCGGGTAAGACTATCGTTGGGGTTGTCATCGTGTTGAGCTTTTTAAATTCTGTGAGCACGGACTTCACATTCGGTAATCAAGATTCTGAACAATCTGTTCTCAGCGTAATTGGAAAGTCCATCACGCCAGTCTTTGCGCCGATGGGTATCGCCAATGACAATTGGCCGGCAACAGTTGGCTTGTTTACAGGCATGTTTGCTAAAGAGGCGATAGTGGGCACTCTAGACGCTCTTTATACAAGCAATGACGGTGCTGGAGAGAGCGGTCCACCAGATTTGATAGCTGCCGCGAAGGAAGCTTTTAGCAGTATTGGGACTGAATTCGTGGCGCTGAGCAGCGCCCTAACCGACCCGCTGAAACTGTCTATCGGAGAGGTGACTGACATTTCAGTTGTAACAGCCGAACAGGGTGTTACTGATAGTACGCTCACCAATATGGCCTTGCTCTTCAACACCCCTTTTGCGGCGTTTTGCTACTTGGTCTTTGTCCTTCTCTATGCGCCCTGTGTCGCCGTGTTGGGGGCAATTAATAAAGAGGCTGGATGGCGTTGGACCCTGCTTGTTTTCAGCTGGTGTACGGGTTTGGCTTATATCGTTGCTACTTGCTTGTATCAGTTAGGGACATTTGCCAGCCACCCAGTGTTTTCTGCAGTATGGATTGCTTCTATGCTTTCTATACTTATTCTTTTTATACTCAATCTAAAGCGTATTGCGGTTAATATGGTGCCGAAGAACTTGATTCACGCCATACAGATTTAGTATAGGGACGCCACTTGTTGGGCCAGACTACGCAAGATAGTGAGACGTCGCTGGGGAGGTTTATTCTCCCCGCGCTGTTTATTTGCATCATCGGCAAACTCTATTTTGGCTCGGTGCTGGACTTATACAGCGACGAAGTATTTTACTGGCTTGCCTCAACCAAGCCCGCTATCGCTTACAGCGACCTGCCCTTTGTAACCGCCCTACTTGCAGGGCTAGGCTCGAGCCTAAGTCCGGGAAGCAGCTTGGCGCTTCGCAGCATGTTCATCGTGCTTGGAAGTCTAACCCCCCTGCTTGTGTTTTGGGTCGCCTTGCCCCTGACCAACAAGCAAAAGGCAATAGAATCAGCTTTATTTAGTCTGTGCTTGCCCCTAGGTGGCTTTCTCGGTTTGCTCGCCGTACCTGATGTGCCCTTACTTTTTTTCGGCCTACTTGCTATTGGCAGCTTCGAGCGCTCACTGCGAACCGACAGCACTGCTATGTGGATTTTAACCGGCCTCTTTGTTGCACTTGGGTTTTCGACCCACTACCGATTTATTCTTTACCCTGTTTCTGCCGTTTTGTTTTTGAGCTTATGCCAAAGTCAAAGGCGGCAGTGGCAAAATAAAAAACTCTGGCTCGCTTTTGCTATAGCGAGCATGGGCCTTGCACCGATTATTTGGTTTAACCTTCAACACGATCTCAGCAGTGCTAGCTTCTATTTCGTAGATCGTCATCCGTGGCAATTCCAAACCAACGGCTTACTCCATGTGTTTAAGCAGGCCGGCCTAGTCACTCCGCCACTCTACGCACTACTAATCTATACCTTAGTCTATTTGTTCAAACAAACCCGCTGCGGCGATACCAAGGCGAGCTTCCTATTTTACTTCTCGGCGACCCACCTTTTGGCGTACATGATTCTTGCTCCCTGGAGCGATGCCAATAGCACATCAATTCACTGGCCCTTGTCTGGCTACTTCCCTTTGCTTGTTGTTTTACCTGACACATTAAGACAAGTGGCAAACTACGCCGGAGAGAAATGGCACTCCAGCGCCAGATCTGTGGTTATAAAAGGCGTACCACTCATTGGTTTTCTTGGCACAGTTACCGCTTTCATTGGAATCGGCTCACAGGCGTTTCAAGACTCGCTACAAACGATACTTGGCCAAGACATCTTGTCCAATAAAATGGCAGGTTGGGCAGAGTTCAACCTGGCACTTGAAAAGCGCTTGGCACAGTACGATGCAATACCGGTTCTAGTAACCGACAACTACTACACAGCAGCTCAAATTGAATTCGCAGGGCTTAGCCATAACACCTTTACCATAGACGAAAAAAAGGCCGTGAGCGATGGTCGGATAACCCAGCTCCATCTATGGCAAAAAGACGTAGTTGGCCTTTCGTTAGTACCAAGTTCTGCATTCTTGTTTTTGACCGAGGACAGCACCCTCAACATCGAAGAAAAAACGGCAGTCATTGCACGCATGTGTGCTTTGAGCAGTACTTTATCTTGGGATTCGACCTTTCGTTTCTTTGCCGGAGACAAAAAATTCAGTGTTTATACCGGCACCCTAATAGGTAAAGACAACGGCAATACTGCAGCCGGCGAATGCCCCTACCCTACCAGAGCATGGTTAGATGCCCCCCAGCCAAACTCCAAGTTTTCGGGCACCATCGAAGTCAGCGGCTGGGCATTCAAACAAGATATCGGGATTGCCGGAATTCGAATTTTAGTCGATGGCGAAAGCGCGCAATCGATACGCTATGAGCTGAATCGTCCCGATGTCGCAGAGATTTATTCAGCCCAAACCCAGAGCGATCCAAATTCTCCAATGCTGGGATTTAGTTCAGTACTCGAAACCGAGGATTTAGCTGAAGGGTGGCACGAGATTGAGCTTGAAATAGTCGGTAACAATGGCGAAACGTCTCACTACGGCAAACGACTAGTGGAGCTGGCTCCATAATATAGCCAGGAGAGGATCAGTGCGGGCTAAGTACCTCAACTGCGATACGCCATTCATTGAATTCTGAAAAACGCCACAAGCGAAGGTAGTCGGTCACAAAGCCAACCTCGCCATCATCGGTATCAGTCTTCATAGTGCCGTAGGTGTATCCCATTTCCTTAGACTGCGAAAGATAACCCCCTATGAAGGTTAGGCTTACAGGATTAGTTGTAGATAACTGGTTGTCCAAAAACGCGCCGTAAACCGAGCTTGCCGACTCTGCTCCCACAGCGGGCGCCATGCCTGGCAAATAGACCCTCGAATTCTCCAAGCCATAGCGCAGCAACGCACGCTGCCCTCCGCGAAAATTGATGGATCGACCAAACAAATTGTCAGCATCAATAAGACTTTGCAGGGTATTATTTTGGTCCATGGCCAAAACTGGGTGAGCCGTTTCATCAAGAACAGGCACGGTGTCGGAAAAATTTGGCTCCACATCTAGACTCAAATAGCCCGGGATACTAACTACAATATCAGACATCAGCTGCCACTTACCTGCTGCTTTGCGCCATATTGAAATTAAGTGACCAAATGTATTTTGGTCTGAGTCGCCCGAAGGATTGATAATCGTCAAAGGCCCAGCAGATAATCCTAGATCCCCTGCTCGCGAGACGTCGATATAGTGAGCTTTCCAACTGATTTCGCTCGCACCAGCCTGAAATGCTTCTGAACTGTAGAGCTCCAACGCATCTACCGGACCATCTCGGAACACCACCGAACCTTCGCCGAGAAATTCTAAAAATGCTCTAGTTCTGCCAATAGCAGCGGACCTATCGGCAAAGGTCTGATCAGCAGCTGCCAGCTCTAGCCAGTTTTGATATTGACTGGTTTCTTCTGCGCCCGCACAAGCAAGGGACCAAAGAATCAGCCAAGCGGACCAAAAATATCGCAGATTATGGGCCAAAATTTTCATTTATTTCCTGCTGCAGCAGTCTTAGAGAAAGCTTAAGTGTAATCAAAAATCAGATTTATCTCATGCCAAGGTTTGATGCATGGAGCAATAAGACTGCGACACACTAGCCAATTTATCCCAAAACTTGCCTAAGTCTTTAATTGTTATGGCGCTAAGCAGAGGCTAGAATGTTCTGCAGTGCCTTACTCTGGGCCCACTAAGGCCATTGAAATCGAGATCTATTGACTAAATGCTTCAGCAAGAACGCCATAGCAAATTGCCCATGACCCTCAAACTTGCCACTGAAGTCATTCTGGCGGTGTTTTTACTCGCCACTGCTTCATTAGTATCGGGCCAGTCTATCACTGTCCTGGATTCTGATGAACCTCAATCGATTGCCAACGCGGTTGAGTACTATGAAGATAAATCGGAATCTCTAACATTAGACGATGTCTTGGCTTCGCAGTTCGCAGTCAACTTTCTTCCCAATAATCGCGACATTCTTCACTTTGGCATTACAAGTTCAGCTTACTGGATACGGTTCAAGCTAGACTGGAGCGAATTAGAGCCAGGTGCCACTAGGGTTTTAGAATTTGGTCCACCTAAATTAGTCGCTGGACTTTTCAGAGGCGGGATCCAAGTCTTCAGTGTTAATGATGCCAATGCAAGCTCTTCAAGTTATGTCCTTGGAACACTGACCTCCGACCGCGAAATCAAAACCCTGAATCGTGGCTTCGCCCTTGTCGTCGATGAAAGCTTCGGCAATAACTTTTATCTTCAGGTCACCAGCGCAAGACCTCTAATGCTGCCAATCAACCTTTGGCAACCTGACCAGTTCAGCGCTAAGAGCGCCAGCGCCGATCTGTTCTTAGGCCTGCAGTACGGCATCTTGCTGGCTATGATTTTCTATAACTTATTTTTGTTCGTCACCATACGCGAGTCTAGTTACATCTACTATGTGTTAGCAATCTCTGCCCAAGCCCTGTTTATATTTTCGGATTCTAAACACCTGCGGTATTTACTCGAGGAGATCAACAGCAGCTATTGGCTGGTTGATATGGCCGAGCGCAACATCTACCCGGCATTGGTAATTACAGCGCTGTTATTTCAGCGATCCTTGCTGCGTCTTTGGGAGCACAATCCCAGAATCGACAAGCTCGTGCTGGGATTACTTGCAGGTTTCGTAGTAGTCATCGGTTTAACTTTTGCGCCTAACGAGAAAATATTTCAATTTCTTTTCGTTATCCTTCTTATAGCGGCAATACCCGTTGCTTTCTACACCAATATCGATGCGATACGTCGTGGCAATGTAACAGCGATAGTGCATATGGCTGCAATCGGCGTTTTTTTCGCCGGGGTCATTATTCTTATGTTACTGCAGCTGTGGCCGGCATTTCCAAACAACCAGTTCACCAACAATGCCTATAATTTGGGTCTCATTGCACAAGCGCTACTTTTATCCCTAAGCCTGTCGTTCCGTTACAACCAAATCAAACAAGAAAAAGAAGACGCTCAACGTCTGGCAATAAATAATTTCATACGCTCAGAAAAGATTAAGGACGATTTGCTAGCTAACGTATCCCATGAACTACGAACACCTCTTTTCGGTATCAATGGCCTCGCCAAAGCAGCTCTTATTGAGTTTGATAAAGACACTCAAAACGTTGAGCTAATTACCCAGAATTTAGAGCTTATCCAAACCAGCGGCGACCGACTTACCAAGCTTGTCAATGACCTTCTAGACTTCTCCAGTGCTAAAGAATCTGCGGCTTATGTGAAATTTAAACCGGTAGATCTACACAGCCTAGTTACCTTAGTCATAGCCGTTTGCAACCCTTTGCTCGGGAACAAGAAAGTCATCCTACGAAGCGATATCGACCGGGACTTGCCTATGGTTTCTGGCGACGAGGATAGGCTGCAGCAGGTTCTAGTCAACCTTACTTCCAATGCCATCAAGTTCACCTATGCCGGCGAAGTTGTGATTTCTGCAAAACCTAGCTCAGATTACAACATCACAGTTTCAGTGAGAGATACAGGCATCGGCATTCATAAAACTGATCACGAGACTGTCTTCAAGACCTTTGAAAAGCTTCCCTCTCAGCAAATGAACGCATCAGGAATTGGCCTAGGTTTGCCTCTCGCCAAACGCATGGTCGAGATGCACAAGAGCAAGCTCAGACTAAGCAGCGAACTCGATCTCGGATCCGAATTTAGCTTTGATCTTAGAATTTCCCTCGACCAGACTCGGGCGGTGAAAAACACTACAATCCAGCGCCAAATGATTCGCCGCGCTGACTACCTGCAAAAAGCCAATCAAACCAACGAAACTCCGACACTTCGCAGCGAGCAGGAAACCACCATACTTGTGGTTGATGATGATGAAATAAACCGGGTAGTCATGGGGCAGCAGCTGGAAGAATACACAGTCGTAAAGTGTTCCAACGGCTTAGACGCCCTCACCTCGATCGAAGAATCGAAACCAGACCTAGTGCTGCTTGACTTAATGATGCCTGGTTTAAACGGCTACGAAGTGTGCCAAAAAATAAGGCAGAAATATAACCAAATTGAGCTTCCTGTAATTCTTGTCACAGCCCAAAATCACCTCGAAGATTTAACGCAGGGATTTAAAACTGGCGCCAACGACTATTTGGCAAAACCCTTCCACAGCGAAGAGCTAAAATCGAGAGTGCAGAACCAACTCAGGCTCTCGCTGCTTCACCGCATCAGTGAAGACAATGCGAAGCTCCGCTCTCAAATCGAAAACTATGTAGAAGCCGATAGCGAATTGCGCTCATCACGATTTCGCCTACAACAGGTTTTAGAAACTATCCAAGTGGGCTTTATTGCCTTTGAACTGCCAGGAAAAATATTCAGCCTGAACCAGAGAGCCGCCGAGCTTCTTGGGACAGATAAGCAGTCTTTGCTTAAGAAAAGTGTTAACTCTTTGTTTTCTGATTCCGACAATAACGAGGCGATTCGCGATGCGATTATGAACTGGGAGCTAGGCGAAGAGCCAATGCAAACGAATCCAGGCAATAGCGGCCTTGTTTCATTAGGATTCGATATCGAAGTTGTTTATCCCTATAACAATGCGAGCAAGACCAGCAGCACTCGCATCACTTTCTCAAGCAAATTAAAGCTGTTCGGAGCAGAAGAAGGAGTTGGCGTACTATTTCTTGAAGATTCTACTGTGTTGGACGCGGCGCTAAAATCAGCTACCGTCATTGATACTGTTGAACTAGTTAGCATGCTTGGACAGGCTCAGCAAAACATTCGCCGCATCGGCACCCGCTTAAGTGTTATGTCCCCGGACGAGCTTATCAATCATCCCGCTATGCTCGACAAACTTTCCGGTATCGAAGAACTGGTTCAGTACATCGATACCGAACTGCCAAACGTCAGTGATGAGGGTGAGTACCGCCAACAATTAGTGACCTTGATGCGCTCGGCACTGCATACCTGGGAAGTTACCACTCAGAAATCCAAAATTGACCTGGCCGAGGAAAGCAATATTTGGGCTGTTAGCATAGACGATGGGCGACTACGTACTCGTACTTTTGATCGCTACTTAAGACTAGAACAATTACCAAAAATACCCCGTTGGCGAGAAGTAGTAAGGACGGCCTATTTCGTTCTTTCCAACCCAACGATTGAACCGGAAACTCGCGTCTCACTAGAATCAGAGCTATCAAAGACAAAAGAGATCTTGAAAAAGGCTGCTATTAATTAGGCCACACTAATTATTGATTACTAAGCTATCGAGCTACCAATGTATTTAACCCATTTCGGCCTCAGCCAGCATCCTTTTTCACTAACACCAAACACGCGATACTTTTTTAAGTTGCCAGCGCACCAAAGGGCGTTCGAACAGCTTTTGCAGGCATTAAAGGGTGAAGAGAAATTTGCAATCATCAGCGGCGAAGTCGGAACCGGAAAAACGCTGCTCTGCCGCAAAATACTTCTTGCTTTGGACCCTTTCCAAGATCGTTATCTTACAGCCTACATCCCTCACCCTGTGCATAGCGAGCAAGGCATCATGCATATGCTTGCCGAAGAGCTGCAACTGCCGCACGATGAATCGATGAGCTACAAACAGCAGATTAGACTCATATCCAATGCATTAGTTTATGAACATGAAAGAAGCCGTAAGGTGGTATTGTTCATAGACGAAGCTCAAGCCATGCCTGAAGAAACCCTTGCGGCACTGTATCTGCTGACCACGCTGACCGATAAAGGGTCCAGCTTACAGATTATCTTGTTTGGCCAACCCGAGTTAAGCACGTTGCTAAACCAGCCTCTGCTTCGCCAGCTCAGCGCAAGCGTCAGCTTTACCTATACTTTGCCTCCTCTGGATAGAGCGAGCGCCAAAGCCTATGTGGATTTTCGCTTAACGAAGGCTGGTTATAACGGCAATTGCTTATTCTCCGACACAGCGATCGATGCGCTTTTTGTTGCCAGTAAAGGTGTCCCCCGATTGATCAATATTTTAAGTCACAAGGCAATGATAGTTGCATTTGGACTTGGCGACTACACCATCACTAAAACTCACATACACCGAGCGATTGACGATACCGACTCAATAGATAGAGAGAAGTCGTTAAAGCGAAGACTGTTTGGTCTCTAGTCAGCCATAGATAGTTTGTAAGTCTGGTTCTAAGCTATATAATCCATGCTCTATTTTCAACGCCGAGGAAAAGTATGTCTGAAGAACTTTGGCAACAACTAAGATTTGAAGCGCAAAAAACCTTGCAAGAAGAACCCCTTTTAGCAAGCTATGTTTATGCCTGCGTTCTCAATCACAAAAGTTTAGCCTCCTCACTTAGCTTCATTCTCGGAAATAAACTATCCGACGATGTCATGCCCGCAGTCACCGTACGAGAACTGTTTGATGCTGCGTTTAGTGATTCGCCAGACATCATTGAGCACGCTAGTTGTGATATTAAGGCCGTATTCGAGCGCGATGCTGCGTGCAATTCCTACCTTTCTGTTATTCTTTTCTTAAAGGGTTTTCAGGCAATTCAAGTCCATCGCCTAGCTCACTACTTGTGGCGCAAAGGGCGAATAGATTTAGCGCTTTTTATTCAAAGCCGAAACTCTGAAGTCTTTGCTGTTGACATACATCCTGCCTGCGTCATGGGCCGCGGCATTATGTTTGATCATGCAACCGGCATCGTTATCGGCGAGACAACGGTAATTGAAGACAATGTGTCCATATTGCAGCAAGTGACACTTGGTGGAACTGGCAATGAACAAGGCGATAGACACCCTAAAATCCGTTCGGGGGTTCTTATTTCGACTGGCGCCAAGGTGCTGGGCAATATCGAAATTGGGGTAGGCGCAAAAATTGGCGCTGGCAGCGTCGTACTCAAAAACGTGGCTCCCCATACCACTGTGGTCGGGGTGCCTGCCCACGTCGTTGGCAAGCCTTGTTCCGCGAACCCTTCGGCTACTATGGAACAAAATATTTTCAACGATGGCAGCTAAATTGTAAATGTGCCAACAGACCCAACAAGCAAGCATTGGCACTGAGGCTTTTAATAGTAGCGCTATAGAAGTCTGATACTTTCAAGCTGGCAGTTCTGCATTTCCAACTAATGAAAAACTGCCGGCTTTTCAGTGTTTACAAGTGCTCTTCAGCAAACCGCGCCAATGCCGATCTAGGAACTCCCTGCAGCAACACGTTACCCCCACCTTCGAAAGACTTAAATCGCTCGGTAAGGTAAGTTAGGCCAGAGCTTATTGGCGTTAAATACGGCGTGTCAATTTGTGCCAGGTTACCGAGGCAAATTACTTTAGATCCGTTTCCGGCTCTTGTGACTATCGTCTTTATTTGATGGGGTGTAAGATTCTGTGACTCATCAATTATAATTAAGCTACTCTGAAATGAACGCCCGCGAATGTAGTTGAGCGACTTAAACATTAGCGGCACTTTATCCAGGACATACTCGACACTGCTGCTACAGTTGTCATCTTCCCAGTGCAGTGCTTCAAGATTGTCTGTTATGGCCCCAAGCCAAGGTTCCATTTTTTCCGCTTCAGTACCTGGTAGAAAACCAATATCCTCGTCTAAACCTTGAGTGCTTCTGGTCACGATTATGCGCCTGTAAATTTTGTTAGGTACTGTCTGCTCAATGGCCGCGGCCAGTGCCAATATAGTTTTTCCAGAACCGGCAGCGCCGGTTAGATTTACCAGGTGAATATCAGGATCCATAAGTAGATTCATCGCCATCACTTGATGTACATCCCTTGGTTTTAAGCCCCAAGTTTCAGCTTGCAATAAATTTGCCAAATCAAGATGAAGCAGCGTAAGAAACTCACCGTCGATCGAGACAATGCGACCTAAAAACTCAGCTTCATCATAAACAAATTGATTCGGGTATACCGCTTGTGAAAACAGCGCCTTGGCGACAGTATGGTAGGTTTGACCACTGATCTGCTCCGTCTTTACATTCTCGACTTGATCCCAAAAGCTGCCTTCAAATTTTATGTAGCCAGTGTTCAGCTGTTCAATATCGCTAAGCAGTTGATCGGTATGGTAGTCCTGAGAGTCAATACCACAGCCTCGAGCTTTTAACCTGACATTGATGTCCTTAGTAACGAGCACTACTTTTCTATTTGGGTACCGATGTTTGAGATAGCCAACATCATTCAGGATCTTGTTGTCGTTCAGATGGGTTGGAAGCTTGATTAAGTTCTCAGGGATTTCCGTCATTAGTACTGAAATTATACCGCTGGATTCAGTACCATTCATCGCGGCTATTCTTACGCCATTTTCTACTTCTGTTGGGCTGGCTCGACCTAAAATGCGATCAAGTTCGCGAATCGCTTGGCGACAATCTGCGGCGATCGATTGTCTCCCGTTCTTTAACGAGTCTAACTCTTCAAGCACCGTAATCGGTATGACGACATGATGTTCGTCGAAACTGTGTATGGAGGTTGGGTCGTGGATGAGGACGTTAGTGTCCAAGACATAAAAGATAGGATCTGCTTGAGAGTGCTGATCGATTGGCTGCTGATTTGTTTCGACAAGTTTAACTTCGCTCATGGGCAATGAGACCTCTTGAAAATCAATGCGTCAATGGGGTAGGAACCAAAAAGTGATGATGTAACTCTGAAATATCCTCCTGCTAGGTGGTGGATTTACACTGACTCTAGAACAAGATATCAGCAGTCTTACTATGACAATCGGCAGTAAGCCAACAAACCTTTAACGCATCCACCTGCAAACTAATTATTTGCCTGAAGCGCTACTCAAGCCTCACTCAATAGGAAATTTTAACAGCCACAAACGTGCCGCTATGGCAAGCTATGGTCTGGTCGCAAGTAGGGGCAAAAGGCTGCAAACAACTATCGCTTAAGCTAACAAATTCCCGGTTCCCAAAACTCAACAGCTTGCCTAGTAACTCGCCGCGAGAGCATAGATCAGTGTTGCATCAGTCTCGTGAGGGATACCGCCCACCAGCTTAGGGCGAAAGCGAAGCGAACCAACCCGTTCTAGAAGCTTGCGTTTCTGGTAGCCACTGTCCGGCAATTTCGTTAACGCCGTTAAATTTTCCACTACTCCAAGCCCCAATGGATTACGCCCTTGCAGCAAGCGTTCGACATCAGGGTAGCCGCCAATATTGAATGTAAATATCGCGAACTCAGCGGAATTAATCCCTGCCTCAATTAAATTGACGGGTTGCTGAACATAGGGAAATCCCTCAGACCATTCTGAAAAAAACAGTTGAACGTGAGCGCCTGATTCCGGCTCAACACTACTGTGCTCGGGGCTAATGGCTGCTGCCTGCCCCTCAATGGCATGACTTAGAGAAGTAAAAAATTGGGGCTCGGGCAGTATTCTGGGAGTAGCGAAGAATTGATCTATTATTCGAGTCTCAACATTTGCAGCCAGCAAATTTTCATATGCCTGCCTGTAAGCGGCTAAAGCCGCCTCATTCTGATTGAACAAGTTCAACCAGTCGGCGAGGTATAAATCTGCCATGGCTACAGCTTCTTCATCAAAGGCTGTTTCGGAGGAGTAAACAGATCTGAGCCGCGCGATCAGCTCAGTGCCTACCAGCAAATAATATTGCCGCATCTCCGAGACCTCTCGGATCCAATTGGTACCCGGCACGACAGTGCGTATTTCGATCCCCGTTCTGCCATTAAAACTTATCGCTGCATATTCCAAGCTAAACTGGCTCAGTATTCGATAGATCAGCGGTACCAACCTAGGGTCTTGTTCGCCCCAAAGTGCTTCACCAATAGAGAGGGCTACCCTGTTGCTTGCTGAGACTCTAGAAAAATGAAAGCCTTGGTAGTCATAGGAGTCTTTAGATATTCCACGCAAATGCGCATCAGACAGCTTCATGATGCCATCCAAGAGCTCTTGAGAAACAATCTGTTGCTCTCTAGAGTATAGATAAACTAGGTGTGCTAACTGAGCTCGAGCGTCCTCCCAGTTGCCCTGGCCAACCAGATTATCTATCTTCTTGTGGAGTAGAGGGTGTTGCGCTTGGGTGAACAACCCTTGATTAATGCGAACTGTTTGCATTGCTCGATCTAGTGTTCGATAGGCCAGCTGAAATTCACCAAACCGCATTTGCTGATCCGCCAAGGCACTAAGTGGCTCAACTAGACTCATGTCGTAGGCCGAGACCCGGCTTTGCAATTCTGCCACGGCACTCTGGGCTAGCGCTAAAGATTCTGGATTGGCATTATTAGGCTGAGCGCAGGCACCAGCAGCCGCTAACAAGGAGCTGCCTAAAAAGGCTACTAGCAATGTTGCTTTCATTCCAACTCCATCAATTCACGGGAGAAAATTCTAGCCATTAGACGCTAAACTCAGCGTACTTTAGTCATTCCAGATTGGTCAAACTGGTTTTTAAGAGAGTTTCGCTGCGCTAGCGTTGCTTTATGGTCTGGCCATACTCAAACGCTGTGCTGCAGTGGACATACCACACGTTAGAATTGCTCAGCAAAGCGCTGTCAGCCCGATCGCCATGACTGAATCTTTGGCGCTGCCTGTAACTCATGCTAATTATTACGTCAGTTCAAGCAGTTAAGACTGGGATGATGTCAACTATTGTTGCTTCCCGGGAATCCAATAGAACTTAATGACGCCTAGTGCCCTAGAGAATAGTTGCAGCAGCAAAGGGGCTTTGCCGGCTACACAGGTCAGTTTGCAGTTTAACAAGTATCGCAGGAAGGGTTGAGGTTTCCGGGCCGTATGTGCGGCGCCAACTCTGTATTGGCTTTCCGATAAGGCTGGCCTAAAAACTAAGCCACAATGCAGTTTAAATTAGAGTTTCGCCAATCTAGCGACGAAGCCTAACTCTGTTTTAGAATACCAAAGGATTATTGAATAGATTAAACGAGCCATAGGCCAATTCCAGCAATTCAACTGTAGAGACAATTTCGATAACCCAATGGCTAACCACCCCTAAAAAAATCACTGTAGATGCGGTAATCGCAGCAAGTTCTTTATCACCTAAATTTTTTAATTTCGACATCAATTTGCTCCGTGATGGCCGCGCTTAGCTAAAGCCGATCCAGCGACCAGTTGCCGCGACAGTAACCCATATTAGTAGTGATGTGACGGCCATGAGCCGAATGCTCCATGGATTGATTTCGCTATGAGGAACACTTGTCAGCAATGGCTGCTTAATAAAAATCATGAATGCCGAACCTGAAATCAGCACTAGCATTTTTATCCAAAACACCTGCATGTAGTAGACTTTATCAGCCACACCAGCCGCACAAAAGATGCCGGTGAGTATTGCCACAAGCAACGCGACCTTAAAGGTTTTATAGGTGCCAGCCACAATCACCTCTGACGGAATATCGCGCAAAACGACATTAAGTAGTCGCAGGTCTGTGGCTAAAACAACACCGCCTATGGTCGCCATAGAAATAAGGTGCATTGCCTCTACCGTGGCATAAACAGAGCCGTAAGTTGTACCGATCACGCCGAGAGGTGTTGAGTATTTTATCCATTCAAAGGCGGGTAAAAGACTCGGATAAATAGCACTTCTAACTTGAAACAATTCCAGCAAAAGTACGACAGCCAACACGGCAACCACGGTAGCTGTTGCTCTGTATTGATTTAAAATTGTGCTGATCATGCAAGCTCCTAAATCGTTTGTTTAGTCGCTGATAACAACCTTTGCGGTTCATCAACGCTGATTCTGCTAAAGGCTTAAAGTGCGCTTAGTTGCTCGACACAACCTGCCGCCCATAAAATTGTTGTGTTAGTTGTCTTCTCGCAGTCAACCCAATCATAAGGAATATACCGGCCCATGATGACCACGCTGCACCAAAGTACCATAGAAATCACTGCACCAATCCGCAGATTTTTGGGCGCTACCGGGTCATTGTCCCAGCTGCCTTGGGCGGCTTTAAGTCTGGCATTGAATATCCAAGCATTTATAAACGCTAGCAATAGCAAGATCATTTTTATTCGAAACCAAAGGCTTTGAATAGTCTCTACTGGTTTTGCATAGACCAGCAATATCCCAGTAATGAACATAATCAAAAAACCAATAATCATTGGCTTGTGTAATCTATGGGCAATCGTCGTCGCCGGCACGTTGGGTAACAACCACCCCATCATTCGGAAATCGATAACAAATAACGAACCAATGGAGACCATTAATGTGAGGACATGGATCGATTCTACCCAGTTGTAGCTGTAATACCCAGACACCAACATTTGGCTGTATTGCTGGGCCTCCATCCAATGGCCAAACTGCAGTAGTAATTCGTTTATCACGCCTAACCCTCTGATCATTATTTTATCAAATGTCTAGTGGCACATTCTTGTGCAGGAAGCATAAACATCCTACTCGCCATAGTCCACAGCAAACTAACGTCACACGACCAATGGCGTTGATACAAGTCAAATTCAGGCAGGATAGACAACCCGCCTAGCCGGCTATTTGTTTTTTGCGGTATTCCGAAGGTGTTACCCCCATGAGTTCTCTAAACGCATTATTAAAAGGAGTAATTGATTGATAGCCTACAGTCAACGCGATAGTAAGCACTGGGAGGCCTGAATTGCGCTTGTCGGCCAAGGCGCTGGCCGCATCTTCGATACGGTATTTATGCAGCATCGCGTTGAAATTCCTAAAGCCCAGTTGCTTGTGGATAAAGGCCCTAAGCCGATACTCGGGAAGGTTTAACTTCGTCGCCAGCACAGCAATAGTAAGTCCTGCTTCCTTGTAAAGCTGCTCGTCACGAAATGCCTTGTTGAAGCCGTCTATATCGAAAACAGCCGCATTGCTGCCGGCGGGTTCTTCGGCCAATTCTGTAACTTTGCGGATAACCGCAGTCAACGACACGTAGTCGAATCGCAGCGCTACGATTAGCATTCCCAGCGCTAACAGCGCGATAGCATAAACTATCGCGGCCTGAGCTTGCGCATTCTCTCCAGAGTCACCTGAGAGTAAGAAGTTTTCAACAAACACTACGCTGAAAATTAGCGCACCCTGAACGCCAATGATAAACCAGCGCAAGGCTCGACGATCATCTACTAGATCAGTGCGCCAGCCTTTAAGAGTCCAATACATCGCCAAGGCGACGAAAACCAACTGCAATACATCCATGCTTGTGGCCAGCAGCATAGTAAAGGCATCCGTGGACAACTCTGACTCAAACACAGCCAGTACAGTCAAACCTAAATCTATAATCACCTGCAGGGCAAATGCCACCGCGAACGGGAAAGGAAATTTCTGATTCTCTTGAAAAATCAGAAAGCAATAAAGCATGAACAAACCCGATACAGAGTTAATTCCAGCAAAGATTACTATTTGCCAATCACTCAAATCGAGTCTAAATAGGGGGTTGATATTGCTACTACTCATTCCGTTGATGAGATAAAACCCAATAAACGCAGCCATGATCGCGAATACTTTAGCACTCGCAGCTCGCGGCTCAGTCTTCAGGTAACCTGCTGCAAGCAGAAACACTGACAGAATGGCGACTATCTGAGCAGTAAATAGCAGAATTGGATTGGGCACAGGGAGTTCCTGAAAATTGGGTCATAGCACGGCATCGACCATAACCGAAGACTCTACAAAACACAAAGAATGACCGCTACACATAACAAGCTAAAGTGATCCTTAAAATGAAGAAGTCTAATTGACGCCTTAGATCATTATCTCACGGAAAAACCGAAGTCGCTGACGCCCCAAGTCGGGTTTTCAATCTATTCCTACAGCTCTTCTCATATTGCAAAAAAATGACAGCTTTTCAATATGTTACCTTTTTACACAAGCTATCAAACGTTGGCTCGAATGCCATTGCACGTAGGAAATTATGACTCTATACTCGCTGTAATCGCGTCTAAATGCCTTAGACAGTAGTGTGATTTATCTGCCAATCTTGGCCTGAGATCGCGGTGAAAAGAATTTATAAAAACCACATCAAGGGAGAGAAATAATGCGCAGTAATATTCCGTGCAAGAGAAAAGGCTTAAGTCTGGCGGTGATGATCGCCAGTACAGGATTAGCCTTTCCCGTAGTAGCACAAGATTCTGACATCGAAGAAGTATTGGTCACGGGTTCGTTTATCCGCGGCACCCCAGGAGATGCACCCTCACCCGTCACCGTTATCGATCGCGATTCGATTCAGGAACAGGGTGCCTCGAACGTTTGGGACTTGATTCGTAACCTAGAGGTGAATCAGGGTTCGGATTCCAACGTTGCGGGCTCACCCGATGCTGGTCAGTTACAGGGCACAGCGTCTGTTAACTTACGAAACCTTGGGGGAAACTCAACCCTTACCCTCGTCAATGGCAAACGCTTCGTTCCGGCCGCTGTGGTTAGCTCCTCGGGTCAGGAGTTTGTCGACCTTAATACAATTCCTTTAGTGATGACTGAGCGGGTTGAAGTGCTGACCGACGGCGGCTCTGCACTTTACGGCTCAGATGCGGTCGCAGGGGTAGTTAATCTGATCATGCGCACGGATTTTGAAGGAGTTGAGCTTTTCGTTGATCAACAAGGCATCGAGGAGTCTGGTGGTACCTACGAGCAGACTTTTAGCGGAATCTGGGGCACTAGCTTCAATGACGGCGATACTCGTCTTGTTATATCTGGCGAGTACTTCGAGCGAGATCCAGTATCCCTAAGAGATTCGCAATATTTTGACCCAGATCGAACTATTTCGACTGGCAATGTGGGTAGCTTTGACATCAGATCGCCACTGGGCGGCGGCTTTAATCCCGCCTATATCGACCCAGCCCTTAGCGCCCAGCAGACTCAAGAGCGCATTGCGCTGGGTGAGTCAGTGGGCGGCACAGCGGGCCTTATCTTTTCAGACCCTTTATGTGAATCGTTGGCCGGTAATTCAGGCACGTTTTTTGTCGATAACCGGTTCTCAAACCTAGGTCGTCGCAACGGCGATTGTGTTGAGGACAATCTCAGCAATCAGTTCATCGCTCTGGGCCAAGAAAGATTCAGCGCTGCAGCAACGTTTGAACACACCTTTAGCGAAGCTGCCGAGTTCTACTCGTTCTTCCAATACTCGGATCTTGAAACCATTCGGGAATGGGACGGCATAGCGTTCTCTCGCAGCTTGCATTTATTCTTACCACCAGCAGCACTGGGAAGCCTTGCTGCGCTCGCTGGCAACGCGCCACTGACCGGGGCTATAGGGAATAACCCTAACACTCGAGCCAACGGCGGCTTCGGTCAAGGTTTCTTTACCAATGGCAATGCGATTCAAACTGGCTGGCCTCGAAGCAACGAAGATTTAATCACGACCAATCAAACCTCTGCCGTACAGGCGGGTCTGCGTGGTGAGCTCGACGGCATGGGTTTTAACGACAGTACTTTAAACTACGACGTGAGTCTGTCATGGAGCGAGTCGAGTATAGAGCAGGAAACCGCGACTCTGATCCGCGATCGTACTGAACTGGCAATCAACGGTCTTGGCGGTCCAAACTGTGCGCCCAACGGTACGCCCAACACGAACTTCTTGGCAGTTCCAGCATTCGCCCCAACCGCGGGATTATTTGTGGAGGTTTTCCCAGGGTACGTCCTGAACACTCTAGAAAGCTACTCGCAGGCACTGACGTCAACTAATCAAGGCCAAGACGGCTGTATGTTTTACAACCCGTTCTTGACTTCGTTGACCGACCCAAGCGTGGCCAACGATCCAGAACTGCTAGATTGGATGACCACCAGAATCAATCGCGCCGACAAACGCAACCAGCTGATGGTCTTCGATGCAGTTGTGTCTGGGGAATTGTTTGAGATGGCGGGCGGTACGGCTCAGTTTGCAACTGGCGTACAGCGCCGTGAACGCGATGCTTCCAGCATCGCACCGTCCATCAACGACAGCCTAACTGTAATCTCAGGTTATGAGCCCGGCTTGTTCGGTGCGCCTAATCAGTTCATCGATCAGATTACCAACAACCTCGAATGTGCCCGCTGTATCTTCAATTTTGAGGACTCCCGTAGCGTCAACGCCGCTTTCCTCGAATTGTCACTGCCATTCATTGACAACGTTGAGACTCAAGTTGCACTGCGCTGGGAAGATTACGGCGGCAATATCGGCAGCGCCCTCTCTCCGAAGGTGGCTATGAGCTGGCGTCCGATCGAAGATTTGTTGTTCCGAGGCTCTTACTCGCAGTCTTTCCGAGCACCTAATATAGGTGTCGTTAATCAGGCCTTCGAAGCCTTCGGTGGCACTATTATCGACCCGCTGAGAAACCAGTCTGTCCGCGCCGGATTATTGCCGCCGACTAATGAAAACGGGCTTTCCAACACGTTTTTCACAGCCGGTGAGGGCAATCCTAATTTGGGCAATGAAACTGCGGACACCTACAACATCGGTGTGCAGTGGACGCCCGGCGGCGCCCTTGACGGTCTAAGCCTGGGCGCCGATGTATGGCGATTTGAGGTGCAGGACCGAGTGCTCCCATTGAGCCCTCGCGCCGCTGTTGATCCTGAAATTGCAGTATTTAACTCGCTTGTTAATGACCCGAACAATTACGTCTTTAACGATTCGCTGCCATTAGATGCACGGGGTGCCGATGGCTTGGCTGTCGCCTGTAATCCGAATGCCATCGCCAGTCAGTTTGGCGCCGGTTCTGATGAACGCCTTAACTGTGTGGTAAATCCGGCTTTGTATCAGGTAAGTGGTCTACAGCGAGACCAGACCAGCCCTGATGCCGCCCTGATCACTATCATTGTACCAGCCGTAAATAATGGCAATATCACGGTTCAAGGTATTGATTTAAATCTCGGCTATAACTTCAGTAACGACTGGGGTGACTTCCGATTCTCCCTCGACTACACCCACACCGATCAATATCTGGTGAATGACGTTCCAGGCCTTGAGCTCGGCTTGCAAGAAAGTGGTCGCTTTGATGCTGCTGGCACAGACGGTGACTCTCCTCTCGTGCGGGAAGTTCCTGACAACAGGGGCAACATCACCATGGGCTGGAGCCGCAATAATCACGCTGTCACAGTGTTTAACCGCCACACTGGTTCCTTCGATGTATTAGGCCACAACGAGTTTGTGAACAATCCCAATGAAGATCCAGCGGATATTGCCTTTGCGAGATCGAAAGTTGATAGCTATAACACTTGGGATATTCAATACAACTACCGGCACCAATGGGCTAACAGCAATTTGGGAACGTCTAACTTCACGGCAGGTATTATCGACCTGACTGACGCAGACATCCCGCTATTCAGACGTGACTCCTTCAACCCAACGGTGTTCGATGCCCGCGGCCGCAGGTGGTACGCAAGATTGCTATGGCAGTGGTAGCAGTTATCTCTAAGTAGTTAAGAAAACGGCGATGAGCAATCATCGCCGTTTTTTTTGCCTGTTGGTTTTAGAAGTTGTGGGCTATTTAACGGTTCTTTGACTTCGATTTTTTTAGAGTTTCCTCAGCTCGCTTCTCTACGTCCTTTAGAATATTGTCTATGCTGTGTGGATCAATGTCGTCATCATGCTGATTAAACAAGTTAATTGTTACTTCAGTGCGCCTACCAAAAGCCAACACTCGCTCAAAAAAGCTTTCAGGGCCAGATAGATTAAGCAGCGCATCTAGAAAGAAAGCGAACAGCGACAGTACAGAAAGCAATAGATCACGGAGCGCGTCAAGGTAGAGTTTAAACTGAAAGACTAGAAGCTTACGCAGGTGAGGCCAAAATTTACTCATGGGTGATTCCCGCTGTTAGACTTTTGGCGATGATCCTATCGCGAACCCAAGTATTTAACATCTGATCAAGACACTTAGAGGCTCACGCTGAAAACAGATAAAATGTTTGCACCATGACCCGAGAGGGTCGAGCCATGGTGCAAACAAAGCGCAGAAACCCGACGCTTGAAGATTGCTAACTTCAGTTTAGGTTTCAATGATTAGACGCCAATGTCTTAAAAGAGTTACAGGAAAATAAAGCCTCAGCTCATTAAACAGCTTGGATTCGCACAGACGTTTTAACTATGTTCTAGCAAGGGCTTCGACTTAAGTCCCCCAACCGATAGCGGAGTAATTTTACTGCTAGCCCAATGAATTAAAAAACGTCGCTGTTTTCGCGGATGCCACAAACTTCAGCCGTTACCATGTTAAGGCTCACTGTCCAGCTCAAATCTCATCCCGGCAAAATTTCTCAAGCGCTCTAGAAGCTTTTCATCAAACACAGTAGCTGGGGTCCAAAACCCGCCTGCTACCGCACTCTTATCCACGTCTCGGTGCAATGACAAGGCCGCTTGTGTCAGCATTTTTGCAGTTGAGCCATAGCCTGGATCACGATCTCCTGTTACTTTAATCCGGATTTTTTGGTTTGACTGAGTAACGCCTATAAAACGCAGGTCGTAAAAGCCTTCGAGTTGTTCCTTAGGTGACGGCCCTTGGCCCGGTTTAGGCAAAACGAATTTAGTCAAAACACTTCTGACAAGCCCGTTACCCAAAAGCTTGGGGGCGATTCGAGTGCCGAATGCTAAACGCTTGGCACGCTTGCGACCCTTGGCACCGGAACCTGTAAGAGTACCTTCGTCATAGTGAAAATCGGCGCTGTAGCAACCACTTTGCCTGATCGCATTTGAGCGCAGCACAATACGAGTATTAATTCCGGCCATTATGAAGGGACCTGCCCAAGCATTGAAGTCTTCGTCATATTCAAGGTCAACGGTGTGCTGCGCGACCGAAGACTCATGATCCCTAGGGCAAATGGAATAGTAATCCTGCATCTCGGAAACTAGTGCTGGGTCTTTTGCTTGTTCTTTGTATAAATTAATGCCGCTGGCAATAGTCCCGCCGGATGCGCCACCGCGTAATGCCATCACCCGCATTTTCACCTTGGGGCAATAACTACCGAACCGTTTCAATGCCTGGTTTTGGAGAAACATCACGCCCAAGTCAGAAGGAATCGAGTCAAAGCCGCAGCTATGGACAATACGCGCACCGCTGCCTTTAGCAGCAGCCTCATAGCGCTGGATCATACGACGTATCCAATGAGGCTCACCGGTCAAATCGCAGTAGTCTGTGCCTGACTGCGCACAGCATTTAACCAGCAGCTCACCATACAGCGCATAGGGGCCCACGGTAGAAATAATCACTGAGGTTTTCGAGCAAAGCCCTGCCAGACTTGCTTCGTCACTTGAATCCGCAAGTAGCAGGGTTAAATTTGCAGCCCTAGCGCCTAAACCTTGCTTTAGCTCATTTAGCTTCGCTTCGCTGCGCCCTGCAATCGCCCAAGTGAGGTTCGGCTCCCTGTACTCGTTAACCAAGTAGTTACAGAGAATTTTGCCAACGAAGCTAGTCGCTCCAAAGACGATTAAATCGAACTCTTTATTGCTCTGGCCATTCAAATGTTTATTTCCCTTAGGCTTCGATGTTCGAAGAAGTAGTAGCGGTAGCTACTACGCCTTGGCCAGCTGGCCTGAGGCAGTGCCGATTCGATCTGAACCTCGCTTTGAAAAGTCGCGCTTAGCGCTACTGGAGTGTCGATAACTCATCCAAATCAAGAACTGTAGGCCAAACAGTAAGGAGGCGGACAACAAATGGGTTGGCTGAACCAATGCAGGCATCCCCAAATGGCCAAGAGTTGCGCCAGATAAAACAGCAGCCCCAATCACACCAATCATAGCTAGGGTAAGGCGAGTGAGGGTGTGCTGCCAACCTAATGAGTTTATAAGCAAGCGCACAAGCCAAAGATTGGCAAACAGCACAATGGCGGAAAAACTGCGGTGTACATAGAAGAACCAAGGCATTGCCTCGATCCAGCTGGAGCGAAGCTCTTCGCCTTGCGAATCACGAATGAAGTCTGTCATCTCCCGCACCTGAGTGCCCATAGCAACTTGCAGCACCGTAAACACCAAGACGATGTAAAGCCAGGTCTCGAAGCGGGGATCTATGCTGTGCACCGGCTGCGCTTCCATTAAGCCCCTTCTGGATTGCGCCAAGGCATATATCAGGGTCGCGACAATGGCCAGAGCTACCAGCATGTGCAGAGTAATCATGCCGGGCTGCAAATTGGAGCTCACGACTTTTGAACCCAGCCAGCCTTGAAACCCAACCATTAAGAACGCAGCTACTGACGCCACAACTATGGTTTTATCAAATTCTCGAGTTTTCCAAGACAAAACCGCCGTTAAGAAGATCAGGAATCCTATCGTCACGCCGACCAAGCGATTCATATATTCGGTCCAAGTTTTCACGACATTAAACTGAGTATCGGCATAACCTAGTTCGGCATAGACTTCTTGGTAGTTAGCTGGCAGTTGGGTTTCACTGGTAGGGGGTATCCACTGACCAAAACAAGTTGGCCAATCTGGGCAGCCCATTCCCGAGCCGGACGCACGCACGGTTGCGCCGACTAAAATCAAAAAATAAACAGCGGCCAATGTAATGATCGCCATGCGGCGGTAACGGATTAAGGCCTGATCTTGTGTCGTATTCATAGTCTCTCGAGAGTTGAATGTTTGAAGTTGCAGAAAGTTATTCTACTGAACGCGCAGCGATTCTAATAATTCCATGGACGCGTATCCATCCATTGGCAAGCCAGCAGTTTGCTGGTAAGAACGCACAGCCGCTCGAGTCATACGCCCTACTCTACCGTCCGGTTCACCTGAATCAAAGCCGCGGGCATTAAGCAAAGACTGCAACTGGCTGACATCAGCAATACTCATAGCGGTTTCATTTACCGGCATATTGACAATGGCTGAGCCGCCTGCAAATTGATCGGCCAGAGTGCCCACGGTAAGCGCATAAAACGTTGAAGGGTTATAGGCTAAGGTCGCCCGGTAATTAGCATAGCCTAAAAACGCGGGTCCATTAGCACCTGCAGGCAATATAACCGAGGCCTGCATATCGGCCACTGGGATTGCCTCGCCTGCCACAGTCCTTAGCCCTAGGTCTCGCCATTGCTGCAGAGACTTACGTGTGCCAGTGCCGCTCAACGCGAAATCAAAATTGCCTGGCAGCAGTACTTCTCGACCCCAGCGCTCATCGCTTTGCCAGCCCGAATTCGACAGGAAATTAGCCGCAGAATGAAAAACATCTGGCAAGCTATTCCAAATATCTATTCGGCTATCGTTGTCGCCATCGACCCCGTAGGTATAAAAAACGGAAGGCAAAAACTGCAACTGACCCATAGCACCGGCCCAAGACCCGCTCATACGTTCCGGAGAAATATGGCCGTCGTCTAGAATTTGCAGTGCGGTTAATAACTCTTTGCGAAAAAACTCTGCTCGGCGCGGATCATAGGCTAGTGTCGCTAATGCCTCGATTACTCCAAAACCACCGGTAGCTCGGCCAAAGTTACTCTCGATGGCCCAGAATGCCGCCAGATAATGTGGCTGCACCCCGTAGCGCTGCTGAACCTGTTCTAACAGCACAGCGTGCTGAACAAGCAGTCCGCGGCCTCTGGCAATCTGATCAGCAGTTACTCGAAGGCCTATATAACGGGTAAACGTCTGTACAAACTCGGGTTGGCTGTTATCTAACTCTAGCACTCGCTCAATGGGTTCAACAGAATCAAGTACAACGAGTGTCTCGGCGCTGATGCCAAGAGCTTGGGCCTCTTCCCGCAGTTCTTCGATCCATTGGCTAAAAGAAAGCTGAGCAGGCTGCTCTTGGCCAAAGACAAGCTGATTAAACGCTAGTAATACTATAAGGAGGGTAATTTTTTGCATGGGCCTATGATAAAGGATTCGCCCAATAATGAGAAATTGTGGATGCCACATCAAACCTTAATCTGACAACTCACTTTCAGCTTCTGCGGAGATAAAACCTAGTGGCGCCAGCCTTATAAGCTATTGAGAGGTAGCGCTGTGATGAATGAAGTCAGAAAGGCGTTTTTTGTCGGTTTCAGACAAATTGACAAAATTTAGGTCTAAGTGGTACGTGTTTTGGCTAAGCCTTCTGCAATAAGCGATGCTACAAGACGATTTAACCTGAGTTTTGGCAGGCTCATTGGCGGGTAAATCAAATTCCAGCTCAAAATCGGGGTACATGCCACTAGCGCGCTTTTGCTCCGCCATTCGCTCCACGATCTGGCGACGACATTCCAATTGAAGGCCAGACGGAGAAAGATTGAGCACTGTAGCACTACGAACTACTCCGCAGATGAGAAGGTTAGCTTCCGTCTCCAAAGCTACTTTTGGGTAATTTCGACGTTCATTATTCATAACAATAATCCCACTCTAAATGTCCTATTAGCTCTAGAAAGCTAGGATTGATTATTACAGGTAAAAAGAACAAGGTTTTGAACCAATACACATTTTTGCGCTTCAGTGGTAATTTAACGGCTGCAATTCATCCGAGTATAGGACGTCTGTGAGCGATGCTCGTCGATCTACAATCAATAATGACTATTTGGTACAAACAGCTAATTATTTTTGCCTGCCCTTTGAGCCTAGCTGTGGCGCTTGTCTTACAGCCCACAGCGGTTGCCAGCGAGTTCTCTGTAGTGCGCGAATTCACTGAGTCTGAAAGCCTCAGCGAGTATCCGCGTCTTCTAAAAGAGTATGGCAGCAATAAGACCCTACCACTGGGGTATGAACTACAAACTCTAATAGCTCTCAGCCACTACCCCGAACTAAAAAATACTCAAATTCGCTTTATCCTAGCCGATGTAGGAATTCCTCTGTCATCAAGGCCCCATTGGTCCAGCATGTTACGATCTGCCGGCCATCGAGAATATAGAGTGATTATTGACACAGAACTAGAAGGTATCAGACAAGCCTTGCTGCTAAAAAACCAGCCCTTTAATGCCCAAATCGGCATTATAGGCCATGAACTGGCTCACACAGTGTACTACCTAGAACGCTCATTCTTCGGAATTCTAGCAGACGCAGCGTGCCAGCTTAGCTCCTGCCGCATAGGCTTCGAGAGAGCCACAGATACTCGCTTGATTCACTATGGCTTGGGCTGGCAGCGCTATGACCATGCTCTCTTTGTTCGCAGCAGGCTAAATTCAAACTCAGAAACCATCTCCAGCAGCTCGGGCTCAGGCGGCGCCTACATGAGCCCGAATGAGCTAATGTCAATTATGGAACAAAATTCGATTTACGGATTGTCGACTACCCAAACAGATTGATGTAGCTCTCAGGGATTCCAAATCTGCCGGTTAAATCTGTATTCACTCCTGCCATTTGCCGTAACGCCACATGAATGTGTTCTGGCGTTAAAGTAATCCCATTTGGGTTCAGCGCCAGAGACACCGGATCTATTTTAAGCGCTTCAACATGGTCGTCAGTGCCACCTATCACTCTATTGCCTCGCACCCCAGCACCCATCGCCATCATGCTGGTAACATTCCAATGGTCTTTACCATTGCCATCGTTGTAAAAAGGTGTACGGCCGAAATCGGAGCCTACCAGCACGGTTACCTTGTCTTGAAGGTTATTAACTTCAATCTGCTGCCACAGGTGATCGATCCCTGTTAGCAACTGAGTTAACCGATTGGCATGATTCTGATCATGATTGCCATGAGTATCAAAGCCTCCCATATGCATGTTCGCACTCACCGCAACGCCGCTGGCGAACGCCGCAATTGCCACCTCTGCCTGTCCCTCCAAACCACTAGACACTCGGCTAGGCAATAGCTTAACTAGTCTATTCAAATTGTTGTCGCCAGTTCTTGCCATCATTACTTCAGCTAACTGAGCCTGCTTTAATGGCAGTGAAGATGAACTCATAGCCCGCTGCAGCCTCGCCTGCCTTGCCGCTTGAATTTCTGCATAAACAGCGGGATGAAAATACTCACCTCGACGCTCTGCTTCTTCTTCCCAAGGGCGTGTAGCGTTGGGGTAAGCTAATTGCTGAAACACATCTCCACTACCAATACGCGCTGGCGCTACTAAAGACGCGGTGTTGTCATAGCCACCATTACTGATATATGAAAGCGGTTGACTTGGCGCCGATGCGGCGGCTGCCAGTGCGCCGAAGCTTGGATATCCTTCCTCGATTTTTCCACTCCAAACAAATCGAGAGCCCGCGTCGTGATTGTTAGTTTGGGTATCTATCCCGTTTATCACTAACAAGTTTTGCGCGTGTTTCGGAAAGAAGTTCGCAAAATGTCCGGCGGAATTTGCATCCGGCGGGTTAATGCTAGTGGGGTAAGAAGAAGGAAATACAATATTTCCCGCCGTGTTTATTGCCGAGGTTGAATATCTGTTTACTGGCCCCCTTCCATCTAAGCGTGGCCTATCCCCCTTCGGGTCTATGAAATAGGTTGGGTCCCACCCACCACCGGCGTTTACTGTAATCCAAAAGCGATCAGGCGAAGCGTCCTGGCCATAGCCTAACGACATTGGCAGAGCCAAGCCTAAACCACTGCCACCTAAGTATCTTAAAAATTGACGTCTATACATACTGCTTTGCCTCCTCGATACTTAGCGGGTTAGTTATATAAAAATTTGTAATCGGCTAATAGATAAGCAACAACCGCCATCCAAGCTCTAATCACATATTGTCTGTCTTCCGTCAGGCTCAGATCTTCGCCCTGGACCTTTCGCAAATCGTTACCGGCGAAGTCTCGGGTTACATCACATAAATCTGGCAAGCGCACTGTTGACGAACTACCACCGCTGTTCAGAATAATTTGACGTCCGTGATTAATCGCCGTCATAAATAGCTGCTGTGAAATTTCTAATTCTGGCGAGTCCAAGGCCAAAAATTCTCCCAACAAATAGGCGTGCAGGTACTGGATGTTTTGACCTATAAGCGCCAACGCAGACTCATCCAAGTTGCCAGCCTCGTTGTATGGCGAATCCTCTATGTCCACAAACAAAAACAGGTTGCGTTGCTCTTGGGGCCTCCATAAATCACGAGGCACCGCATAACATGCCAGCTCATTTGCTAGCCTAAGCTGCATTGCCCCCATCAGGCCGTTGGGGGATTTAAGTCGTGTAGTGACGCTATCAGAATCTATGCCGCCGTATATCTGATGAAATGTTCGGTTAAGTTTCGAGGTGTAAGAATTGTTTTTGTCCTTATAGTAGCTGTCCAGCGAGCCACGCCAAGTAAACCCAAACAGCGATTCTATTTTCCTATCTAATTGCTCTGGCGATAAAAGATAGCTTGATCCTGTTTGGGCGTGGGACAGACTATCGGCATCTGTGGTTAGACCCGCCGCACGCCAATAGGGACTCATCAGAATCTCTCTCACCAAGGTTTTTAGATTGTAGTTGTCCGCTACAAATTTCGCTTGCATGGCATTGAGTACTGACCGCTCCGCGATATACGCAGTAATTTCCGCTTGCGTCGCCGTGGCTTCGTTGGGCGAGACAAGGGGCTCTTTACCCGTTAAGCCATTGAGCAAAATTCGGGTTATCGCTCGGGGAAATTTTGCATCGGCTGCGATCCTTGCACCCAGCCATTGTAATGAACTATCCACATTTCCAGCCAACGGCATTGCCTCACCGTTAAAGCCTCTAGCCTCCATGTCTGCATACCATCCATTTCGGCTTAGCCTCGCTGGGCGAAAGCTGCCTTTGCTGTCCCAGTTTTGGAACAGCGAGGCTACTGGATCTAATATCGTGTGACACTTGGAGCATTCCGGATTGTTAATGGTAGGGATCGGAGTGGTTATATCTACAGCATTACCAGGTCGCACCCCTTCTATGGCCAGCACATCGGTGTCCAACAACAAATCAAACACCACTCTTGAACGTCCACGATTGCGATTGGTCGACGTCGTCGGGTAGCGATTGAGAAACATAGGCGAGGTTAAGATTCCAGCATGGGGAATGTCTTGCAAAATAGCTGGCAAGAATTCATCCGCGCTCTCGGAAGAAAATGGCAGCCCTTCAACCCCATAGGTCTTAGCTGAGTAAGGAGATACCATAATGTAATCGGCTGTAACTATCTCAGTGAACGGCCGGTTATTTTTTACGATATAGTTGATAAGTTCTAACGGCTCACGGGCAACTGAGTTATTCGTCTTTTCCCTAATTTCACTATAGTCATCCGGCCTGTTGCTGCTGCCGGGATCAAACCATCGACGGTTGGGGTAATCGCTGCTGCTTAGCAGGCTAATCGCTGCCTCGGATCCGTTTCTGGAGTGGTATTTGTCCGTGAGAAAATAGTCATTAAAAATCTCCGTAAGGCGATCATAAAATACCGGTTGCTCCATCATATTATTGATGGCAGCAGTAAGACCGGTGACGCCCAAATTTGAAACTAGCTTCAACTCTTCCAACACAGGGTTGCGGCTTGCTAGCTGTTTGGTGGCTTTGTGTAAGGTGGCGTTGGCATCAAGTATCTGCAGCAGGCCCACTGTCTGAGTCACTACCTGGGAATTCGACCCATTAAATACCGCCAATATATAGGCGCTTAGGTCAGCGGCGCACACAGCGCCGCAAGTAGCGGACTGACCTAAAGGCATTGTCGCGGCAATATACTGGGCTAGACCTGAAGCCGAACCGCAGTTGGCGCAGGCTATTAAGGAAGGGCCAACGTTAGTCCCATTGCCGCTGGCGCCATGGCAATTGCTGCATTGGGCGGTGTAGACGACTTTCGCTTGATCCGAAGGCGCTGGCGAATCTGCAGATTGAGGCTCCCCGGAGCTTAGCGGCAGGGCTTCGCTGATCCGAAACACATATCCCTCATCACTAGACACTAGACTTAGCTGAAGCGAGAAAGCGTCACCAGACTCTAGCATGACCTCATCTAATTCGAGGGTCAGCTGCTGTGGGTCAAACACGCCAGAGTTTGGGATGTTGAGTGAGGTTTCGGAAATGTCTTCTAGAAACAGCAGGTACTCACCTTCGAATGCAACCCGAAAGCTCAGCTCTAAAGCGCCCAGCTCTGCGATATCGATTCGAGGAACCACTAACAGATCATTCGTTAAGGTTGATCGCTGCGCCTGTGCCGCGCCTACCATTGACCCCAATATCAGCCCCAGGGCCAAACCTGCTCTAATGCGCCAACCCATAACCACTCTCCTGTAGTCCAACAGCTGCAATATGCGGTGTATGGAGTCCATAGTAGATTGGATGGAGATTTGTCTAAGCTAACTGATTCACATTACAACGCAGAAAATAACGCTGGAAAGATAACCCCGTCACAGGTTTACGCTTGTTCAGGCTCAACACCGCTAGTTACGTATTAAAGGACTGTTTTTAAACATTGCAACGAGTGCTGCCTGCAGCAGAATTGTTTAGTCCACTGCTTAGCGTTGCCGCGACCGATTAGGCGCCATTTGCCATTGGTGCTCAGTTACATCAGGTACCACTTTTACACCAGTGCTAAACTTGAATGGAACACTTAGGCCGCTTGGGTATTCTACTTCTAGATAGTAAGCCGTATAGCCTGTTTCAGGAGGATCAACTTTGACCTGGTACATGCCTGGCTCTATCTCAACAACAGGCGTGCTGACATAGGCTTTACCTATCACTGCCTGCATAAAGTTTCGTTTCTCGGGATTAGTCGCCTGCCATAACAAGACTTGAGTCGGCTTAGTTTGAGAGAACAGCGTGATAACCCCCTCTTCATCGATGTCCCATGCATATCTGGGCATTGATACATTGTGAACTAGCCCGTGATACCAAGCATCGACACTCTCAGTTACATCGGTCCCAGCCATGGAATGATTGGAGTTAGGCACATAGCGCATGTGTTTCTCACCAACCAGCTCATCCCAATAAAATTGCCACGAGTCCGGTAGGAAAAATTCATCTCCAGTGGAGTTTAACAAAAACTTGGGCAAGGTTAATCGATCACGGTATTCAAAGGGCTCAATGATATCCATTAACGCATCCCACTGCTCGGTACCGTTCCAATTGATATTGCCTGCAAGAACATAATCGATCACTGCCGGCGAATAGGAGCCGTACACTGAGAAGTGGTGTTTAAATGATTCACCCACATTGAGTACATCGATCACGATAGGAGCTATCGCAACCACGCGCCCATCAACAATTGCGGTAGTCCATGTTGTCCAGCCCCGCTTGGATCCGCCAGCAACAACAAATTGATCCACCTCAAGATTACCACCTGCATCACTGGCAAGCAGATTCGTCACCGTATCCATCGCCCGCACTGCACTCTTGGTCATGGGTAAACGCAGCGGCCATTTCTCATCACCGGTTCTAAAAAACTTATCCCATGTATAAGCGATAATACCATCTTCAGAACGCCCACCCGCGCTGTCCCCTACAAACTCCAAGGGCTGGTTCGGCACCATGTAAAGCGTTGTTACCACAGTGCTGGTGAACAAGGCTCGCCTCACATCCGCTGCGGGCGCGGCACTGGGCGCCTGATTAGTCTTGCTGCCCCCATCGATATACAAAAAGCCAATGTCGCTTACTACCTCATCAGGAATGGTAACGACCATAAAGTGCTCCCAAATTGGCAGGTTAACTTCTGCTTTCGTGAGCCACTGCTGCGAAGTCATTTCAACTATCAGAGTGATATAGCCCTCGCCCTCTACTTTGTTTAGCACTGAGTATTTGTAGTGTTCATCAGGAGCGCTCACGTAACGATCCAGCGCCGTTATCTTTAGGCCATCAGCCGCTGCGACAAAATCAAATGGCAACAGCCATAGGGACCACAGTAGAAATACGCTAGCTAAAATTCTGGAACCGCAAATTGATTTTTTCATTGCCTACCCTGCTAGTTGCTTTCAGATGTATTTGATTAGAGATTTTTTTACCTATGCTAATTCAAGCGTGGCCTAATTCTGCGGAGCTCATTTGCCCATGCCGGGTGCATCGGCGCAGCCAGCCACTTCTCGGACACAGCTGACATCAGCGGGTTTAGCATCAGCCACCAGCTGCTCAATCCAGGCGACAAAACTGACGTTCTCAACTTCATATTGGTAAAATATTTCATCCTGCAAAATCGTATGTACATTACCGCCGGCGGTATAGCTATAAAACTCGTCCACTGCGCTTTCGATGCGCAGGTAATTATTCAGCAGCCTCTGCGGCAGACTGAAACTTCCAGCTGGATCTCCAATCACTTGGGTAAACATGACTTGGGTTTGATCATTGGCCGCATTGTACTGGGCTATAGTAAGGTTTGGGTTATGCTTGGCGCTCGCGATGTAGTAGTCCTCGAACGTTAAGTTCATATCGGTTTTACCTGAATACTCAGGCCAATCTGGCAAAATGGAAGCGGTTTTCCAAGCGCTATGGGTGCGCCACAACAGCGGCGATCCATAGCCCCCTGCTGCATCCCCTAGCAGCAATACAGATGTTTGAGGGAAATGCTCGGCAACCATTCCAGAATAAAAAGAAGCCCCAATCGCCCCTGCACTGCTTCCTGCCAACACCACCTTGGTGGGTGCCCCGTAGTTCTCGTAGCTCCACTGCAGAACCTTCATACTGTTATCAAAGCCATTGTGAAAAGTAGTGATCGTAGTCTCTTCTCCCTTGGCATTATTAAAACTATATTTGGCTGGGCCGCCGCCTATATGGACATCGCCTGTGCAGTAAGGCAGGTATACCATATCAAACTCAGAAAACGGATTGAGGGGATTGTTAAAATCGAAGATGCCTGCCATCAACGCTGGATTATTTTGAGGCATATCGGCAAAAGGAGAATGGATATTTGGCTGGCTTGCAAGATCACAGGCTTGCCCAAACCAGCAGGCACCACCGCCATTGAAAAATATCAGCAAGTCATCGCTGCTTGGAGAATCTTTTACGTAGAACTGAAATGGGGTACCTGAACTGCATACTCCATCGGTCGCCAGAGTATTCCAACCCGAATTTAACTCATCAACTGATGGCAAATCGGTTTGCGCTTGGACCCCACCTGCAAAGACAAAAATAATCAAAAAAAGTAAGTATTTCACGACTGTATCTCCTCAAGTGCATGGATGCTATCGTTTTGGGTATTCGGTGTCGACTGCAGCAGCTTTAATTGGCACAATAATGCTCTGATTCGATTAAAAGGCACCCTTGATCACACCCGCGATCCTCTCAATTTTGGCGACTCCTACATGAAAACCTACCCAACTGCGCATATAACCAGTCTCATAGCAGCAGCGGCCTTAAGCACTCTGCTCAGTCTGCCTGCGCACGGCCAATTGCCCGTTGGTAATACCAATTCTTCGGCCCAAACCGAGGCAGGTGAATACATTAGCTGGAGAGAACATATTATTGACTCGCCAGAAATCGCTGGATTCGCGCTCAGTGGCAGTGATGGCTTGGTCATGGGGGATATCGATGGTGATGGCTTTGAAGACATCATCTCCGTCCATGAATCTGATTCTGAATATGACTCCTCGAGCTTCGACCCTGATTACCGGCCTAGTTTAGAAGGCCATGTGCGCATCGCGTTTGCTTCTGCTCAACCTGATCAATGGTTTAATATCACCTTAGCACAAGGCCTCGATGCGCCCGCTCCAGAGGATGCGGCGCTGGCAGACATAAACAACGACGGCCATCTTGATGTGATAGTTGCGGCTGAGTTGTCCCACATAATCTATCTGCAAAACCCTGGCGGGCAAAACAGCAGAACCGATTATTGGCCCCGGCTAATCCTGCCGATGACGAAAGACACCGGATCATATATCCGCGTGTTTGCAGCAGATCTTGACGGCGATGGTTCGAGTGAGATTATTGCCGCTAACAAAGGCGCACAACGGCCTGGACCCGAAGACTATAAGCGTTCAACTCCGGTGTCCCTATTTGCTTTCTCGCAAGACCCATTGCTTGCTGAGAGCTGGCAGGAAATTGTTTTAGGCAGTTACAGCATTCCACAAAATGCAGAGCCCATTGATTTGGATGGTGATGGCGATCTCGACATAGTTATCGGTAGCCGAGGTGAGAATCGAATTGCATTTTTTGAGAACCGCAGCAGCCCCGGCCATTTTTCTTTTATCGAGCACGCGATTGGCATCAATGGCCCCCCTATGTCAGGCTTTAATTTTGTCTATGCTGACTTAAGTGGCGACGGTCGTTTGGATATTATTAGCAGAGGCGGCCAAGATGTAAGTTGGATCGAGCAACCTGTTAATATAGACCACGCTTGGAACTCACACCCGATTGGAACGTTTCTACCAGATAGCGTCACTGGCATGGAACTGGGAGATATTAACGGCGACGGTTTTCTTGATGTCTTTGTTGGCAGCTACAGCCAGGGCTCAAGGCTTGGCGATGATGCCGAGCTGAATTTAAATGATGCTCTTGGCCGGCTAGGCTGGTTCGCTAACCCAGGCACAAAATTACAGCCATGGATCCGCCATGATATATCCAGGCGTAAACGCGGCATGTTTGACAAATTCATCGCCCGAGATTTGGATCACGACGGTGATATAGATTTTGTCGGCACTCGCGGCAATAGCGCACCTTTCGATGGCGTCTTCTGGCTAGAGCAATTGCGCACTAAAATCACCCAAAAAACCTTCTTTGGTGCAAGATCGAACGACAGCGAAGAGATACCACTACCATAAACTGCAGAAAACAGTTCTATCCGCCACTTTTAGTGGAACCGCTTTCATATTAATGCCTCATTCAAACCATACAATCCCATTCTCTGGGCACCCTCTGCATCAAAGAGGTGCAGACGCTTTCTGATTGTGCGGAAAGATCACCAAAATAGTGCTTTTGTTAAAATTACAGCTTATCCTATTTTTCTCCCCACGAACGTAACCTCCTAAAAAACAAAGAAAAATTGCAAAGACCTTGTATAAAATTGCCAAGGCACAAAATTTGCTTTAGAATTTCTAAACCAGTAAGTTTAATACCTTAAAGTCAAGGAGCAACACCATATGTCTATAAATTTTAAAAAGCATCCAAAGCACTTGCTAGCGGTCGCAATATTAAGTGCCGGAGGCATGACTGGTGTCGTGCCTGCGGCTTTAGCACAGGTAGCCGAAGTCGAGGAAGTGGTGGTCACTGGCCTACGTGGTCGACCAAGAACTGTTACCGACGCACCGGTCGCAATTGATACTTTCGATACAGAAACGATCGAAGCTGTATCGTTCGTCGAAACTGGCGACATTATCCAGTCACTGGTGCCATCTTTCCAAAACCCGCGCTCACCTATTTCGGACGGTGCAACCTTTGTTCGTCAGTTCAGTCTGCGTGGACTGTCACCTCAATATACACTTACCCTAGTCAACGGTAAGCGCCGCCATCGCTCAGCAATGCTGGACCCAGGTTCTGGCGATCAGGGTCCTGACGTTGCCACAATCCCATCAGTGGCGATCGGCAGCATCGAAGTACTGCGCGACGGCGCCTCATCCCAGTACGGTTCTGACGCCATCGCCGGTGTAATTAACTTTAACCTCAAAGAAGCGACAGACGGTTTAACCTTCACTTATGACTCCGGTGAGCAGTTCGAAGGCGATGGCTTTCAGCAGACTGTGCAGGTAAATGGGGGCTTTGCGCTTGGCGAAAATGGTTTTATGAACCTCTCCGCAGAATATTCTGACGTAGAGACTGTCTCGCGTAACAATCAATATTGTGGCGGTACTAACCCATGTATTGACCCCACAAGGCCTGAGTTTGACCCAACTTCTGTAGTAGGTGCACAGGCATTGACGCCTGAATTCCAAGCAAACCTGCGCCGTGTTGAGGTAGAAGGCGGCACAGCGCAGCCCTGGGGCCAGCCAAATAACGAGGCATTCCGCGTGTTCTTAAACACCGGCTACGATCTTGGTGGCGGCACCGAACTCTACGGCTTTGCAAATTTCTCTGAAAGCCTTGGCGACGGTGCGTTCAACTATCGTCATACAGGTACTGGTAACGTTCGCGGCAACATTCGTCTTTCCGACGGTAGCGTCTGGGGACTGCAGAATAACCAGGGTGTCGGTCCCGATTATTTCTCTGGCTACACACCACGCTTTGAAGGTCGAATTACCGACTACTCCTCAGTTGGTGGTGTTCGCGGTGAGACCGAGAGCGGCTTGATATGGGATCTAAGTGCCCGTTTCGGCAGCAGCGAAATCGAATACCGTTTGTTCAACACCTGGAACCCTTCACTTGGGCCATTCTCACCAACCGATATGGACGTGGGCGATCAAATAAACCAAGAACATCAGTATCAAGCTGACTTCTCAAAGAATTTCGATGTTGACGGCCTAGCCAGTCCAGTCACTGTTGCATTCGGCGCTAGCTACTTCGAAGAGAGCTTCGAGATCGTGGAAGCACAGGACAGCGCATCTTTCTCACCGGGCCCATGGGCGATTCGTGATCCATTTGGCTTCTGTGGAGCTGATAGGACAACAACCCTGGCGGGACAGGCAGTTATCAACAATGGTTCAACCCTTAACTGTGCCAACTCTTCTGACCCAGTTTACACAGGTCGGGGCGTAGGCTCTGACGGCTTCCCAGGCTTTGGCCCGGCTGCGGCCAGTGTGAATGAGCGTGACTCAGTCGCTGCCTACATAGACATATCGGCTGACGTTACTGACAAGCTATTAATACAGGCTGCACTGCGCTACGAAGACTACTCTGACTTCGGCGACGCAACTGTCGGTAAGGTCGCGGCTCGTTACTACATAACAGATGAATTCGCGATTCGTGGTTCAGCAGGCACCGGTTTCCGTGCACCAACGCCAGGCCAGCAATTCACTACGAATATCCGAACCATTGTTCCATTCGGCGCGCCAATTAACGTGGGTCTATTCCCACCAACAAGTGCCGCGGCAGCAGCATTGGGCGCACTGCCCCTTGATGCTGAGGACACTGTCAACTTTACCCTTGGTTTTACTGCCGACATCGCGGGTGTCACACTAACCGTTGACTGGTATCAGATTGAAATCGAAGGTCGCGTTAACTCAGTAACCAACCGACCAGTGTCTAATGATCCAGCTAACGCAGCGGCCTTCGCGAACTATCAGCTATTGGTTGCTAACAACGTACCAAACCCGGAATCACTGGGCGAAATTAACTGGTATGAGAATAGCTTCGACACTACTAATAGCGGTATCGATATCGTTGCAACCTACGATTATGACTGGGGCAACGGTCACGCCACTGATTTCTCGTTTGCTTACAACTACAACGAGCAAAAGCTAGACGGCAACGTAAGCGCGTTCTTCTCTCCTTTCTCCCGGTTCAACTTCGAAGAAGGAGTTCTGCAAAGCAATGCAATTGCGACGGCGGTTCACACCTTTAGTGACTTCACTTTCGTGGCTCGCGGTCGTGGGTTCGGTGAATACGGCTTAGCACAGCGTCCACCATCTGGCGCATCTATCGATGGATCGGTATTCGACTCGCAGACTTTCGGGTCTACGCTGTTCATCGATCTAGAAGGTTCCTACCAGTTCAGCGATAGCCTGCGCTTCACCGTCGGTGCACGTAATGCCTTCGATGAGTATCCCGATGAAGTACGTCTAGACCAAGCAAACACTCGTGGCCGCATCTACCACTCAGGTTCTCCGCAGCCTTGGGAAGGTGGTTACTACTACGGACGAGTCGACTTCAACCTGTAACAGACTGAGTCGTTAGTTGTTTAAAGGGGTGGTAAGCATGGCTTACCACCCCTTTTTTATTTCCCTTGATACTAGCTTCTTGTTACCTCCACCGTAATGCTTTGGACATAATTCCAATTTACACTCTGAACCATTACAAGACTTACACTTGGAGGTTACAAAGTGAATCCACTTAACCCTTGGCAGCAGCTCCAAAACACTTCCCTATCTAGACGAAAACTTCTCAAAGCCAGCACCCTGTTTACTGGGGCTATTGCCATGGGCGGAATCTCTAGCCTAATCTTTGGTGCATCCCGGCGTTTAACCCGCCTAGTTGCTAATCCCTTTTACTTGGGAGTCGCCTCCGGTGATCCAACCCCTGATTCGGTTGTGCTTTGGACACGCTTAGCACGAGAAGCCCTGAGCGAGGTCGGCGCCCAGAACGCTGCGCTGGATGTAGACTATGAAATTTCCGACAGTGAATCATTCACTCGTATTTTGCGCCGCGGGACCATTGTGGCCCCTGCCGAACTTGGGCATTCAGTTCACGCAGAAATTCGCGGCCTCAACCCTGCCACCGAGTATTTCTATCGCTGGCACATCGGTGGCGTAACTAGTCCCATAGGGCGAACTAAAACAGCTCCCGCCGCTAACGCCAGCGTAGCTGAGTTTCGTTTCGCCATCGCGTCTTGTCAGCAATACGAACATGGCTATTACACCGCCTATAAGCATATGGCTGAAGAGAACAGCGATCTTATCGTCCACTTAGGCGACTACATTTATGAAAGCAGCTGGGGAGAAGTGCGAGTTCGCGCCCATGAAGGCCCAGAAATAAAAACTCTCGAAGACTATCGAGCTAGATATGGTACATACAAATCTGACCCAGACCTGCAATTAGCCCATGCCAGCGCGCCTTGGATAGTGACTTGGGATGACCATGAAGTGGACAACAATTACGCTGGCTCTATAGCAGAAGACGATCAGACGCCAGAACAGCTATTGATGAGACGCACTGCGGCATACCAAGCTTTTTATGAGTTTATGCCCATACGGCTTCCCATTGGCCGGGAAGGCCCTTCAATGCCTATCCATCGACGCCTGAGGTTTGGCAATCTGTTAGAAATGAGCGTGCTGGACACTAGGCAATACCGCAGCGATCAAGCCTGTGGCGATGGCAGAAAACCTAGCTGCGCAGAACATCAAGACCCCAACAGAACCTTACTAGGTCAAGCGCAAAAATCTTGGCTGTTCGATAGCTTAGCAACGGCAGATACAACGTGGAATGTGCTAGCTCAGCAAATTATGATGGCGAGCCTGCGCTCCCAAAGCGACAGCGGTGAAGAGCTCTGGCCAATGGATGTTTGGGATGGCTATCCTGTCGAGCGCCAACAGCTTCTCGAGCATATGGCGGCAGTTGGCACACCTAACCCCGTGGTGCTTACCGGTGATATTCATTCCAACTGGGCGGCAGACTTAAAACTTGATTTCGACAATCAGAATTCGAAAATCGTTGGGTCCGAATTCGTTGGCACCTCTATTACCTCCGGCGGCGATGGCGCTGACATGACTGACTACGGCCAAGCCCTGCTTGCAAACAACCCCCATGTTAAATTCTACAATGGTCAGCGCGGCTATATTAGCGCCACAGTGACGCCCTCGCTTTGGCGCTCAGATTATAAAGTGCTGCCATTGATTACCGAGCCTGGGGCTGCAATCAGCACCCGCAAAACATTCGTAACTGAGGCAGGAAGACCAGGGGTACAGGAAGCTTAATTGCCCCTACTAAACCATCGACATTGAGAAAAATTATGCAGCAAAAAACACCTAGTTTCGCGCTTACTTTAATTAGTTTGGCGCTCTTAACAGCCTCCGCCAAAGCCCAAGAAGATTTCGCCTGGCACGCCGGCGATCATCACATTCATAGCCGCTTTAGTGTTGGCTGGAACCGTGATATAGATCCGCCAAGTCCGATCATTGGCGGAGACGCAATCTACCCAATCCATATGAATGCGCTCATGGCGAAGTATTTTGGCTTAAGCTGGATGGTGGCAACAGATCATGGCGGCCCCAACCACAGCAAAGTGAACTTCGAAATGGCTTACCCGGAACTGTTACAATCTCGCCTGGTTGTGCCAGAAGTCGTGCAGTTTTACGGCATGGAGTTTGACACCCCCGGCGCTGATCATTCTAGCCTTATCATTCCATTTACTGACGATGAGGCTGACAAACTAGTTTCCATCGAATCCCGCTTCGCGAAACGCGAGCCATGGCCGGCAGACCCATCATGGGATAGCGAACCGCGTATGCTCGAGGCACTTGCTGCTATGAGAATTCTTACGCCGCCGCCCCTTCTTATCGCCAATCACCCTTCTCGATCGGCGCCAGATTTGGGAGTATACGGCTTAGACACTCCTAGTGAATTAAGAGATTGGAACGATACCGCGCCTAATGTGGCAGTGGGCATGGCCGGTGCTCCGGGCCATCAGGCGGGCACGTTAAATCCAGATGGCACTGCCGATATGGACGGCGCTCGCGGCGGCTATGGCCGCTACCCTACCCTCGGCGGGTTTGATCAGCTTACTGCCACCTTAGGCGGGTTTTGGGATTCAATGCTAGGCGAAGGCAGAAACTGGTGGATTACCGCCAACTCCGACTCCCATGTCCACTACACTGAAGGGGGTTCAGATTTTTGGCCAGGAGAGTTTTCAAAAACCTATGTCTGGTCTGAAAAAAACCATGATTCAATTATGGCTGGAATTCGCGGCGGCCACGTATTTGTCACAACGGGAGATTTAATTAGCGAGCTGTATGTAACTGTCTGGGACCCAAGCCAATCGCTTAGCGCCTCGATAGGTGAGGAGGCGATTCTTGAGACTAGCGATAAGCTCACTGTCACAATTCGATATCTAGACCCAAATACCAATAATCACAATGGCGACAACCCCACTGTGGCTAGAGTCGACTTGATCATAGGAGAAATCGGCGCTCGGGCTACAGATAAAACTACTGACAACCACCCGAGCACCGAAGTTTTGGCTCGTTTTTCTACGCAGCAATTCTCTCAAGAGGGGCTCTATCGGGAAATAAGCTACCAACTGCCTGAACTGTCAGTCGATAGCTATATCCGAGTCAGAGGTACCAGCACTGCTGAACTAGAACCAACCCCAGATCCAAAAGGTGAAAACCCGTGGCAGGACCTGTGGTTTTACGCCAATCCAATAAGACTCCGATTGAAGTAGTTGTTGGACCAAAAACTGAGACTGGAATATTTGTCAGGATCTAGTCGCGAGCTGCTGTCGCTTCTATCTCCACAAACATCAGTGGCGACACCAGTGAAGCGATCTGAAACGCAGAGCGTGACGGCAGGTTTGGCTGCTGCTGGGTCCCAAAAAACTGCGTATAGCCTTCCATAAAGCCGGCAAAGTCCATTTGATTGTTGTTGGCAGGGTCGCCCACAAGAAAAACCTGCAGCTTGATAATGCTGCCCATCTCTAAGCCCATACCTTCAAGATTCTGCTTAATTCGATTGAGCACAGAAATAGTTTGAGTTTTTGTATCGCCGTAGTAGGCCGGTTGCCCTACCTGTGCGCCAGCATCGGCTGGTGCTGGAGTTGCACCGCTTAAAAAAACGATGCTGCCAGCGGTGACCTCGACCGCTTGCGCAATAGGAAAGGTAGAACCCCCTGGCAACGGATATCGGGTCACGTCAGCGCTTGCAACGCTTACTGCCAAAAAGCTAAAACCCAACAACCCAACTAACTTTATAACTAAACCTGACATACCTTTCTCCCTAGAAGTGTTACTTATAATTAGTGAGCACCATTCTAGCGCCCAAAGGCGGGGTTCGCCTATCCTTCAGCGCAAACTTCGGGCATTCTTTAACTAAACCATGGGTCGTGGTAACTTCTCTGCCTACTAAACAAAAACAACAACCCTCTTCGGGAAGAAACAGATGAAAAACAGTAAGTTATGGATAAGTGCCGCAACAGCGTTGCTGGTTAGTCAAACCTCATTAGCACAGGACACCGGTGTCATAGGTCCCAGCCCCTACGAATATACAACCCAGCAGTGGATGCAACCGTTTGCCGAAGAAGGCTTTACTTGGGGCGGTAATTCCAGTGTTTTTGTAGAATCAAAAGACCGCATTTTCCTCTTACAGCGAGGTGAAACCGAGTTACCCAATCCACTGCCGGATGAGTACACCAATTTTGCAGGTTCTATGGGCTGGAATGTATTGAGAGGCCGCGGCAGGGTTTGGCGCAACTGCATCTATATCATTAACAGCGAAGGCGAAGTCATTGATGTGTGGGATCAGTGGGATCATTTGTTTGCCGGCACCGACGGCCCTGGGCCTCACCGAATTACTCAAAACCCCTATGATCCAGAAAAGAAAATCTGGGTAATCGATGAAACTGGTCACATCATCTATGTGTTCTCTAATGATGGCGAGCGTCTAGTCATGACCCTCGGTGAAAAGAACATCACGGCCAAAGATGAAACCCATTACTCATTGCCCCAAGATATTGTTTTTTTACCTGACGGGAAATTCCTTATCGGCGACGGCCTAGGTGACAATCACCGTATCGTGGTTCGCAATGCTGATGGCTCCTACCACTCTGAGTTTGGCGAAGCAGGCACCCAGCCCCATCAGTTCACTAGCATTCACAGCTTGGCCTTCGGCCCAGATGAAATGCTTTACGCATTAGATAGAGACAACAAAGACGTAAAGGTGTTTAAGCAAGTGGCGAGTAAGACATCCGCTGAGTATCCTCGCTATGAGTATCAAACCACCTGGGGTGATTTAGGACTGCCGCTGGATATTTATGTCGGTGAGGACAACGCCTGGGTTACGGATCTCAACCCTCCAAAGGTTGTCCAGTTCAACTTAGACGGCAGCCGGGAGTATTCATGGTATCTGCCGGTTGAAGGCCCAGATTTTTGGATCGAGATGCACTCCATGTCGGTTGACGATGACGGCAATCTGTATGGCACCGACAATCAAGCCGGTCGCCCTCAAAAGCTGGTTCCTAGATCGGATGCGAATCCCGACCATATCGTTAGAAAACAGTACATACCTCGATAAGCCTGTTCCTGGGCTTGGCATATCAGCAACGTCTCTGGCAGCACGATAAATTTGCTGTCAGGGAAGTTGCTGACCTAGCACGCAGCTAAGTTGTTTTGCATTCAGCCCCTCAGAACTAACTCCAGCAGGCTGATCAAAGCGATTCCCCCGACTCCCTTTAGAGTTATCAAGGCGAGAGTCCTTGCTTGCGGGCTCCGCTTTCCTGAATCCCCCCAACCCATTATGATGCTGGACTCTCTGGAAACTGATGAAACAACCGAAACGAAACTGTTAGTAGGCTTGGGGTTCCAGCAACAAACCCTAGCTAACTTGGGTAGGATTCACAGTGATGTTCTAAGCCTTTATTGTTTTCAGGATTTAGTAAGCCAAGCAACTTTCGAGACAGCCAATACGGTTGATCTTATAAAGCAAGATCTTGATGATGTTAAAACTGTCTTGAATTCACCGCAAGAATTGAACGCTGTAGAACCAAATCTGTCCCTTACTCAGCGCTACGATCTAGATTCGGCGCCAACAACTCCAAACTCGTAAAATACGCCTCCGCCTTGAATTGCAGTAATAAAGTTCGAGCCGACCGCATGCAAATCCAGTGCAATAGACTTCACTGGTTTAGTACCTCGCAAGCTCATCTTATATCTGCGAGTCACCCAAAAATTACCACTAATGCGAACTAGGTCAAGGAAATCGACTCGCCATAGTGATAACTTTGCGCCAGATCACAGTATTTTCCGTTTTCTTCTTGGAAAAGCCCCCAATATAATAGGCAGAATGTTTTTATGGTCCCTCTGGTTTTGTCAATTGATGATGATAAATCTAGCCAAATTTTAATGCATGCCTACTTGAAAGATGAAGATTTTTGCGCGGAATTCGTCTCCAAAGTCAATGGACAGGAAGCTATAGATTACCTAGTAGAGCTTGCCAATCTGGCCTCTGCTGAGGCTTGGCCAGACGTCATCTTCCTTGACATCAACATGCCAGTATTAGACGGCTGGGGTTTCATCGCTCGCTTTAAAGAGCTATGCGAACTCCACAGCCAGTATCCAATTGTTGTGATGGTGTCTGCGACTCAAACTGCCGAAGATCTAGCCAAGGTTGAGGCCGAACCTCTATTACTGAACCTCACATTAAAACCCATTAACTCGCGCACTATTGATCAATTGAGACAACTCAGTGCTCTTAGGGGCTTTTTCAATAGCCGACAGCCCAGCTCTATGGGAAGGTAGAGACCACCCTGCTCCTCTTCATTCATCCCGATTTATCGCTTGCGAGTCCCCTAGCTGAGCCCGAATAAGCTAAACTGCCTGCTTAAGCTTCTTTCTCGATTTGTGTTGCAGTAATGAACCCACCAAAAAAGACCATCATCACCGGGACCTTTGCACTGCAGAGTGAAGAGTTTGGCCGTTTTTCTGAACAGCAAATACTACTCCTGCAAGCTATCCATACCACTGGCTCAATAACCAAGGCCGCGAAGGAAGTAGGCATAAGTTATAAAACTGCATGGGATCGCATTGAGGGTATGAACAACCTGTCAATCCAACCTTTAGTTAAGCGCTCAGCCGGTGGGGCCAAAGGTGGAGGAACTGCTCTTACCGACGCCGCCGAGCAGTTCATTACACAGTTCATTCAGCTGCAGCACGAGCATAATCAGCTGCTACAGCAAATGGGCGGTGAACTCGACGCCAAACATGCCGCCAAATCTCGCAGCCCTAGCCCTACACTAAGCTCCAGTGCACGTAATCAGCTAAGGGGTCGCGTCGCTTCCATTGTGGAAGGGAAAATCGATTCTGAAATATCAATCGATCTAGGCAACTCAGTCGAAATAGTCGCCGTTGTCACCAATACCAGCCGGCTTGAGATGGGTTTAGAAGTAGGCTACTTTGTCATAGCTTTAATCAAGTCTTCATGGATACTGCTCAGCAAACATCTCGAGCTAAAAACCAGCGCACGCAATAATCTTGAAGGAGAGATAGTGCGTTTGATAAAGGGGGATGTAAACAGCGAGGTGATTATCGACATCGGCAATGAAAAAACCCTTTGCTGTATTATCACTAATACTAGCGCTAAGGAATTAGAACTTCAGGCTAAAGACGCTGTGATTGCTTTATTCAAGGCCTCAAGTGTAATTCTACTAGCTGACTAACGAGCGATGGCCACAGCTTTTAACTGCGCCCAAACTGCAAGCCCAACCTGCAGGTTCAGTCGCTGCAATGACCAATTTGAAATCCGGGCCAAAAGGATGGTCTGCCCTACTTGTAGCCGGACCAAACTCATCGAACTGCTTGCTTCGCTCTCAATCGCAATAACGCTAGCCGGTAGTCGATTCAAAATGCTGCTGTCGTGATGATCAGTCAACGCAATACTGACATCAGACGCTTTAATTCGCAGCCTTATAGATCCTCCCAGCTCCTTTGAATTGTCTGCCAGCCAGAGCGCACCGCCATCGAATTCCGCCAACAACAAGCCCCAAGAGGTCTCCCGCTTGCTCACCCGGGCAGAAAATACAGCACTGCGATCGGAAAAATTAGAGAATGGTAAGTTTAAATCTGCGACCACGTCTTCGACTGAGCCAGCCGCCGCACAAGCCCCTTCCTCTAACACTACTAAATGATTGGCCAGTCTAAGTACCTCATCATCAGAGTGGGTAACATATAAAATAGGAATCTTAGTATGCGTTTGGAGCTTATCCAAATACGGCAAAATTTCTTCTCTTCGGTTTTTGTCTAAGGATGCCAAAGGCTCATCGAGCAGCAAGACACTTGGTTTTAGCAACAAGGCTCGCGCGATTGCTACGCGCTGCCTTTCACCTCCAGAGAGTTGACTGGCTTGCTGAGGGAGTTGGCGCTGTATACCCATTAGTGCCACAACTTCATCGAAGAAGTTTTTGGCAGCGGCATTGCTCTTCTTACCACAAGCAAACGCCAAATTTTTCTCGGCCGTCATAAAAGGAAACAAACTCGCCTCTTGAAACACAAAACCAAGGCTGCGCTTATGAGTAGGTAGAAAAAAATCAGAAGATTGCCAGACGCTGCGGCCTATCTTAATCTCGGCATGCTTTGCTCGCTCTAGTCCCGCGATGCATCTGAGCAGGGTTGTTTTGCCTGAGCCAGATGCCCCGTAGATCATTGTCACTCCAGTACTAGGCAAACTAAGATCAACATTTAGTCGAAAGCTAGATTGCTCTGAGGGTGAATGATTTACTCGCACCAGCAGTGTGTCTGACACGACAGGTTCGGCATCTGCTGCACTATTACTGGCTCTATCTGTCATTGCTAAACCCTAAGAGGCTTTTGTTATTCGCAGTGGAATAAACTAGCAGCAAGACCAGAAAAGAAAAAACCACCATGGCGGCGGATAGGTAATGGGCCTGACTATAGTCTAAGGCTTCAACGTGATCATAAATTTGGACCGATATAACTCTAGTAAGGCCCGGAATGCTGCCTCCGATCATCAACACAACGCCGAACTCACCAACAGTATGGGCGAAACCCAACACTGCCGCAGTCAAGAATCCAGGTTTCGCCATTGGCAGGACAACCCACAGAAAAGACTGCCAAGGACTTAAACCTAGTGTCGCGGCTTGCTCAAGCGGCCTGTTTCCTAGCGCAACAAACGCATTCTGAATAGGCTGTACCACAAAAGGCAGTGAATAAAAAACCGAGCCCACTACCAAGCCTGAAAAAGTAAATGCTAATGACTGCAACCCCAGCCAACTAACTAATTTTCCCAGTGCCCCATCAGGGCTCATCAGCAGCAGCAAATAGAACCCCAGAACTGTTGGCGGCAGCACTAAAGGCAGTGCCACTAACGCACTGACCGGACCTCGCAACGCTGACTGGGTACGGGCAAGCCACCAAGCGATGGGAGTACCAACCAGGAGAAGAATAATAGTGACGGTTGCCGCCAAGCGCAGCGTTAGCACAATAGCTTGAAGATCTGATTGAGAGAAAATATCCACTATAGATCGCCTTCGTCACTACTGGCGGGAACATACCCGAAGTTTGCAATAAGTTTGGCCGCCGAACCACTAAGCAAGAAATCAAACAATTGCTTTGCTGCTGAGTTGTCTTTCGCCCGATTCAGTACAACGGCACTTTGGTGAATCGGCTCATGTAACTGTGGCGGCACGATCCAGTAGTCAGTTTCGGGCACTTCCTCAATTACCTGTGAAAGTGCAACAAACCCTACTTGGGCACTTCGAGTATAGGCAAATTGATAGGCCTGAGAAATATTCTCACCAAGCACTAGCTTGCTCTGAACCGATGCATAGATTTTGGCGTTTTCCAACACCTGCCTTGCTGCAAGTCCATAGGGTGCAATACGAGGATTCGCCATCGCTATTTTGGTCACTTTTGGGTCTTGCAGAGCAACAAGCCCATCGATGTTGATCCTTGCATCACGGCTCCACAACACGAGCCGTCCAGTGGCATAAACTCTTGGCTTTGTAAGCGTAAGTCCTGCTGCGTCTAGGGCCTGTGGCTTAGCGGCATCGGCTGAGAGAAACAGATCGAATGGCGCACCATTAACAATTTGGGCATACAACCGGCCAGACGACCCATAAGAGACCACAAGCCGATGCCCACTTTGCTGCTCAAAGGTTGCTTGCAGCACGGCCATGGGCTTCATAAAATTGGAGGCGACGGCTAGATTAACCTGCTCAGCAATGCTGTGGGGTGCAAGCGCGAGCCCAAACAGTAACGCCGCGCCACAGTTAAAGTAAATTCTAAAACACACCATGTTTCTCTCGTAAGTCGTTGTTTAAAATACAAATGGAAATTTCGTTATATAGTATTTTATATAACGCTTCTGTGCAATTCATGATTAGAGGACCACTGCGTTAGTAATACAGCTTATAATCCCCGCCGTGTCGAACAACCAACTGGTTAAATCAGAATTTATGGATAAAATATCCCGCGGCAACCTGCGCCCTATGAGAACTCTCAACTTGCTTTCAGCGAGGGAGATACAGGGCCTTATGTCATCCCAAGACGAGGTGAGATCATTATTTAGGGAATGCGCACTGGCGGTTCTCAATACGGGTAACTACGAAGACGATGTCACCAAGCTGTTGGAGAGGTTTCAAGACTTTGAGATTGACGTAACGCCCCAATCAAGGGGACCCATAATGTCGGTGACAAATGCCCCCGCCTCCGCCTTCGTTGATGGCAATATGATTCGAGGAATTCAGGAGCATTTGTTTTCAGTACTAAGGGACATAGTTTACGTCAACCATTCTATTGGTGGCAGCTATGACTTAGCGAGTCGACGGGGCATCACAGATGCGGTGTTTGACATTCTCCGCAATGCCAATGTTGTGCGTCCAAATATTCGACCTGACTTAGTGGTTTGCTGGGGCGGACACTCTATCGGACGTAACGAGTATGATTTCACTAAAGAGGTTGGCTATCAGCTAGGACTTCGGGGTCTGAACATTGCAACCGGATGTGGTCCTGGTGCTATGAAAGGCCCTATGAAAGGAGCAGCCATTGGCCATGCCAAGCAACAGCAAGAGTTAAGACGCTATATTGGTATAACCGAACCCGGCATTATCGCTGCCGAAGCCCCCAACCCTATAGTGACAGAACTGGTCATATTGCCCGATATCGAAAAGCGCCTAGAAGCTTTTGTTCGCCTTGCTCATTGCATTGTCGTTTTCCCAGGTGGAGCTGGCACCGCAGAGGAGCTACTTTACATTCTCAGCATCTTAATGCACGAGAAAAATGCCGGTCACCCCTATGGCTTAGTTTTAGCCGCCTCTGAGCATGACGGCGACTACTTTTTAAGCATGGACCGATTTATCAGAAACACCCTTGGCGATGAGGCTACCAAATACTACGAAATAATAATTGGTAATGCTGAGGAGGTCGCTCGACGGGCCAAATCCCATGTCATCAATCAACGTAAACATCGCATGCTAACTGGCGCCGCCTACGGATTTAATTGGGAGCTGTTCATCCCATCGGAACTGCAGGCGCCATTTGTGCCAACCCATGCAAATATGGCGGCACTTGAGTTGAACAAAGAAGTCTCGGCATATCAGCTGGCTTCAAATCTTAGGATGGCATTTTCTGGTATCGTGGCCGGCAATGTGAAGGCTTTCGGTGTCGAAGAAATTCGAAAGCATGGCCCTTATCAAATGCAGGGCTCCCCTGAAATCATGAGCGAACTGGAGCAGTTGCTGGAATCTTTCATTGCTCAAAAACGCATGAAGCTAGATTACAAGAACTACACTCCTTGCTGGAGGTTTAAGGCATAACTCACTGTTTAAATTGATTATTCTTAGGATAAAAATACCCTAATAGTATTATATTGCCCCTATTTTCGCCCGCCTCCTTCTCTATTCAGAGACGGAGGCCGCATATACTGCTAAACACTAAAGCGGCAAGTGACTTTAATTAATGACAATTACCCTATCAAAAGGTTTTACTCTGATTGAGTTGATGACTGTGACAGCGGTTGTTGGCTTGCTTATGAGCGTCGCAGTGCCGGCATTCGTGCGCTATACCGACCGGGCACGGTTTGCCGAAGCTATTCTTGCCACCAATCAATATAGAGCGGCTATCGAGGTCGCCGCCAATCGGGGCTTGTTTAGAAAGGCACGAGATATGTACTCAGGAACCCTTGGAGTACCCGGCTTTCAATTCGACGCTCAACTCAGTGAAGGCTCGCAGCTTCAGTTTACCGGTGTCGGACAAGGCTCCATCTGGGTATTTTGGGGCAATGATGGCAGTGAATTAGCCTCCGAAAGTTATATCCAGAGAGCCTTAAATGTCACCCCACCAATCCAATGGCAGGTGGGCGGCTCATGCCTTGCCTCCGGGTATTGCTAGCTCCAGCGCAGACCTATGACCTCAAGCCAACATTGCGCCAACCACCCCCTCGTCGCCGCTATCGGCCAATGCGCCAACTGTAGCGATTGCCTGTGCGGGATGTACGCAACCTTTGCCGATTCCCAAGTCTATTGCGAAGCCTGTTACAAAAACTACGAAACCGACAAACTGGTAAAAGCGACCACGGCAAAACTAGACTCAGCAAAACCTGCTGACCTCCTAGCAGAGTCCGAAGAGCCAGCATTCTCAATACCTGACAAAAGAAAAAAACCTTTCAAGGTATCCGCCTTGGTTTTTACTCATTTTGTGTAGGTGGGCTGGCTTGGGGTCTTTATGACTACAATCAACCGCCCATCATTCCCCGCGATGCTACAATAGCTCAACTAGAGCAAACCCAGTCTGAACTTATTCAATGCCTGTCGGTATTCGCAGAGATTGGCCAGCAACTTAGCAGTGGTGATGGTCCTGCTCTCGATCTACGGTGTGCTGACACGACTTTGAGCAATCGCGTACAAGAAACCGAGGATGCGCTCACGGTTGTGCACCCCAATCCTAAGTTTTACGGCGCCAAAGCCATTTTTGTCAGTGACAAAAACCCAATCCCAATCGTTGTGCCTTTAGATCAATAGCGCCTCTGCCCCAGGTCAAAGATCTTTTAGAAAGCCATCAATGCACTGGAATGTGTTGACTAACGCATTCTTGCGGAATTTATCTGGTATTCTTTAGCGCAGTGTAAAAACACTAAACTCCGCCCCCTCAAAATAGAAATAGAGCAATGGAAGATAGGCGCTTAGCAGCAATTGTGTTCACCGACATCGTTGGCTATTCCAGCATGATGGCCGCCGATGAAAATACGGCTGTAGCGACTGTGGTTAAGCAGCGCGAAATATTACAGCCCATTATTATTGAGCATGGCGGGCAGTGGCTTAAAGAAATGGGCGACGGCACTTTATCAAGCTTTTCAAGCGCGAGCCGCGCTGTGCTTTGCGCCATTGAAATTCAAAGCCAACTCTCTCAATTGGCTCGGTTCAAAGTACGGATTGGCATTCACCTGGGGGACATTGTATTCGCCAACTCTGATGTCTTTGGAGACGGTGTCAACATCGCCGCGCGAATCGAGTCAGTGGCAGAGCCCGGCGGTATCGCTATCTCTGGACAAGTTTTTGATACTTTGAGCAGCAACAAAAGCATCGAAACATCCTTCCTTGGCGAAAAGCGACTAAAGAACATCGACCGCTCTATACGCGTCTATGGCGTTTGCAATAACGGCCTACCCATTGGTAAGGCATGGAGGGAGGCGTCAGATAAAACGCCTAAATCCACAACGAGGCTTGTCCGCCTGTTTATGTCAAAACAACCTTCAGCGAGCATCTTAGCTACAATAATCGTGGTCGCGGTTACCTGGCTCAGCCTGTCGATAGACGGGCAATCTAGTGAACTAGATCCTCCAGTTAGTGCGAGTTCTGCAACAATTAATGCGCTAGCCGAAGACGAGACAGTTGAGCAAGTGGTGGGCGCTATTGCGCAAGAACCAGCGGCGCCCCTGTCAATGGATGAACCAATTACCTCAGAGCCTGCAGTGACTGTAACTCAACCCAGCGAGCAGGCCGTCAACCCGGATGGAGTCTTTGTCACCCCTGTTTTGGAATCCGTGCCAGCATTTGATGCTCAGTCAGCACGCAGCACAACAAACACTGCAAAGCCAAGTGATGGCGATACAACAAACATGAAGCCTGCCAGCATCACGGCTGAGCAAACTGACACCGACGACCAATCCGCTTCAACGCAGCTGCCAGAGCCCGAATCAAACTAAGAAACGAGTGCTTGGCCCTCCAAGAATTAACGGGATGGATTAATACTTGTGAGCCAACATCCATGGCAGTGAACTTATAGCCATCAGCATCGTAGATGCCGAGCTATTTATTGCTGCTAAATCAGAAATTTGAATTGGCGCAGCGTTGAGACAAAATGCTAAACAAGTAGTGCAGCCGATTTTATGGCACAGCGTTGTTTACAAACTATGGAGTTCCAATGCTCAAGTCACTAATTTTTATCTTCAGTTTAGCTTTGCCAGCCCTTGCCCTCGCACAGGATGTGACGACTATTTATTTAGTCAGGCATGCAGAGAAAGTAGACACTTCGCGAGACTCAGATTTAACCGAAGTTGGAAAGCAACGAGCACAGGACTTTGCGAAACTATTGCAAGACAGGACCCTTACCCATGTTTATTCAACGCCATTTGTGAGAACCAAAAACACCGCTGCGCCAACTGCGTTACGACACAACTTGGACATAGAAGAGTACGATTCAGGCAAAACCGAAGACTTTACTAGCATGCTAAAAATCTTGACTGGCACTGCACTCGTTGTGGGCCACTCTAACACCATCCCCAAGCTGGTAAACTTGCTGACTGGCGAAAATTTCGACGACCTTGACGAGCAGGTCTATGACAAAGTTTACATAGTGAAATTTGTAGACTCAGTGTATTCATCCTTAGAAATAATCCATACACAGCCAAGAACACCTAATCGTTAGCTCAAGATTCGCTGACAAAAAGCCCAACGGGGATGCGCCACATCCCAGCGTTTGATTGCATCCGCCCAATGCAAATCACACGCCGGTTAAAGCCTATATTTGAGTTCTTCAGGAATTTGATCAGGGTTAAGTATTGGGTCAGGAATGCTCGTCTGCCTTATCCCGCCGATCCAATGTTGCTGCTCGAGGATGTCTTGCTTATTGAACGCAGTCACTTGGTGGTCATGATGGTAGGTGAAATCGGCAACAAGGTTGACAAAAAACTCCCTTGGGTTATCCGGTTTTTCAACAATCTTAGCGCTCTCGTTGGAGTGATCCAATGTGTCCTCATGGTCTAAGCCCGCGGTTCTTCGCTTCGCATTTGGGTAGAGGATAAACGGGCAAACCTGCATGGCATACTCTGCACACTCTTTATGGCAGGGCGGTTCTCTATAAATCCTAACAACTGCGCTAGTAGCATCTCCAACCGTGCCGTACACCGTTGTGGTGAAGGGATTACCGCATATCCAGCAGGCCTTTTTCATCACTGACAGGCCCGCTTTATCGCCATCAGTAACACGAAAATCGCCGCCTTTTACAAATCACGGCATAAGGTAGCCGCCTTGTGTTATAGGCAGGTTTTGCATTAGCGCAGGGATGGGAACTTCTGGCCGTTTAAGTTTTACCGTCACGTTTGATTCTAAACCGCTGAGGTAGCTTTAAAGTCCGGACAGTGTACCTCAAAACTAAAAGCCCAGTTTAAAGAGGCTACCGGTTTACTGAGTGAGGCACTCGTCGAACTTTGCTAAGGTCATAGCCCTCTTCCTCAATAATCTGCAGCAGTTCGTTGTAGTGGGTCTCAGACAGATCAGGCTGCCTAGCCATTAACCACACAAAATCGCGCTTGGTACGGCCAATGATAGTCATGCCATAGTCATCGCTTACATAAACTATTCTGTATTCTGCTTTGATGGGCCAAAAAAACTGCATACCCCACACTGCATTGCCAGTGCCATCAGTTACAAAGCCTGTCGGCGTGTAGGTCTTTAGCGAACCGGTGAGACTTCCTTTGTTAAAAGTGAATGTAGTCGCCACTTTGCCATCAATGGGCTCGGCATAGCTTTCAACTGCATTGTAAGCGCTTGTTTCGATAAAAGTTGGAATATTCCCAATGACATACCAGTCACCGGCAAACTTCGACAAATCAACGTATTGAGCTGTACGAATAGGCCCGAAGCTAGAACTCGACCGACAGGCCCCTAGAGTGACAAGACTGAAAAAGAATAACGCTTTAAGGTAAATCATCCCAAATGCCCCGTCGCAATGAATCTTTACAATATTTTTTTGTTCGAAAACCTTGCGCCGCAATTTTAAACAGCAACAGGGTCTGCAATTGCCAGTGTTGGTAGCTGCTATACGCAGGGCTATTCGATTCGGATTTATTAACCGCAGATTGTTCTTCAAACCCAGTTGATGCGGGTTGGATAAGAGGCAACAGAATTTCTATGAAAAGCGACGATTGGCGGATTAGAATCTGGAAACAGATGCTTTAGTTTACGGCTTAGTATCCCCGCCAAGGTCAGCAAACTGAACACCGCTGGGGCCACTTTGCTGTTTGAAAAAAGCAAAAACCCGGTCGAGATCAATTGGATAATCATTTTCATCCAATACACGCTTTATGACCCGGCCACTGGCTTCGCTGGTCTGGGAAGAGGTATCAACAATAAGTGGCGTGCGAAATTTTTTCTCTTCGTCAAGGATGATGCCTACTTTAGGTCTCAGCCGGCTGTTTTTATTGGAGTCTATAACCAAAGCTACTTCACTGCTGCGCAGCTCAACCATCGAGCCGGTTGGGTAGATGCCCAGACATTCAATAAACTTTTCAACCAAAATCGGCTCAAACTGAGTGTTTCTGCAGCTGAATAGAATTTTCATAGCTTCCGTCGCCGGTCTTGAATTGTCGTAGCAGCGATTAGTTGTTATCGCATCATACGTATCGACAATAGAAATCATCCGCGTGTACAAGCCAAGAGTTTCAGCGGACAAACCTCGAGGATAGCCTGAGCCGTCCATACGTTCGTGGTGACCGAAGGCTGCCTCTATCACCGCTTTCGGAATATTTTCATCCTGCGAGAGAATATCCTTACCAATTTGGCAATGATCTTTGATCTGAGCAAACTCTGCCTCAGTCAGGCGAGCAGGCTTGTCGAGAATTGTTTGATCAACTTTTAATTTACCTACGTCGTGTAACATTCCGCACATGCCTAAGGTTTCTAACTCATCTGCTCCCATCCCAAGATGCCGCCCAAATGCGATAGCAAGCACCCCAACATTCAGGCAGTGCTCGGCGATGTAATTATCTTTAGACCTCAGTCTGCCTAGCCATAAAAGTGCGTTAGGATTCGAGACAATACTTTTAACGCATGATTTTACCGAGCTACGAATTCGAGTGACATTAATGCCATCGCCGGCGACCATACGCTTCATGTTTTCTTTAATTTGGCTTTGCGCATCTTCGTGAGCAACCCTAGCCGCTGCAAATTCTTTTTCTATACTTTTTAGAAAGGGCGAAGCTATTCCATCGGTTGGCACCGGTTCCCGTGCGGTTTGAATAATCTTGCTTTTTTGCCTATCGACAAAAATATGCTGACACTCGCCTCGCACTTCTCCTACCTGCTTTTCGGTGCTCAGCAAAATACCCTGAAATACAAATCGGGTTTCCAACCAAGGTCGATCCGGGTAGGCCATGTACATGCCTATCTTAATATCAGACGCTTTAATGCGCTCTAGCTTTTCGACATTAAGGGGTATGAATTCACTCATGTTGATGATCAGCTACTTCAATGTGGGCGGTGAGACTATATCAAGCACCCTATCCTAACAACAAGCATGTTTCGCTAAATTGGTGGGCGCCTGCTCAGCTATAACCGCTAGCAGCGGGCTATTGAACCCTGACAGCCTATAAGATCGATGATCTATCCGGCTAGAAATGTGATCCAACTCCAGCTAAAGTGACGAATACCCTAGTAAGTAGCAATAGCCCAATTAGCCTTATCTTTACAATGCAGAGGCTCTGCCCCGACTTCGACAGGAAACTCTAACTATGAGAATCATCCGCCCCCTAAAAGTCTTCGTCTTTTTATCAACTTTCCTGCCTGCGCTAGGCTACACACAGACAGAATCTAATCCCCTGACTATCGACGATCTTATGTCCCTTAACTCTCTATCCCGGCCACAGGTAAGCCCAGATGGTGAATGGGTCGCCTACGTCGTTAGCTCGCTCGATATGGAAAAAGATGAACGCAACTCCCAGGTTTTTATGGTTGCTACCACTGGAGGGGAGCCTATTGCCATGACCTCCATTGATACCTCCGCGAGCGACCCAAAATGGAGCCCTGATGGCAATTACCTGACGTTTAAGGCCAGCAAAGGCGAGGATGCTAAAACCCAGATCTGGAGCTTAAACCGCAAAGGCGGCGAAGCCATTGCGCTAACCGATGTGAAGCAAAGCATTGGTGACTATGACTGGTCGCCAGACAGCAGCAAGCTGCTTTTAATTCTAACTGACCCTAAGCCTGCGGATTTAACCGAAGACACCAAGGACGATGACATAGCAGCCCCTTACGTGATTGACCGCATGCAATTCAAACGCGACTATAGCGGCTATCTCGATCGCCGCCGCACTCATATTTATGTGTTCACCCCAAATGATGAAACCACAACCCAACTCACGTTTGGTGATTACGATGACTCCGACCCAGTATGGAGCCCCGACAGCCTGTCTATCGCCTTTGTAAGTGACCGCTCTGAAGATCCTGATCTGAATTACGGAACTGATATCTTTGCTGTAAATGTTGACGATAAAGAGCCTGTGCTTACCCAAGTTACGGCACATCCTGGGCGTGACTTCTCGCCAACATTCAGCCCTGACAGCAAAAGCATAGCCTATGTCACGTCTACCGGCCCCGATGTCGGCGGCTCTGCATTGACCCCGACTAAGTATTTGGCAGTCACTGAGATTAGCGCGGACCAGCGCAGAGTGTTGACGCCGAACCTAGATAGAAATGTGTCGAGCCCAGAGTATTCTAGCAATGGCCGAGACATCTATTTCCGCCTTGAAGACAGCGGCATGGATCACTTTGCTAAGGTCAGAGCCAGCGGAGGTGATGTAGTTCGAGAAGTTAACGGTGATGTTAGCGTCCAAGATTTCGCCATGGGCGGCGGCAAGACAGTCATCTCAATGGCTAATTCAACTCTACCAAACGAACTTTATGCCTATGCTGATGGCGAACTAACTAGGTTAACTTATGTGAGCGATGCAGCACTTGCAAATGTCGCATCAGCAGCCGTTGAAAAACTGCGTTTTAACAGCGCCGACGGAACTCCAGTTGAAGCATTTTTAGTCAAACCATTAGGCTATGAAGAAGGCTTACGCTACCCAACCATACTTTGGCTTCATGGTGGCCCTGCATCGCAATTCGACTTTGGCTACAATAGCACTGCTCAGCTTTTTGCCGCCAATGGCTACGCCGTAATTCTACCCAACCCTCGCGGCTCAACTGGCTACGGCAGTGAATTTGCTCACGGCACTGTAGCGGCATGGGGCGAGAAAGATTTTGATGACGTCATGGCCGCTATCGACCACGGTATCGACATTGGCGTAGTCGATCCGCAGCGAACTGGCGTCGGCGGCTGGTCCTACGGCGGCATTTTAACCAACCACGTTATTACCCGAACCCAACGCTTTAAAGCAGCAATATCTGGCGCTAGCCTTGGTTTAGTCGCATCGAATTATGGTCACGATCAATACCAATTAATGTATGAGCTAGAGTTTGGGCTACCCTGGGAAAATCCACAATTATGGGCCGAGCTATCTCCTTTCAACCGAGTCGAGAACATAACTACTCCAACTCTGTGGATGGGCGGAGAGGTAGATTGGAATGTACCTATTAATAACTCCGAACAGATGTACATTGCCATGAAACGCTTGGGTCTTGAAACTCAGCTAGTAGTCTATCCCGACGAGCATCATGGCATCCGTCGCCCGACCTTTCAAAAGGATCGATTTGAACGCTGGCTCGGGTGGTACGATCAGTATTTACAGCCGGCTTCCCAAGTGGGCAACTTAGATAATTAGATAGACAGTGGGGTTTTTGAGGGCGGGAGTAACAAGTACAGCGAGAAGACTAAATCGCTGTCTCTCTTCCGCTGCGCTTCAACCTTTTTCGTACAAAAGACTTCAATGAAGTCAGTCCCCTGCTGCCTCTTTAGCACACCTTGTAATTCACACAAAAAACTTCGATTTTGTTCACTACCAACTGCTAGCTCTAACCATTTTATCGAAGCAAGACAAAACCCCAAACTAGCATTCAATTCATGAACACTATTCCAACGCTTAACATTAGAGCCATCGACCCAATGATTGGGCGAATTGCCAATGTCGAAGATGCGCTGGAAAATATCGACGCAGTGCAAGAACCAATCGATGGGCTGGCAGATTTAATTACTCAAGCTCAAGTGGCGCTTATCAACCCAAGGGATTGCAATCATGACGACAGAGAAGCTGAATTGGCCAGTGCAATTGAAACAGCACGAGTGGCACTTGCTCTCGCGAAAAGTAATTTTCAGCCACAAGCCGACGCAGACGAGCTTCGAGACGTAGAAATAGGGAATATGCTCAATACCAAGGAAGGCTAGTAACGGGCGGGGGGCCTAAATACAAAAACCGATTGGGTCCACTCCCCCTCCCCTAACCTACCCACGCATAATAAAAGCCAAGAAGATCTCAGCCACTTGCTCGGTTTGCTTTCTAAACTCCGCTTTGGAACTCGCCTTTTTCTTTACGCCCGCGATCGCAGTTAACAGCAACTCTACAAAAGATTTTGCGGTCAATGGCGAGCCCTCGAAACTGACTTCTCCCGATTTCTCGGCCTGTTTGAGCAACTTAGCAAAGGCAGCAATCAACGTTGAGACTCCGTTCATCATAGTATCTGCAGCTAGACTCTGGTTAATGTCCATTAACTCAGCACCGTGGGGCGAATCTGCAATTGGCTCGTAATATATTTTTTCAAAAATAAGCAAGGCATCTATGAACCTGACTCTTGAGCTACCGCTGCCCGATAGAACCGCAGATGCTTGTTCAACAGCCTCATCAAGACGATGATTAGCAAGTTCGTAAAACAAGTTTTCTTTATTTGCAAACATCAAGTACAAAGCTGGCCGGGACATACTAGCAGCCTCAGCGATGTCATTCATGGTTGTCCGTCTAAACCCATACTGAGCGAAAACTACTGCAGCCGCATCAAACACAGTTTCTTTTTTCGCCTTTATTCTTGCTGTTTCTTGTTTTGCTTTTATCATTTCTAAGACTTATTGCTCCGCGGGAATTTGACTGGTGCACTCTGCCAAAAATTGGTATATGATTTTAACACTACATTCTGACAATTAAAATCTTAAATGTCAGAATGATTAGCGACACTCAACCAATGCTGCATTTTAGGCAGCGATTTATGCGAGCAGTCTACATAGGTTTTGATAATCAGGTGAGTCTAGGGCTTAGCGCAGATAAAAAATAACTCGTGGAGGTAACTAATGAGCACTTCTTTTTGGGTAAATGGTATTCAGCAATCGGTAGATGTGGACCCAGCAAAACCATTACTTTGGGTTTTGCGTGAGCAATTATCCCTCACGGGCACTAAGTTCGGCTGCGGCATAGCCCAGTGTGGGGCCTGTACTGTCCATTTAGATGGTCTGGCGATTCGCTCTTGTGTGACCCCAATCTCCGGGGTCGAGGGCAAGCAAGTGACAACCATAGAAGGTTTGAGGTCAAATTCAGGCGAGCTGCATCCGGTTCAGATAGCGTGGATAGAGCATCAAGTGCCTCAGTGTGGTTATTGCCAATCTGGACAGTTGATGTCGGCTTCTGCCTTGCTAGCAGCAAATCCCGCGCCAAGCGATACAGACATTGATGAAGCTATGAAAGGCAATATTTGCCGCTGCGGCATGTACGGGCGAATTCGTAGCGCAATAAAATCAGTAGATGTTGCCGCCACACCCAGTGATAAATTGTATTACAACGTAGCAGGGGTAGATCATGTCTAAACTAACAAGGCGAGCATTTATAACAACAGGCATAGTTGCCGGTGGCGGGCTCTTGGTAGGCGTTGCACTGCGTCCTGGCAATCAGGTTAAACAACTAGCGTCTAAACTAGGTGACGAGGGCAGTAACCTTGTTCATACCTATGTAAAAATAAGCAGCGACAACGTTATCACCGCTATAATCCCCCATGCAGAAATGGGCCAAGGAGTTCATACTGCCTTAGGCCAAATGCTAGCTGAAGAACTCGAAGCCGATTGGGACATGGTAAGGGTCGAGGAAGCCCCTGCCATGGGAGAGTATGCAAACTATGCATTAGGCCGGCGCTATCTTATGGCCGGTATAGATTTTCCAAGCATACTAATCCCAACAATTGATGGGGCGATGATGGGCGTTGCAGACGCTCTGAATATGCAGATTACTGGCGGTAGCTTGAGTGTGCGAACATCAGGGATATTGAGCATGCGAGTTGCCGGGGCTGCGACTAAACAAATGCTTCAACAAGCGGCCGCAGATGCTTGGGGAGTCCCAGTAGCTGAGGTAGTTGCGCAAAACAGCCACCTTATCCACTCAGCATCATCTCACAGAGAGCCCTATGCAACATTTGTCACTGAAGTAGCTCAGATGACGCCTTCATACGCACCTCGCTTTAAAGACCCTAAGGACTACAAAATCATCGGCAAGTTTGTGCCCAGAAGGGATATTCCCGCAAAAGTAGACGGGTCTGCACAATTTGCCCTTGATGTGCGTTTACCAGGCATGCTCTACGCCACAGTCGTTCGCTCACCTGTGTCCGGAGGCAAACTCTTAGAGCTCGATGATCAGGTAGCACGGGCAATTGCTGGGGTTGAAGATGTGATAGTAATTCCTCCTGCTTCAGTAACCAACATGCTCGGTGAAACACTATCTGGTGAATCTGTAGCCGTCGTCGCTGACAGCTACTGGACGGCAAGCCAAGGGATAAAGGCCTTAAAAATCAAGTGGAGTGAAGTTGGCTACGAAACTGTCTCTAGTGATGACATTTTTAATCAGTTTCAGCGAGATATTAGCGCAAAAGCAGATCGCCAGACTGACATCGTTCAAGGTGATGTCGAAGCGATTTTCTCAGTGGCAGCGAAAGTGATTGATGCTGATTATCACGTACCTTTTCTCGCTCACACCTGCATGGAACCGTTGAACGCAACCGCAACAGTGGGTAGAGATAGCGCTGAAATATGGATTGGTTGCCAAAACCCATTGGGATTTCGCCACGACATAGCTTCATTGCTAGACATCGCACCCGACCAAGTCACGCTCCACAACCACAGTATGGGCGGAGGCTTTGGCCGCAAGGCACGCCCCGACTGGGCGCTTCAAGCTGCCTATTTAGCCAAAGTAGTTGGCCGACCGGTGCAGTTAATTTGGTCTAGAGAAGAAGATGTAAAGCAGGATTTTTATCGTCCCGCTGTGCAGAGCCGCTTCCGTGCTGCTTTCGATGCTGACGACAATTTGCTTGCCTGGCAAAACACCTATACCAATAAGAATGAGCCGATCGAAGCTCCTTTGATTCCTTATGCAGTCGCAGCACAGGACATCGGCTTTGTGAGCAGCCCTACTCACGTGCCTTTTGGCGCGTGGCGAAGCGTGGATCATTCGCAGCATGGCTTCTTTACCGAATCGTTCATTGACGAGGCTGCGAATGCTGCGGGAAAAGATCCCTTTGAATTTCGTGCTGGTCTTCTCAAGGAAAATCCCCGACATTTGGCAGTGCTAACTAAAGCTGCGGAAGAAGCGCAATGGAACCAACCGCTTGTTCAAGGACGCGGCAGAGGAATATCTTTGCAAGAGTGTTTCGGCTCCATCGTGGCTCAAGTGGTAGAAGTGACGGTTATTGAAGGAAAGGTATCGGTAGATCGGGTGGTCGCCGTGATCGATCCAGGCACCGCGGTAGCACCAGATGGAATAGCAGCACAAATTGAATCAGGCATTATCTATGGCCTAACTGCGGCGCTTTATGGCGAGATAACTATCGAGAACGGTGCTGTTGTGCAAAGTAATTTTCATGACTATAAATCTGTGAGGATTGACGAAGCACCGATAATTGAAACTCACGTTATTAACAGTGGCCACACTATCGGCGGTGCCGGCGAGCCAGGCACCCCTGGCATAGCTCCTGCGCTTGCCAACGCGGTATTTGATGCCACTGGCATTCGAGTCCGCCAACTGCCGTTAAGCAAATTCAATCTAGATTACAATGTAGAAGAAACTGGCATAGCTGGCTAATCTATCAGCGCTAAGCTTAGGTATTGCCAAACTAGAGAGCCCCAGTAAAAAGAGGCTTTCTAGTCACAATGATTGTGACATGCACTACCAGAAGTTTTTCATCAACATGCCGAATCCATACTAAATTCCTAGATTCTAAAATTTGCTCCTAGGTTAGAGCAGACATCAGTTATCACAGTACCGCATCGCAAAAACATAGGGAAACAGCCAGCGATTCTGCGGGGCGCAATTGCAGTTACTTCCCACCTAGGCCGAAGCATAAGCGTCAGATCGCATTACTTATTGAGTTGTGCCATTTACTATCGATCTTCGATACGCGAATAAGGCGCTAAGGGGAATCACATAGCCTAATCAAGCCTTTGTTGCACTTATGCTTATGCCGATAGGTATGGCGTCGCTTGTTCGCAAGGCCAAACCCTGCTTGCCGGGGCAGGCTTTTCACTTTAGAGGATTTAATAGTATGTTGCTGAATATATATTCGGCTTTTGGCAATTTACTCCAAGAAATAAAACTGTCCCCTTTTCTCTTTCAAGGTCATATACTCAAATTATGGATTTACGGCGGAACAGTGCGATTTGCCAGAACAATTATACAGTAAGAGGAATTTATGCTTAGATTTTTATGGGCGGCGGTATTTCAGACCTTGGCGGTGAACGCTTACGCGCAAAGCGGGGATATTGAAGACGTAGGCAGTATAGATGGCATTATCAATGCCTACTATGAAGTGGTTTCTGGGCCTGCTGGGGAAACCGTCGATGTCTCCAGGGATCGTTTTATACACCACCCCAACGCGTGGGTTTCGATCGCAGGAAAAGACTCAAACAATGCCCCAACGGTGACAGTCATGACACTGTCAGACTATCACGGCGAAAATTCACCAAGATCTCAGGGCTTCTATGAAAAAGAAGTTGGGCGGGTGGTCAGCAGATCAGGCAACATGGTCCACGTTTGGAGTAGCTATACTTCCGCCCTCACCGAAAACGGAACGCCGTATACTCGCGGGGTAAATTCTATAACACTGTTTTTCGATGACCAGCGGTGGTGGATTATGGGCTGGATGTTTGATGATTCCGCACAATAGTTAACCCCCAATACCCCTGTGGACTTTGTTCTAACAGTCGCTACCCGGTGCTGTTTTCGCGAATATCAATATATTCGCCTGGCCGCGACAGCTATTTGGAGGCAATAGTCTTGAAGCGGTAGGCTTTAGACACATGGAGTGTTAAGTTATAAACTCACCAGTGCGGCCCTCCATGACCTAGGCTTGCATACTAAAAATCCCATCGATCAGCTCAATAATTATGCCAGATACTCAAACTCACAAATTCATGCTATCCCAGTTTTTCCTTAAGCTCAGTCTCTTACCCCTATATTTTACTATCTGTTCAGCCAGTTTGGCTCAGGACAACGTGCAGAACGGCCCAGATTGGCTCTCTGTCAGTTTTGAACAGCAAAGTCGGATGCAGTTTTTAGACGGCCAGTTTCGCGCAGGCCTCGAAGGAAGTGATCAGGCCTTAGAGCTTCGTCATATTCTTAAGACAGAAGCCACATTTGAGGGTTTCTCACTGACGGCTGAGGTCGCAGATATGCGTACCTACTTTAGTGACAGCAGCACGCCGCTCGACGGCACAATCACCAACCCGTTAGACATTCTGCAAGCGAATATAACCCTGCCCTTCACCGCCCTGTTAAGTGAAGATGATGAGGGCTTTGTCAAAATAGGCCGCTTCTCTATGGACCAAGGCGCTCGGCGCTGGGTTTCTCGCAACCGTTTTCGCAACACTATAAATGCATTCTCTGGGGTACATGCCAAGCTTAAAGACGGCAATACCGGTTATGAATTATTTTATACTCTGCCTACAAACAGGCGCTTTGATGGAAATCCACTAGATAACCGGCCACGGCTAGATAATGAACCTGGTGACACTCGTTTCTGGGGCGCTTTCTTTGAGACTAAGCTACCTGGACGGCCAGACTTTTTTGAAACTTATCTGTATGGATTAGAAGAGAACCGACAAGAGCTCGATAAAAGACAGCGTTTTGACATCCTCAGTACAGGGGTTCGTTTTTACCGTAGACCTACTCTTTCCAAATGGCACTACGAAGCTGAAGCTTTGATCCAGTTCGGAGATGCGCCTGCACGCGATGAGTTTTCACCTCAGCGAGATCATAAAGCTCAATTCTTTCATCTAGAAGCAGGATACAGCTTCGACATGCCTTGGCAGCCTCGACTAAATTTTATTTATGACTATGCGAGCGGCGACAAAAACCCATTAGATAACGAGAGCAATAGTTTCGATTCCCTTTACGGGGTGCCGCGCCCAGAATATGGCCCGACTGGAATTTATCGAGCCTTCGTGCGCAATAACATTAATACTCCAGGGTTACTGCTGAACCTACAACCCGCTGCAAATATTGACGCTTTCGTCAAGCTACAGGATTATTCACTAGCGGCTCAAGAGCAGGGCTGGCGCACAACCCGTTTTCAGCATCCTGGCAACTTAGATGAAGACCACGTGGGCACCCAGCTAGAAACCCGAGCTCGCTGGCACCTGCGCCAAAGAAGCCTAACACTCGAAGCCGGCTACACGTGGCTTAATGCAGGCGCCTATATGGATCTTGTCGACAAAGGTGACACCCATTATTTCTATGTGCAGACAATTGTTCGTCTGTAGGATGTTAAACGGGAGGCGAATTATCTTTCATCAAAAGTAGATATACCCCCTTTTTGTTCTTGGTAGCATCTTTTCAAGACGGCAATCAAACTAAGACATCCCCTTGCAACAAATTTCTTAATGATCAGTAAAGATCTGCTCCGAGTCTGCCGCGGGGAACTCGGTAGCCTGCATCGCGCACATAATCGGGCCCAATTGACGCTATGGTTGGTGTACCGCTGCCACGCATGGTGATGAGCAGCTCCCGGTTAAGTAGATCAAGCACTCTTTCTACACCGGCTTGTCCGAACGCTCCCAAGCCAAAGCAATAAGGTCGCCCAATACCAACCGCAGATGCCCCCATAGCCAAGGCCTTGTAAATATCTGTACCGCGACGAAAGCCGCCATCCACAATAATTGGAGCGCGGCCGTTTACAGCGGCGACTATTTCTGGCAAAACCTCTATCGTGCCAAGGCCAGTTTCGGTAGCTCGACCGCCATGATTAGAAACCCAAATAGCGTCCGCGCCGTATTGCACAGCGAGAGCGGCATCGGCCCCCACTTCGATTCCTTTGATGACAATCTGCATATCAGTCACTTCTTTCATGCGGGCGATAACAGCCCAAGTCATGGCGGAATCTGTCAATCCAACGCCTTGCATATCTAGGCCTTCGAACATGGGTTTTGGCTGACCGGTATGGCAGGAAGAACAGTTACGGGTGTCCTCGCGGCTAAGCAGCTGACTGGTTTCGGTGTTACGCCCCCCCGGCAGATCGATTGTCAAACAGACCGCCGTACAGCCAGCCGCCTCAGCACGTTTTAGCATTTGAACAGTGTATTCCCAGCGATCCGTTGAATAGAGCTGATGCCAGATAGGTGCGCCTCTGGCTTGTATCACCTCCTCGACCGAGGTCGATGACTGTGTCGATAAAACCATATGGTGGTCTTTCGCCGCCGCGGCCCGGGCCGTACCTAGCTCGGCATCGGCATGATAGGCTCCTTGGCTGCCCACTGGGCACAAGAAAATAGGAGAGCTGGCCTGGGAGCCCAACACGCTAACCCGAGTATCGGTCTGACTTACATCTACTAAGCGTCGAGGCCTTATCTGAAACCGGGAGAATCCAGCGCGATTGGCACGCAAGGTTAGATCGCTGTCCACTCCAGTCGCAAGATACCCCAAATGCGCAGGCGGTATTTTCTCTCGGGCGATGGCTTCCATTTCAAACACATTGATTACTTCTGTCGGATCGGTGATGCGCTGACCCAGAGTCTGTTCGACTTCTTGAGCAAAAGCTGAATAATTAGTAAGCAGTGGACTGGCTGCTAGAAACTTAAGAAATTCTCGACGTTGGTTCATACTGCGCTCCGGATAAAACGTTGCTTTGACATTTTGTTTGCTTCAATAGGCAAGACTAAAACTATCTGTGTCTCGCAGGGAAGTCCAGCCAAACGGACCTGCGCGGTATTGTACAATAAGAGCAATATTGAGAGTTGATCAAATAGGTCGATTCTGCAGCCGTCATCTCCACAGACTAGATAGCCATTATTTTTTGTCTTTACTCCTTAAGCTGGCAATTATTATTGCTGTCGCTTGTCTAACATTCCACCAAAACGATGGCCAGCGAGCGCCTTTTCTCATCATAGCACCAGCTACTATTTCTCAGATAAGGGTCGATGGAAATGCAGCGGGTGGATCAGTTAGCAAACAAATTGGATTATTGTCTAACCCCAAAGGTAATACCGTTTAAATCAATTACGCCGACTTAAATAGTTGCATAGAGTCAGATCCGATGAACCCAATTGCTGCTAGGATTTGAACACCCCACTAGCTCGGGCCACAATTTTTTCGTTAGCCAACACGAAGCATTGCGCGAAGCACACATTGCCGCCTAATTTTGTGAAGCTAGAGTCGAAAAGCAACCACTGCCCAAGACCCGCTGCAGAGACGAAATCAACGGATAAATTCATAGTAAGAATATTCCGTGGGACGTCATATTGTATCGCGCAAGACAACCCGATCGTCTAGCCTGCGCGAATAAATTGGCTCCCAAGGGTCAGTCATAGAACTCTTTTTAAAGTGAGGCTCGAAACCGGGAGGTATTGCAAGCGATTGAGTCATAGGCCTAAACTTTTAATCCTAGTGGGTTTACATCAATCACCGTGTCTGATTGATGATGAATCGGCGGGTGTCTTCTAAGAGTTTTAGTCTGGAAGGCTCGTTAACATACATCATGTGACCGCCTTCATAGTATTCAAACTGAAGGCGCTCCGGTTGGATATCATGGCGATTTAGGGTGTATTCCGCGTCAAAGAACGGCGTGACCATATCGTAATAACCAGATGCAATGAGCACCTTCAACGCCGGATTAATTCTTAGCGCCTCGGAGAGATCGTGAGCAGTGTTAACATATTTTGGCTCCCAAGAAGTGCCGTCGGGCACTGTGCGCCAGCGCCAGTTAGGGCTGAGCTCAGAATCAGCAGGATCCATATAGAGCCGGTCCCAATCGATTGCCAAATCACTTCCCATATAGCTCATGAGCGCGGCGCGGTAGGCGCCAGAAATACTGTCACTGGCCGCATCCCTTGCAGTGTTTGACGCCACATCATCTATCTCGTCAGCCGTGTAGCGAGCGTCTAAAGACCCAACTGCTAATCCTACGTCGCGCAGTAATTCTTTCTTGAACCGATCCCCACGCACTCGCAGGTTTACTCGCTCAATATACTGGGGGCTCAACCCAGTAAAGTAGGCAAGGCGATCGCGAACTTGAGCAAACTCTTGGGTACTGATGGCTGACCCTTTGAAAAGTGCCGGCAAATATTCCTCGACTGCAAACTCCCGCGATTCCTGTACAAAGCTCGCAAGGTCTTGGGGCGCTGGAGAAACTTTGCCATGGTAGAGCGCAGTTGCCGCCATGGTCGGCACGTAGGTAATGTAGGAAATAATATTGTCCCGGACATAAGGCGTAGATCCTTGGTAATCCAAGGCTTGAGAAATAAATACGATGCCATTCAGACTGATTGAAAGATCACCCTCCAAAATATTGGCCACAGCAGCGGCTCTAGTCGTTCCAAAGCTCTCGCCTATTAAAAACTTAGGCGAATTCCAACGCTTGTTTTGTGTTATCCAAGTGCGGATAAACTCAGCCATTGAGTTGGCATCTTCGTTTAACCCCCAGAACTCCTTACCCTCATGATCGCCTAAGGCTCTTGAGAAGCCCGTTCCAACCGGGTCAATAAAAACCATATCAGACACATCAAGAATAGTTTCTGGAGCATCCGCAATTGGATAAGGTGGCAAACCCGCATGCCCAGCATCTGATGGCACCACGACACGTTTCGGACCATAGCCCCCCATATGCAGCCAAGTAGATGCAGAGCCCGGACCGCCGTTCCAAATGAAAGTCACCGGCCTCGAATCTGCTGATCCTGCATCTTTTTTGATGTAACTAAACGTGAAGATACTTGCCTTAGGCTCACCCTCTTTGTCAGTCAGATAGGTTTCACCAGCAATCGCATCATATTGAATTCTCTCACCATTGAATCTACCGCTGTGTTCACTGACGAACCGAGTTGGTTCAGGCACCTTTGTAGCCTCTTCGTGAAGCTCAACTTGGGCGCTTACGATTGAATTTGCCACCATAGTTAAAGCAACGAGTAGGCAACGCCTTATTGAATGATTCATCATATTTCCTATTGCTTAGTCAGTGAGGTAGGCAGGTAGTATAACTGCTAGTGATAATGCTGATCTGCCTCCATTGCCACGAATTGTATACTAGCAACCTAAGTGTCAGCTGGGAAACCCCCCCATCAAGCCTTGTTGTGCTCT